>DATAGU010000093.1:0-34142 GCA_036263495.1 Polyangia bacterium | reverse complement strand
GGGGGGGTTGAGTGACGCGTACCCCCTGGTTGAGTGACGATCCGGGGGGGGTTGAGTGCCGGTACCGGGGGGGTTGAGTGACGCGTACCCCCTGGTTGAGTGACGCGTACCCCCTGGTTGAGTGCCGGTACCGGGGGGGTTGAGTGCCGGTACCGGGGGGATTGAGTGCCGGGTACCCCCTGGTTGAGTGCCGGTACCGGAGGGGTTGGCTTACGAGTTGCGCAACACGGTCGCCAACGAGTTACGCAAACCCCTAGACTGAGCACGCGGGCTACTCGATCTGGACCACGGTGGGCGCTGGGCGCGTGGCGCCCAAGCGGGAGGCGGACGCGCTGGCGGAAATCAAGCGCTGGGGAGCGGCGGTGGCGAGCGGGGTGGTGGGGCTCAAGCTGCGCCGCGCGCCGAGCCCCACGAAGGGCCATCGTGTTGCGCAACACGTGGGTTGAGTGCCGCGTACCCCCTGGTTGAGTGCCGGTACCGGGGGGGTTGAGTGCCGCGTACCCCTGGGCACGATCTTGTAGGGAGCTGTACTTAGGGACGGCCGAGGCGAGGGCTCAGCCGGCATCAGGGCGAACGGAGCGCTTGATTAGTAGAGGGCGTTGAGCGCGGTGACGTCGCTGTTCGACCACTCGCCGGTCTCGGTCGAACGGAAGCAAGCGTTCATGATCGAGCCGCCGACGGTCGCCGTGCTCGGCGTCCCCGGGATCAGGATGGCGCCGACGCCGCCATCACCCTCGTTGCCGCCGGTGCCGCAGCTGATGGAGCGGTTGTAGTAATCCGTGTGACGGAAGCCGATCGTGTGGCCGATCTCGTGGGTGATGACGTGCTCGTTCACGTCGAGACTGTAGTTCCGGAGCCCGGTGCCGATGTTGATCGTGTTGTAGGGGAGGCCGCCCGAGGGGAAGCCGGAGGAGCCGCCGGTGCCGCCCGCGGTCTTTGCGGTGATGTTCGCGTCGCAGCCGGTCGCCGGTCCGCGCACGAACTTGATGCGGAGGTTGAGCGCGTTGTAGTTCTGGAGCGCGAGGTCCAGCCCCTGGCTGAGGTTGGAGTAGCTGTTGAACTGGCTCGTGGGGTTGACGCAGATCGTCGCGACGCCGCTGCCGACGAGGTTGGTGGTCCGGTACTGCTCGGCGGTGCCCGTGGTCTCGAGCATCTCGCGCGACGCCTGCAGCGTCACGTGGGCGTCCTTCTGGACGTACACCTTGCCGTCGAAGATCTCGATGTCCTTGGCGGGGTACCCGGCCTGGATCAGGTTGTCGATGATCTCCTGCTGCTCGGCCGCAGGATCCTGGGCGCCGCAGCCGAACATGAAGGCGCTGCCGGCCATCGCGAACATCGCCGCTCTCGTGATCTTCTTCGTCTTGGTGAACATGGGATTCCTCCGCTCTGTTACTCGTCCCGGGTCGCCTGCACGATCCCGACATGGGACCGTGTCCTGACGACAAGCCGCACAGGTTCAGGCACATGCTGTACCAGGGCTCGCTGGCTCGAAGTGCCTGCGTTCCAAGGCCCAGGGTGTAGCCCCGGTGGGACTACAGTCCCCACCTGGGGCGTCGTGTCCTCAGGTGCCATCGGGGGGCTGCCCGGGGGCCTCTACGCGGCTGCTCACCTGGCGCCTGGATGTTTACGGCCGGGGCACACAGCAAGGTCGTACCCACGTCACCGCGTCTCGCAGGGATCTTCTTGGCGGCTCAGCGCCGTCGGCGCCACACGGCAGGGCTGCGGTGTTGGTGAACGATGGCGATGACTCGGATGAACTCGGGAAGCTCGCGATAGAAGACGGCGTAGGAGAAGGACTGCACGAGGGCGCGCCGAATGTCTCCATGGACGACCGGGAAACGCTGTGGATGTTCGCTCACCGCGATGAGAGCTGCATCCACGGCTTCTACCAGTCGCTGCCCGAGACCGGCGACCGCGCTTCGTACCAGTCTCTCGCGTCGCGCAGATCATCCGCTGCGTGCGCCGCGAGGCGGATTTCCTTCATCGACCGTTGAGAAGGTCGGCGCGGACGTCTGCCCAAGGGCGGTCGGCGCGAGGATCTGCTTCGATGTCACCCAGCCGCTCATCGAGGAAGCGCCGCTCCTCCTCCGTGAGAGGACGCTCCGCCGCTTCCGCCTCGAGCTCGTTCCACAGAGTGCGTAGCAGCTGGAGCTTTTCGTCCGTGGGGAGCTGGCGGAAGTGCTCGACGATGGTCTCGTTACGCATGGCTCTGTGGAACGGTAGCAGGCCCCGAAACCGAGATCCAATAGGGGAAGCGCAGATGCAAGCGCATGTCAGCAGGGCGGGGGGACGGGATGCTCTAGGATGAGGGCGGCTGCGGCGATCGCGGTGCGCCCATGTCCTTGTGAAGGAGGCCCATCTCCATGTCCACGTCGACGTCCCCGTCCCCGTCCATGTCCGACCAGTCGATCCATTCCGTGCTCAAGGAGACGCGCACGTTCGCGCCGCCGGCCGGGTTCAGCGCGCAGGCGCGGGTGCGGTCGCTCGACGAGTACCGTGAGCTGCATCGGCGGGCGACCGAGGAGCCCGAACAGTTCTGGGCGGAGGTGGCGCGGGAGCTGGTCTGGGCGCGGCCGTTCACGGAGGTGCGGCGCGGCGGCTTTCCTCATTGTCAGTGGTTCGTCGACGGGGAGCTGAACCTCACCGTCAATTGCCTGGATCGGCACCTCTCGACGTGGCGGCGCAACAAGGCGGCGCTCATCTGGCAGGGGGAGCCGCTCGGCGAGCGCCGCGTGCTCACGTATCACGAGCTGTCGGTGGAGGTGGCGCGTGCGGCGAATGCGCTCCGGCAGCTGGGGGTCCAGAAGGGGGATCGGGTGGGGCTGTATTTGCCGATGATCCCGGAGCTGGCGATCGCGATGCTGGCGTGCGCGCGCATCGGGGCGATCCACTCGGTGGTGTTCGCGGGGTTCTCGGCCGAGGCGCTGCGCGACCGGCTGAATGACGCGGGTGCGGTGTGTCTCATCACGGCGGACGGGGGTTGGCGGCGCGGGCGGTTCCTGCCGCTGCGGCAGGCGGCGCGCGCGGCGGTGGCGGGGGCGCCGACGGTGAAGCACCTCGTGGTGGTGCGCCGGGGGACGCGGCCGCAGGGCGAGGTGTCGCTGCCGGAGGCGGCGGTCGAGGCGCCGGCGGAGATCGAGCGCGACTGGCAGGAGCTCGTGGCGGGGCAGCCGCTCGAGTGTGCGGCGACGCCGGTGCCGGCGGAGCACCCGCTGTTCATTCTCTATACGTCGGGGACGACGGGGAAGCCGAAGGGGGTGGTGCACTCGACGGGCGGGTACCTGGTGGGGGCGACGTACACGACGAAGATGGTGTTCGATCTGCGCGACGAGGATACGTATTTCTGTACGGCGGACGTGGGGTGGGTGACGGGGCACTCGTATCTGGTCTATGGGCCGCTGGCGAACGGGGCGACGGCGGTGATGTATGAGGGGGCGCCGGATTGGCCGGAGCCGGACCGGCTGTGGCGGATGGTCGATGAGCTGGGGGTGACGATCCTGTACACGGCGCCGACGGCGATCCGGGCGTTCATGCGCTGGGGGGAGCAGTGGCCGGCGCGGCATTCGCTGGCGTCGCTGCGGCTGCTCGGGAGCGTGGGGGAGCCGATCAACCCCGAGGCGTGGATGTGGTACCACCGGATCATCGGCAAGGAGCGCTGCCCGATCGTGGATACGTGGTGGCAGACGGAGACGGGGGCGATCATGATGTCGCCGCTGCCGGGGGCGACGCCGACCAAGCCGGGCTCGTGCACGCTGCCGATGCCGGGGATCCAGATGGAGGTGGTGCATCGCGACGGGTCGCCCTGTCGGGCGGACGAGGGGGGGCTGCTGGTGATCCGGCAGGCCTGGCCGTCGATGCTGCGCACGGTGTGGGGGGATGACGCGCGGTTCGTGTCGACATATTTCTCGCAGGTGCCGGGGGCGTACTTCACGGGGGACGGGGCGCGCCGCGACGGGGACGGGTACTTCTGGGTGATGGGGCGGGTGGACGACGTGCTGAACGTGGCGGGGCATCGGCTGGGGACGGCGGAGGTGGAGAGCGCGCTGGTGTCGCACCCCTGGGTGGCGGAGGCTGCGGTGGTGGGGCGGCCGGATCCGCTCAAGGGGCAGGCGGTGGTGGCGTTCGTCACGCTGCGCGGCGGGCGGCGGCCGGAGGCGAGCGATGCGGACGCGCTCAAGGCGCACGTGGTGAAGGAGATCGGCGCGATCGCCCGGCCCGAGGAGATCCGGTTCACGGACGCGCTGCCGAAGACGCGCTCGGGGAAGATCATGCGGCGCCTGCTCAAGGAGTTGGCGGCGACGGGGGCGGTGCAGGGGGACGTGACGACGCTCGAGGATATGAACGTGATCAGCAAGCTGGCGGCGCAGCAGCAGGAGGAGGAGTAGCGACGGCTGCGCGCGGGGGGACGCTCACGTCCATGGGGTCTCTGGGAAGCGGCACCCTCTGCCAGGTAAGCCCATGTCACTTGGCAGGTGGGGGGACGTGATGACAGACTCACCGTCGCATGCGGAACAAGATCGTATCCCGAGAAGAAGCCGTGGCCCTCGTTCGGGATGGGGACACTATCTGTACTTCGGGCTTCGTGGGCACGGGGACGCCGGACGGGCTGCTGGCAGGGCTCGAGCAGCGCTTCCTCGAGACGGGGACGCCGCGCAACTTGACGCTGGTGTTCGCGGCGGGGCAGGGGGACGGCAAGAACCGTGGGCTCAATCGCATCGCTCACGAGGGGCTGCTGCGGCGCGTCGTGGGCGGGCACTGGGGGCTGATCCCGAAGGTGGCGGCGCTCGCGCTGGAGGACAAGATCGAGGCCTATAACTTGCCGCAGGGCTGTATCTCGCACCTCTATCGCGAGATCGCGGGCGGGAAGCCGGGGGTCCTCTCCAAGGTGGGGCTGCACACGTTCGTGGACCCGCGGATCGAGGGCGGCAAGATCAATCGCTCGACGAAGGAGGACCTGGTCCGTCTCCTCGAGATCGAGGGGCAGGAGTGGCTCCTTTACAAAACCTTTCCGATCCACGTGGCGCTCCTGCGCGGGACGACGGCGGACCGCAATGGCAACGTGACGATGGAGCGGGAGGCGCTGACGCTCGATGGCCTGGCGATGGCCATGGCGGCGCGGAACAGTCACGGGTTGGTCATCGTGCAGGTGGAGCGCATCGCCGAGGTGGGCTCGCTCGACCCGCGCGCGGTGCAGATCCCGGGCATCCTGGTGGACTGCGTGGTGGTGTCGCCGCCCGAGTACCACATGCAGACGTACGCGACGTCTTACAGCCCGGCGTACGCGGCCGAGATCCGCGTGCCGCTCGACGAGATGCCGGCGCTGCCGCTGGACGTGCGCAAGATCGTGGCCCGCCGGGCGGCGTTCGAGCTGTCGGCCAACGCGGTCTGCAACCTCGGCATCGGGATGCCGGAGGGGGTGGCGGCGGTGGCGCGGGAGGAGAAGCTGCTCGACTATCTGACGCTCACGGCGGAGCCGGGGGTGATCGGCGGGATGCCGGCGAGCGGTCTCGACTTCGGGGCGGCGGTCAACCCGGACGCCATCATCCAGCAGAACCAGCAGTTCGATTTCTATGACGGGGGCGGGCTCGACCTGGCGTGTCTGGGGCTGGCGGAGTGCGACGTGGCCGGCAACGTGAACGTGAGCCGCTTCGGCAAGCGGCTCGCCGGGGCCGGGGGCTTCATCAATATCAGCCAGAACGCGCGCAAGCTCGTGTTCGCCAGCACGTTCACGTCGGACGGGCTGGAGGTCGCGGTGGCGGGGGGGCGGCTCAACATCCTGCGCGAGGGGCGGTGCAAGAAGTTCGTCCGTAAGGTGGAGCAGATCACGTTCAATGGCGCCTACGCGGCGCGGCTCAAGCAGCAGGTGTACTTCGTGACCGAGCGCTGCGTGTTCCGCCTCACGCCGGATGGGCTCGAGCTCATCGAGGTGGCGCCGGGGATCGACGTCGAGGACGACGTGCTCGCGCAGATGGAGTTCCAGCCGATCGTGCGCAATGTGGGGATGATGGACGAGCGCATCTTCCGGCCCGGGCCGATGGATCTGAAGACCGAGCTGCTGCACCTCAACCTGGCGAGCCGCATCAGTTACGCGCCGGATCGCAATGTCCTGTTCAACAACTTCGCCGGCATGCACGTGCGCAACCTGCGCGACGTGGAGGCGATCCGCCAGATGGTGGAGAAGAAGTGCCGCTCGATCGGTCGGCGGGTGGCGGTGATCGTGAACTACGACTCGTTCCAGATCGAGGAGTCGGTCACGGACGCCTACGCGGAGATGGTGCGGTACCTGATGGACCACTTCTATACGCAGGTGTCCCGCTACACGACGAGCGCGTTCCTGCGCATGAAGCTCGGCGACGCGCTGAGCCGCCGCGGCGTGGCCCCGCACGTCTTCGAGACGGAGCAGGAGGCCCACTTCTTTCACAAGAAGTAGGCGGAGTTTCAGCCGCGCTGGGGGGCGCGGTCGGGGCTCTTCTTGGGGCCGATGGCGCAGAGGTCGACCTCGCGGGCGAGGCGCCAGCCCTGGGGGGTGGTCTCCACGACGTCGCGCCCGGGGACGAGCTCGCGCAGGGCCTGCCGCAGGCGCGCGATGGCGACGTGGATGGTGTTGCGGTGGCGGAGGGGGTTGTATTGCTTGCCGCCCCACACGTCGTAGAAGAGCCGCTCGGCGCTCATGCCGTCTTCCGGCGCGGTGAGGAGGGCGACGAGGAGGGTGGCCATGAGGGGGCGGCCGGTGATGGCGCCGCCGCCGCCTCCGCGGGAGATGGCGCCGCGCTCGAGCTCGATGATGAGGTCGTGCATGCCGAAGGCCCGCCGGCACGCGGCCTCGTCGGCGTCGCGGCGGCCATGGCGGTCGATGATCTCGTAGGTCTCGGCGCCGCCGAGGCCGAGGAGGGCGAGGACGCCCTGGGCCACGGCGTCGTCGCCGGCGTTCTGGCCGGCGCTCGGGGCGGCGGCGCGGAGGAGGCGCAGCTCGAGGCTGTCTCCCACGGGGAGGGCGCTGTCGAGGCCCTGGGCGAGGACGGTCTTGGTGTGCCGCTCGCGGCCCTGCCGCTGCGCGAGGGCGGCTTCGAGGAGGAGGCCGCGCAGGTGCAGGAGGCCGTAGGCGTGGCGCGTGCAGAGGTCCTGGGCGCGGCCGAGGAGCTCGTCGGCCTGCTGCAGGTCCTCGGCGCCGCCGCGGCAGAGGAGTCCGGCGGCGAGGGCGAGCGCGGCGCGGGCTTCGAGGTGGCGGCGGCCGCTCGTGGCGTAGTGGGCGACGGCGCCCTCGGTGCGGCGGATGATCTGGTCGAGGGGCTCGGTCTGGAACTCGGGCATCTGCGCGCTGCCAGCGCCGTAGAGGAGGGCGAACTCGGCGTACTCGACGTCGTGCTCGCGGGCGCACGCCGGGGTGACGGTGACGCAGTCGGCGGCCTGCTGGAGGGCGTGCCAGGCGGCGGGGAGGTCGCGGTGGAGGGCGTGGGACTTGGCGAGGACGGCGCACGCGGCGGCCCGGATCCGGCGGGAGGTGGGGGAGGTCTCGAGGACGCGCAGGGCGTGCATGCGCGCGGCGGCGGGCTGGGAGGCGGCGAGCAGGATCTGCGCCTGCAGGACGAGGCCGTGCGGGGTGAGGCCGCGGAGGCCGGCGGCCTGGGCGAGGCGGAGCGCGCGCTGCGCGGTGGCGGCGGCGCCGTCGAGGTCCCCGAGCGCGAGCTGGGTGCGGCCGAGGTAGTAGGCGGCGGCCGAGGCGGGCGTGTAGTCCTGGTGGGCCTCGAGCGTGGAGAGGGCCTCTTCGAGCGTGATCCGCGCCCCGGGCATGTCGCCCTCGGCGAACAGGACGACGCCCCGGTAGACGGCGGCGATCTGCTCGCGCAGGGAGCCGGAGGCGGCGGTGTGGTGGAGGATGCGGTCGAGCTGGGCGCGCGCGCGGCCGACCTCGTCGCACTCGACGCGGGCGACGACCTCGTGCATGGCGAGGAGGACGACGGCGTCGGCGTCCCCGGGGCCGCGGGGGCCGAAGGCGGCGGTGGTCTCGGCGGCGGCGCCGGCCGCGTCTTCCATGCGGTCTTCGAGGACGTAGCTCAGGGCGAGGGACCAGCCCCAGCGCGCGGCGTCGATGGGGGCGAGGGTGCCGAGTTCGGCGCGCGCCTGGTCGAGGATCTTGCGCGCGGCGTCGCACTGGCCGTCGAAGGAGGAGACGTTGGCGAGCTGGAGCTGCGCGTAGAAGCGCTCGCGCGGGGTGTGGGCGGCGGCCTGCGCCTGCTCGAGGAGGGCGCGCGCCTCGTCGAGCTTGCCGCTGCGCTGGCGGACCTCGCCGGCGAGCCGCAGGTAGCGGGGGGAGCCCCGGGCCTCGGGCTCGCGGCCGAGGGCGTCGAGGATCTCCTGCGCCTGGGCGATGTGGGAGCGGCGCAGGTGGGTGCGCACGGCGAGGAGGTCGACGGCGAGCCGGTGTTGCGCGGGGCCGCGCCGCAGCGCGGGTAGGAGCTCGAGGAGGAGGTGATCCAGGCCGGCGCCGGCGATGGCGCTGTAGGCGGTGTGCAGGGTCTCGAAGGCGCGCTCGAGCTCGTCGGCGCCGATGAGGCGCTGGATGGCCTCGATGGCGTCGGCGGCGTTGCGGTGGGGATCGATGGCGAAGCGGCGCAGGAGGAGCTCGGCGGCGGTGCGCCGCGCCCAGGCGACGTCGGCCTCGGGCAGGAGCGGCCGCAGGGCGTCCCAGATGAGGTCGTGGACAATGATGACGCCGCGGTCGACGTCGATGAGGAAGCGCCGGACGAGCTCGCGCAGGGGGTCGGTGGCGAGGCCCTGCTGCTCGAGATCCTGCAGGGTCAGCCGGCCGCGCAGCGCGCGCGCGAGGAGGAGCACCTGGCGGGCCTCCCGGCTGAGCTCGGTGAACATCCAGTCGCGCGTGGGATCGCCGCTCGGGCCGTCGCTGTCGGAGGGGCAGCGCAGGCGGGCGAGCTCACGCTGGATGAGGAACGGGCTGCCGCCGGAGCGATGGAAGACCTCGGTGGGATCGGCGCCGCCGATGCCCATCCGGTGCGACAGGGCGGCCACGAGGGCGGCGCTGGCGCCGACGTCGAGGGGCTGGAGCCGCACGAACACGGGCATGGGGGTGTCGGCGGGCAGGGTGAGCTCGGCGCGCGAGGCGACGAAGAGGCGGCTGCGCCGGACGTGCCGGCCGAGGTAGCCGAGCATGACGCTGAAGGCCGGGTCGAGGTGCTGGGCGTCGTCGAGGAAGATGAGGAAGGCGCGGGTCTCGAGGAGGCGCGCCACTTCGACGAGGTCTTCATCGAAGCTCGGCGCCTTGTCGCAGGCGCCGCGCTGACCGGTCTTGGTGTTGCTGAGGCGAAGCCGTAAGATGGAGAGAAGGTGCTCGGTGCGCTGGTCGGCGCGGGCTTGCAGGAGGATCGGCGGTGCCGAGCGGAAGCGCGGTGTCTTCTGGGCCTCTTCGATGGCCTTGTAGACGAACTCGCTCTTGCCGATGCCGGCGATGCCGTAGACCAGGAACAGCGCCTCGGTGCCGAGGAGTTCACCCACCCGCTGCAGTTCGTCCTTCCTGCCGACGAAAGCGCTGGTCGAACGCGGGAAGGGCAAATGTAACTGCATGTCAGTTGTGCCCGAGTTCTATCTTTCCGAAGCTCGAATGACAAGAGGCCTCCGCGGATGTCGGCGCCCGTCGCCGACTGGCGCTTGGGCCTGACGCTCGCCGAGGCCACGGCCCTGTCCGTGATCACCGCCTTGGCAGCTGGACCACCTGCACTAGGAGCATCGATGCGCAAAATACTGCGTCCGTCCCTGGCTCTCGTCTGTCTGGTCGCCGTCCAGGCCCAGGCGCAGGAGTCGGCCAAGACCGTCGGCACGCCACCCGCTGCCGGGGCCGTCTCGTCGCCGGCCCCGGGGCTGACGACGCTGCGTCTCATGCGGGACAAGGGGCTCATCTCGGCCGCGGAGTATGACGCCGCCCTGCGGGATCTGGGGGAGCCTACGGGTGCCGGCGCGGCCGCCGCGCCGGTGGGGGCCGGCGCGTCCTCCTCCAAGGCGCCGTTCGCCGAGTTCATGTCGCTGCGCCTCCTGCGCGACAAGGGGATCCTCTCGGCCGAGGAGTATGACAACGCGGTGCGGGGCCTGAGCGCCTCGGTGGCGCCCACGGTGGCGAGCGCGCCGCCGGCCCCGCCGGCGCCGCCCAAGGCCGTGCCGGCGCCGCCCAAGGTCCCGACGCCGCACACCAAGCACCACATCGTCGAGCTCACGACGATGCGCATGCTGCACGAAAAGGGCATCATCTCGGACGAGGAGTACGACGCGGCGCTCAGGGACTTCGGCCAGTCCATCGGCGACCGCGGCGCGGACGCCACGACGCTCGTGATCGCCAAGATCGCGACCACGATCTACGGCTTCGTGCAGGCCGACGTCATCTACAACACGACGCAGAGCTTCAACGAGTTCGCCGGCAACCTGCAGGTGGCGCGGCCGGGGACGTTCGCGGCCGGCCACAGCCGGCTCCAGTTCACCGTGCGCGACTCGCGCTTCGGCTTTCGCCTGCAGGCGCCGGAGACGAAGTGGGTGCGCGCGTCGGCGCTCCTCGAGATGGACTTCCTCGGCGCCGCGGGCACGGGCACCGAGGCGGCGTTCTTCAACAACCCGGTGCTGCGCATCCGCCACGCGTACTTGAAGGTGGACACGCCCATCTTCGACATCCTGTTTGGCCAGTACTGGCACCTCTTTGGCTGGCAGCCGAACTACATCCCGGCGGACGTGCAGTGGTCGGGCGTGGTGGGCTCGCTGTTCTCGCGCACGACGCAGCTGCGCCTCTCGAAGGCGATCAAGACCAAGCACGTGACGATCGACGTGGCGGTGGCCGGGATGCGGCCGCCGGAGCGCGACTCGTCGACGCCGGAGCTCCAGGCTGGCGTGCGCCTGGCGTTCCCCAAGTGGACGGCGGTGCACACGATCTACGTGACGGCGACGTCGACGTCGCCGGCCTCGATCGGCGTGAGCGGCGACGTGCGGCGCTTCTCGGTGCCGGAGTTCAGCGCCACGCCGCAGCGCACGAACGCGCGGACGAGCCTCGGCATCGCGGTGGACGGGTTCTTGCCGATCATCCGCGGCACCAAGGAGAAGAAAGACAACTCGCTCGCGCTCATCGGCGAGTACGTGGAGGGGCAGTCGATCAACGATCTCTACGTGGGGCTCAACGGCGGCGTCACGAACGCGAACCTGCCCGGGGGCGGCACCTTTACGACGACGGTCGACCCCGGCCTCGCGGTCTATGACGTGAACGGTCGGCTGCGCGCGCCGCACTGGCGGACGTTCATCGTGGGCATCGAGTATTACCTGCCCCACGTGGGGGGGCGCGTCGGTCTGTTCGCCAACTACTCGCACACCCGGCTCCTCGACGCGAAGCAGTATGCCAACCCGGCCCGGGTGCGCGACAACGAGTCCTTCTACAACGCCGGCATCTTCGCCGACCTCACCCAGGCGATCCGCGTGGGCGTCGACTGGGCGTACTACGACGACCGGTACGCGGACGGCATGCGCGCCACGGCGAACGCGATCCAGGGGACCGGCTTCTTCTTCTTCTAAGCAGCGCTCGTCCGTTCGGCTCTCGAGCGTCCTCCCGGCCCGAACGCCGCCATCAAGTAAGCCCATGTAAGTTGGCCGCGACATGCGCCGGCGCGAAGCTGGGGGAGTAGGGCCTCGGAGTGAGGTCGCAGCGAAAGGAAGTGGACTATGAAGATGCGCTCTACTCCTGATGTACGTCGTTACGCGCCGATGGCCTGGGTCGCGGTCTGGGGCGCCTTGGGGATGGGCGCCTGCGCGGCTCCGAATGGTGGGGAACCGGTGGAGGAGGGGGTGCTGCGGCAGGGGCTGGCCGCGGCGCTGAAGGGCTACAACGTCAACGTCGCGGACACGTCGGTGTCGGGGCTGTCCTCGGGGGCGTTCTTCGCAGGGCAGATGGGGGTCGCCTACTCGTCCCTCATCAAGGGCGTCGGGATCGTGGCCGGCGGCGTCTACGACTGCGGCGGGGAGACGTCGTACTTCAGCTGCATCTATCAGAGCAGCCCGAGCGTCACGACGTCGATCGCGAACACCAAGAGCTGGAGCGGGAGCACCATCGACGCGTACGCGAACATGGCGAGCCAGAAGGTCTACATGTTCTCGGGCTCGTCGGACACGACGGTGGCCACGTCGGTCATGGACCAGGTCTACAAGTACTACGTGACGACCGGCAGCTTCGTGCCGGCGGCGAACGTCACGTACAAGAAGGACCTCAACACGGCGCATACGTTCCCGACCGACTTCGACAGCACGGGCAACAACGCCTGCACGACGGCGGCGTCGCCCTACATCAGTAACTGCGGCTTCGACGGCGCGGGGGCGATCCTGCGGTCGGCCTATGGGACCCTGCAGGCGCGCAACAACGGCACGCTGGGCGGGAGCTTCCTGCAGTTCGATCAGAGCGAGTTCATCGCCACGCCGAACAGCTACGGCATGGACACGACCGGGTGGCTGTATGTCCCGGCGGCGTGCGCGAGCGGGGCGCAGTGCAAGCTGCACATCGCCTTCCACGGCTGCCAGCAGTATTACGGCGCGATCGGCGACAAGTTCATCAAGAACACGGGCTATGCGCGCTGGGCCGACACGAACAACATCATCGTGCTGTTCCCGCAGACGGTGGCCGACAGCGTGAACCACAGCCCGTCGCCGAGTCAGGCGGGGGCGAACAGCAACGGCTGCTGGGACTGGGTGGGGTACTACGGGACGGACTTCGATCGCCGCTCGGGCCGGCAGATGGCGGCGGTGAAGAAGATGATCGATCGCGTCGCGAGCGGTTACACGGGTGGCGGGGGAGGTGGCGGCGGCACGACGATCCCGCCCGTGCCGACGGGGCTCTCGGTGACGGGGACGACCTCGAGCACGGCGTCGCTGGCGTGGACGGCGAGCACGGGGGCCACGACCTACAACGTGTATCGCAACGGGACCCAGGTGACGCCGAGCGGCGTGACGAGCACGTCATACACGGACAGCGGGCTCACCGCGAGCACGAGCTACAGCTACACGGTGACGGCGGTGAACTCGGTGGGGGAGAGCGGGGCGTCGAGCGCGGTGACGGCCACGACGACGGCGGCGGCGACCTGCTACACGGCGACGAACTATGCGCACGTCCAGGCGGGGCGCGCGCATGACTCGCTCGGCACTGCATACGCCAACGGGTCCAACCAGAACATGGGACTCGATAACGTCTTCTACACGACCACCCTCAAGCAGACCGGTACCAATTACTACGTGATCGGTACCTGTCCGTAAGGGCGGGTTCGCCGCGCTCGCGGTGACCCAGGCTTTTGTTGGCAGCGCGCGCTCCCGGCTCGTCCGGGTGCGCTGGTGAAGAAGCGCGTCCAGGGCCCTGGCCTTGGGCCGCGACGTGGGCGCGCGCGCTGCAGGAGGACACATGCACGACGACCGCATCGTCTGGTCTGTATCGTCGCTCCTGGCCCTCGGTGTGGGGCTGGGGCTCGGAGCCTGTAACCCAGGCACCCCGCTGAACCGCCAGCCGTCCTTCGCGAACGAGATCGTCCGCACGGCCTACGACGGCACGAGCGACGACCTGCTCACGGCGGGGCTGGGGCGGTCGGGCCTGGCCTCGGCCACGTCGCCGACCATCGCCGACGCGAACAACCCGACGGCGGCGGAGCTGCGGCGGCTGGCCATCTACAACAACTACCGCGCGCTCGTGGACGTGAGCGCGGGCGGCGGCTACGGCACGCTCTACGGCCCGAACGTGGACGCGAGCGGCAACGTGACGACGGGCGAGGGCCGCGTCGCCGGGGTCGAGTACGTGGCCTACGCGGACGACGGCAGCGGGCGGCAGAACGTAACCATGGCGGTGCAGATCCCGTCCACGTTCGACCGCACCCGGCCGTGCATCGTGGCCGCGCCGTCGAGCGGCTCGCGCGGCGTGTACGGCGCGATCGGCACGGCGGGCGAGTGGGGGCTCAAGCGCGGGTGCGTCGTGGCCCTGACCGACAAGGGCACGGGGAACGGGACGCACGACCTGCAGAACAACACGGTGAACCTGATCGATGGGGTGCGGCAGGACGCGGCGGCCGCCAGCAAGCGCTCGCACTTCACGGCCAACCTGAGCGACGCCGAGCGCGCCGCCTTCAATGCCGCCACGCCCAACCGCTTCGCGTTCAAGCACGCGCACTCGCAGGTGAACCCGGAGAAGGACTGGGGCCAGTACACGCTCGAGGCGATCGAGTTCGCCTTCTACGCCCTGAACCAGGAGCTCGGCGAGGACGCGGGCGGCGGGCAGAAGCGGCAGACGTTCCGCGCCGGCAACACGCTGGTGATCGCGGCCAGCGTGTCGAACGGCGGCGGCTCGGTGCTCGCCGCGGCGGAGCAGGACACGAGCGGGTGGATCGACGGGGTGGTGGTGAGCGAGCCCAACGTGAACCCGGCGGCGGGGACGAACCTCACGATCCGGCGCGGCGGCCGCGCGGTAACCGGTCCGGGCAAGCCGCTGTTCGATTACTTCACGCTGGGCAACCTGCTGCAGCCCTGCGCCGCGCTGGCGCAGTCCACGGCGGCGGCCCCAGGGGTGCTGCTGGTCAACGCGGCGCGGGCCGGCAATCGCTGCGCGGCCCTCAAGGCCCAGGGGCTGCTCACGAGCACCACGACCGCCGAGCAGGCCGAGGAGGCGCAGCAGCGGCTCCGGGAGTATGGCTGGGAGCCGGAGTCGGGCGTCCTCCACGCGTCTTTGTATGCGCTGGCCACGCCGGCGATCGCGGTGACGTACGCGAACACGTATGGCCGCTTCAGCGTGAAGGACAACCTGTGCGGTTTCAGCTTCGCGGCCACGGCGACGGATGGCACCCCCACGGCCCTGGCGCCGGCCTCGCTGGCGCGCATCTTCGGCACGGGGAACGGCATCCCACCGACGAGCGGCATCAACCTGATCAACAACGACAACCCGGCGGGGCCGCTGCTGGATGGGATCTCGACCTCCCCGTCGACGGGGCAGGCGGACCTCAACGCGGACGGCGCCCTGTGTCTGCGCGGCCTGTGGACGGGCAGCGACGCGGCGGCACAGCGGGTGCGGAGCGGGGTGAACGAGATCCTGCGGACGGGCAACCTCCGCGGCAAGTCGGCGCTCATCGTGCACGGCCGGGACGATGGCCTGATCCCCGTCTCGTTTGCCTCGCGCGCCTACTTTGCGCTGAACCAGCAGGTCGAGGGCGCGGCGAGCCGCGCGAGCTACATCGAGGTGACGAACGCGCAGCACTTCGACGCCTTCATCGGGCTGCCGGTGCTGGCCGGCTACGACACGCGGTACGTGCCCCTGCACGTCTACTTCATCCGGGCGCTCGATGCGATGTACGAGCACCTGACGCGGGGCGCGGCGCTGCCGCCGAGCCAGGTGGTGCGCACGGTGCCCCGCGGCGGTACGCCGGGGCAGGCGCCGGCGCTCACGACGGCCAACGTGCCGGCGGTGAGCCAGACCCCGGCGGCCGGGGACCGCATCGTCTTCAGCGGCAACACGCTCGATATCCCCGAGTGAGTGACGCCGCCGTTCTAGCGAGGCTCTTAGAGGAGGCGAAGATGATGAACTTAGGTACGTGGTGTCTGGCGTGGGCGGTGCTGCCCCTGGTCGCTTGCGGTCTCGAGGCAGGAGGGGAGACGGGCGCGAAGGAGGTGGGCACGGCGAGTTATGCGGTGGTATCGACCGCGGGGCTCACCTCCCATTTCCGCAACTGGCTGAGCGCCAACGGCTATGGCTCGTACGACTTCGCCCGCACCGACCTCGTCGGCGGCAGCTACGGCGGCAAGAGCGGCGACTCGGATACGGTGACGCATCAGCCGGTCATCTTCATCCACGGCAATTCGGACAAGGCGGTGGGCACGGGCGTGAGCGGGCAGACCGGCTGGAACAGCTCCATCAATTACTTCCTGTCGCAGGGCTACAAGACGTCGGAGCTCTATGCCACGACCTGGGGGCCGGCCGACGCGTCCTACGCCTCCTTGCAGTACCACTCGAAGGCGTACCTCACGCGGCTGCGCAAGTTCGTGGAGGCGGTGAAGGCGTATACGGGGGCGACCAAGGTGGATATCATCTCTCACTCGATGGGCGTGACGCTCGGGCGCAAGGTCATCCTCGGCGGGGCGGCGAGCGATGCGCTGGACGGCGGCGCTTACAACCTCGGCCCCTCGATCACGTCGTGGGTGGACACCTTCGTGGGCATCGCCGGGGCCAACCTGGGCCTCACCTCGTGCTATCTGACCGGCCCCACGACGCCGACCTGCGGCTCCACCAATGGTCTCTATCCGGGCTATCTGTCCTTCGGCGTGGTCACGGGTCGCTCCGCCTATCTCAACGACCTGCTCGCCACGAGCCGTTACGAGGGCACGTATCGCTATGCCATCTTCTCCACCGGGGACGAGCTCATTGGCTATGGTGATGTGGTCTATGGCAGTTACACGTCGAGGGTGCCGGGGGAGACCGGCGAGAAGGTGTATTCCTCCTATGGTCATATCGATTCAAAAGACCTGACCGCGAGCGTGCAGTATCAGATGGTGGCGAATCACCTGATCCCATAGGATCCGTCGTGGCCGACTACATTCTCGAGACCCAGGGGCTCACGAAGCAGTTCAAGGGGTTCGTCGCGGTGAGCGACGTGAACCTCAAGGTGCGTCGGGGCACCATCCACGCGCTGATCGGGCCGAACGGCGCGGGCAAGACGACCTGTTTCAACCTGCTCACGAAGTTCCTGCCGCCGACGCGCGGCCGCATCGTGTTCAACGGCCACGACATCACGACCGAGCGGCCGGCGCGGGTCGCCCGGCGCGGCATCGTGCGGTCGTTCCAGATCTCGGCGGTGTTCCCGCACCTCACCGTGCTCGAGAACGTGCGCATCGCGCTGCAGCGCAAGCTCGGCACCTCGTTCCATTTCTGGCGCTCGGAGGCGTCGCTCTATCGCTTGAACGCGCGGGCGCACGAGCTGCTCGACGACGTCGGCCTGGGCGGCTTCGCCGAGACGGTGACGGTGAACCTGCCCTACGGTCGCAAACGGGCGCTCGAGATCGCGGTCACGCTGGCGCTCGATCCGGAGCTCATGCTGCTCGACGAACCCACCTCGGGCATGGGGCACGAAGACGTGAGCCTGGTCGCGGATCTCATCAAGCGCGTCTCGGCCCATCGGACCATCCTGATGGTCGAGCACAACCTGAGCGTCGTGGCCCGGCTCACCGACACAATCACCGTCCTCCAGCGCGGGTCGATCCTGGCCGAAGGGACCTACGAGGAGGTGTCGCAGAACCCGGAGGTGCGGACGGCCTACATGGGCTCGGCTGAGGTCGCTCATGGCTGAGGCGACGGGCGCGCGCCGCGAGTTCTTGCGGGTGGAGAACCTCCACGCCTGGTATGGCGAGTCGCACATCCTGCACGGCATCGACCTGGTGGTGCGCGAGGGCGAGCTCGTCACCTTGCTGGGGCGCAACGGCGCGGGGCGCACGACGACGCTGAAGGCGATCCTGGGCCTGGTGCCGCGGCGGCAGGGATCCATCGTGGTGCACGGCGAGCAGGTGATGGATCTGCCGCCGCACAAGATCGCCCGCCTCGGGCTCGGCTATTGTCCGGAGGAGCGCGGCATCTTCTCGAGCCTCGACGTGGAGGAGAACCTGACGCTGCTGCCGACGCTGGGCCCGGGCGGGATGAGCGTGGACGAGCTGTACACGCTCTTCCCCAACCTGAAGGAGCGGCGCAAGAGCCAGGGCACCAGGCTCTCGGGCGGCGAGCAGCAGATGCTGGCGCTCGCCCGCATCCTGCGCACCGGCGCCAAGCTGCTACTGCTCGACGAGATCACCGAGGGGCTGGCGCCGGTGATCGTCCAGCTGCTCGGCCGCGCGCTGCGCACGCTGAAGGAGCGCGGATACACGATCGTGCTGGTGGAGCAGAACTTCCAGTTCTCGGCGCCGCTCGCCGACCGCAACTACGTGATCGAGCACGGCCAGGTGGTGGCGGCCATCCCGCGCGAGGGGCTCGAGGCCGAGGCCGAGCGTCTGCACCAGCTGCTGGGGGTCTGAACCAGCGCCGGGCCCGAGCGGGCCCGATACGCCATCAGACACGCGAAGAAGCAAGGAGGAAGGCCATGTATCGGAAGTCTATTGTCACCGCGCTCGCCCTGGCCCTGTGCAGCACGCTGCCGGCGGCGGCGCAGAAGGCCGCCGCGCCCGGCAAGGTCTCTGGCGACGTGGTGAAGATCGGCATCCTGACCGATATGTCCGGGGTGTACTCGGACCTCGGCGGCCAGGGCGCCATCATCGCGGCCCAGATGGCCATCGACGACTTCGGGGGCAAGGTGCTGGGCAAGCCGATCATGCTGGTCTCGGCCGATCACCAGAACAAGGCCGACGTCGGCACCAACAAGGCGCGCGAGTGGTTCGATCGCGACGGCGTCGACATGGTGACGGACCTGCTCAACTCGGGCGTGGCCCTCGGCGTCTCGAACGTCGCCAAGGAGAAGAACCGGATCGCCATCGTCGTGGGCGCGGGCAGCACGGATCTCACGGGCGACAAGTGCAACGCCAACACGATCCACTACGCGTACGACAACTACGCGCTGGCGAACATCACGGGCAATGCCGTGGTCAAGAAGGGGGGCGACACCTGGTTCTTCCTGACGGCCGACTATGCGTTCGGGCAGTCGCTCGAGAAGAACACGTCGGAGGTGGTCAAGAAGGCGGGCGGCAAGGTCCTCGGCTCGGTGCGCCACCCGCTCTCGACCGCCGACTTTTCGTCGTATCTCCTGCAGGCGCAGGCCTCGAAGGCCAAGATCATCGGTCTCGCCAACGCGGGCGGCGATACGATCAACGCCATCAAGGCGGCCAACGAGTTCGGGATCGTGGAGGGCGGGCAGAAGTTCGCCGGCCTGCTCGTGTTCATCACCGACGTGCACAGCCTGGGCCTCCAGGCCGCGCAGGGCATGCTCCTGACGGACGGCTTTTACTGGGACATGAACGACGATACGCGCAAGTGGTCCGATCGGTTCCTCGCCAAGCACAAGGCGCGGCCGACGATGGTGCAGGCGGGGGATTACTCCGCGGTGCTGCACTACCTGAAGGCGGTGCAGGCGGCGGGCACCGACGAGGCGCAGGCGGTGATGGCGAAGATGCGCGAGATCCCGGTCAATGACGTGTTCGCCAAGAACGGCAAGGTCCGCGAGGACGGCCGCATGGTGCACGACATGTTCCTCGCCCAGGTGAAGAGCCCGGGGGAGTCGAAGCGCCCGTGGGACTATTACAAGATCGTCGAGGTCGTGCCCGGGGACAAGGCGTTCCGGCCGCTGTCGCAGAGCACCTGTCCGCTGGTCAAGAAATAGGCGTCGTGTCGCCGTGCGGTGTCCCTCCTCGCATAGAGACCTTCTAAGAGACCTTCCAGTGTCGTCCCATGACTGAACTCTTCGGCGTTCCCCTCCAGGCGCTGCTCGGGCAAGTGCTGCTCGGGCTGGTGAATGGGTCGTTCTATGCCATCTTGAGCCTGGGGCTCGCGATCATCTTCGGGCTCCTCAACATCATCAACTTCGCGCACGGCGCCCTGTACATGATGGGCGCCTTCGCGGCCTGGTGGCTCCTCGAGAAGTTCGGGCTCAATTACTGGTGGGCGCTGGCGATCGTGCCGCCGCTCATCGGCCTGGTGGGGATCGTGATCGAGCGCTTGTTCTTGCGGTGGCTCAATCAGCTCGATCACTTGTATGGCCTCCTCCTGACGTTCGGGTTGGCGCTCGTCATCGAGGGGGTGTTCCGGTACTTCTACGGCGTGTCGGGGCAGCCCTATTCGACGCCCGACGCGCTGCGCGGCGGCAAGAACCTCGGGTTCATGTTCCTGCCGTATTACCGGGCCTGGGTGGTCGCGGCCTCGCTCGCGGTGTGCCTGGCGACGTGGTTCGTGATCGAGAAGACCAAGCTCGGCGCCTATCTGCGCGCCGCGACCGAGAACCCCAGGCTGCTCCAGGCCTTCGGGGTCAACGTGCCGCTCCTGATCACGCTGACCTACGGCTTCGGCGTGGCGCTGGCCGGCTTCGCCGGGGTGCTGGCGGCGCCGATCTTCCAGGTGGGGCCGCTCATGGGGTCGAACCTCATCATCGTCGTCTTCGCGGTGGTGGTGATCGGCGGGATGGGATCCATCCTGGGCTCGATCGTGACCGGCGTCGGCCTCGGGATGATCGAGGGGCTGACCAAGGTCTATTACCCCCAGTTCTCCGACACGGTGGTGTTCATGATCATGGCGCTGGTGCTGCTGCTGCGACCCGCGGGCCTGTTTGGCAAAGAGCGTTGACCCCCATGCGCAAACAACTGGTGATGCTGTATGGCGGCCTGCTGGTCCTGGCCCTGGCGGCGCCCTGGATCGGGGCCTATCCGGTCTTTCTGATGAAGGCGCTGTGCTTCGCGCTGTTCGCCTGCGCCTTCAACCTGCTGCTCGGCTTCGCGGGGCTCTTGTCCTTCGGGCACGCGGCGTACTTCGGCCTCGCGGCCTATGTCGCCGGCTACTGTGCCAAGACGCTGGGGTGGCCGACCGAGCTGTGCCTGCTGGCCGGCATGGTGGTGGCGGGGGCGCTCGGGTTCGTGATCGGCAGCCTCGCGATCCGCCGCCAGGGCATCTACTTCGCGATGATCACGCTGGCGCTGGCGCAGCTCGTGTACTTCTACTGCCTGCAGTCGTCATTCACCGGCGCCGAGGACGGGATGCAGGCGATCCCCCGCGGGCGTCTCCTCGGTGTGGTGAACCTCGCCGACGACATCAACATGTACTACGCCGTGCTCGGCGTGTTCGTGCTCGGCTTCGCGCTGATCCACCGGACGATCCATTCGCCGTTCGGCCAGGTCCTGAAGGCGATCCGCGAGAACGAAGCGAGGGCGGTGTCGCTCGGGTATGACGCCGATCGGTACAAGCTGCTCGCCTTCGTGCTGTCGGCGGCGCTGGCCGGGCTGGCGGGCGGGACCAAGGCGATCGCGCTCCAGCTCGCCTCGCTGACCGACGCGCATTGGCACATGTCGGGCGAGGTGGTGCTGATGACCTTGCTCGGCGGCATGGGGACGGTGCTCGGCCCGGTGGTGGGCGCGTTCTCCGTGGTGGCGCTCCAGAACTATCTGGCCGACACCGTGGGCGCCTGGGTGACCGTGATCATCGGCGCGACCTTCGTCCTCTGCGTGTTGGCCTTCCGGCGGGGGCTCGTCGGTGAGCTGCGAGCCCGCCTGCTGGCGCGGGGGGCGAGATAGCCCGTCGATCGCGCTCACGTTCACGCTGACGTGGGCCCTTTTTGGACCGCACCGCGTACCCGGCCCCTGGAGAAGACTCGTGGACAACGGATCACCGCGCGCTGACGCCCTCTCCCCTGATGGTCCCGCCGAGGCGACCACGCTTCGCTGCGTGATCCTGGCCGCATCGCTCGGCACCCTGTTCGAGTGGTACGACTTCTATCTGTACGGCAGCCTGGCGGTGTTCTTCGGCGGGCTGTTCTTCCCGACGGGGAATGAGACCGCCCAGCTGCTCGCGAGCCTGGCCACGTTCGGGGCCGGGTTCGGCGTGCGGCCGCTCGGGGCGCTGGTGTTCGGCCACATCGGCGACCGCATCGGGAGGAAGTACACGTTCCTGGTGACCATGGCCGCGATGGGGCTCGGCACGGCGTTCATCGGCCTCCTGCCGACGTTCTCGCAGTGGGGGCTCCTGGCGACGTTCCTGCTGGTGGCGTTGCGCCTGCTCCAGGGCCTGGCGCTCGGCGGTGAGTATGGCGGTGCGGCGACCTACGTGGCCGAGCACGTGCCGGACGCGAAGCGGGGGTACTACACGAGCTTCATCCAGACCACGGCGACGCTCGGCTTCTTCGTGAGCATGGGCGTCATCGGAATCACGCGGATCTCGTTCGGGGAGGCCGCGTTCAAGGCCTGGGGGTGGCGGATCCCGTTCCTGCTCTCGTTCGTCCTGCTCGCGATCTCGCTCTACATCCGCCTGAAGATGCGCGAGTCGCCGCTCTTCACGAAGCTCAAGAGCAGCGGCAAGGCCTCGGTCAATCCGTTCAAGGAGAGCTTCACCAACCCGCTCAACCTGCGCTACGTGCTGATCGCCCTGTTCGGCGCGACGGCGGGCCAGGGCGTGGTCTGGTACACGGGGCAGTTCTATGCCCTGACGTTCCTCCAGGCGACGCTGAAGATCGATTGGAAGACGGCCTACCTCCTGGTGTCCATCGCGCTCGCCCTGACCACGCCGCTGTTCGTCTATTTCGGCTGGCTCTCGGATCGCATCGGGCGAAAGAAGATCATGTTGGGGGGCTGCCTCCTCGGGGCGCTCTCGTATTTCCCGATCTATGTCGGGCTCAAGCACTTCTCCAACCCGGGGGGCCTCCCGAGCGCGGATCCGAGCCAGATCCACTACGGCATGATGATCCTCCTGCTCACGCTGCAGATGATCTACGTGTGCATGGTCTACGGCCCCATCGCGGCGTTCCTCGTCGAGCTCTTCCCCACGAAGATCCGCTACACGTCCATGTCGCTCCCCTACCACCTCGGCAATGGCTGGTTCGGCGGCTTCCTGCCGCTGATCGCGACGGCGGTCACGGCGTCACCCTGGGCGAAGAGCAACTTTGGTGCGGGGGCGATCTATGCGGGGCTCTTGTATCCGACCGTGGTCTGCGGGGTGACGCTCGTGGTCGGCGGGTGGTTCATCCGCGAGACGCGCGATCACAAGATCGACGCCGACGTCCACCACGGTCACTGACGGGGGCCTACGGCATGGCGGCGCAGATGGAGAACTTGAGGTAGTGCCCCTCGGGGAAGCCGGCGGGGACGGGGAAGTCCGGGGGTAGGCCGAAGCGCTCGATCACGCCGAGGCGTCGGCCCCCCCGCTGCGCGCCGTCTCCGATGATGCGGTCGAACTCCTCGAGCGGGATCTTGGCGGTGTTGGAGGCGCAGGCGAGGAGGCCGTGCGGCGCGAGCACGGACAGGGTCGCGGCCACGAGGTCGCGATAGTCCCGCTGCGCCACGAACACCTGGCCCTTGCCCTGGGCGAAGGAGGGCGGGTCGATGATGACGAGATCGAAGCGCCGGCTCCGCTCGGCCATGCGCGCCAGCACCTTGAGCACATCGCCGGCGATGAACTCCTGCCCCTGCTCCGGCATGCCGTTGAGCGTGAGGTTGTGGCGCGCGCGGGCGTGCGCCTTGGAGGCCAGGTCCACCGAGACGACCTCGCGCGCCCCGCCTCGCGCCGCATAGAGCGAGAAGGCGCCGGTGTACGAGAACAGGTTGAGCACGCTGCGCCCTGCGGCCAGGCGACCGATGGCCTGCCGGCCCACGCGCAGGTCGGGGAACAGCCCGGAGCCGAGCGGCGCGGTCACGTCCACGGCGAAGCGCACCTCGCCCTCGCGCACCTCCACCTCGACCGGCGCCACGGCGCCGCGCACGAGCTCGGCCGGCGCGCGCGGTCCCTCGCCGGTCTGCGGCCGGTAGCGGTGCTGCTCGTAGATGCCGTGCGGCCGCCAGATCTCCTCCAGGGCGGCATACAGCGACTCGCGCAGCGGCTCGACCGCCGCGGTGTAGAGCTGGACCACGAGAAAGTCCCCGTAGCGGTCCACCACCACGCCGGGGATGCCGTCGCCCTCGCCGTGGATGATGCGATGGACCGTGAGCCCGGGCGGCAAGAGCCGCTGGCGCAGCTCGCGTGCCTGGAGCACCCGCTGCCGGATCCCCGCCGCGTCGAGCGACTCGTCGGGCCGGTGGGTGAAGACGCGGATCGCGATCGGCCCGTTCGGGTCGTAGAGGCCGCGCCCGACGAAGTCGCCGGTCTCGTCGAGCACGTCCACGGTCTCGCCCGGACCCTCGCGGAGCGGGCGGTTGCCGAGCGCCTCACGGAAGATCCAGGGGTGGCCGATGCGCACGCGCCAGGCCACATCGCCGGCCAGGCGCACGGTGCCGCGCCGTACGCGAGGGGCGCCGGGCGTGGGTTGAGGATCGATGCCGCGCCGCCGGCGTTGCGGCGCGGACGAGGGAGGACGCTTGGTGGGAGCCGACATGGGGGTGGCATCCTAGCCAGATCACTTCTTGAAGGAAAGGTATGGGTGGAGATGGGCGGGCTGAAAGAGGCGATGCGGCCCGGCGGGAGGGCGAGGTCAGGCCGGATCGGCCCAGTTCGCCAGTTCGTTAGATCAGCGGGTGGCGGGGTTGAAGCGCACGCGTCCGATCTGCCGCGTGTTGTACTCCCGCTGCGCGCTCGCCCCCACGTCCTGTTCGGTGAAGGCCACGTCGAAGGTCTGGTTGCGCCGCCACAGCTCGATGAGGTCGCGGTAGTGGGGAGAGGCCGGGTTGAACGTCTCGCCGCCGGGCAGGGTGTTGCGCGCACGGGGGCCGTTCGGCGTCATCTCGCACACGAGGCGCTGCACCGGGCCCGAACGGTAGGCGAAGTTGCCGAAGACGCTCAGGCCGGGGCTGGCCACGTCCACGGTCCCGTTGGCGCCGTGGCGCGGGAAGCCGTTGCCGAACGGCGTGTCGCTCGGCTTCGGCGTGTTGAGGGTGTCGAGGCCGAGCGGGAAGCGCAGCGTGAGCGTGTGCATGGTCCCCCAGCGCCACGCCGTCTGGTCGCCGCCCAGACGATCGATGAGGAGGGCGAGCGTGTCCACCAGCGCCTGCGCCGCGATCTGGCGCTGGGTCTCCACCTGCGGCGTCGTCACGTCGTCGAACAGGCGGGCATTGCCGGGCGAGGACTCCCCCGTGGCCAGCGAGGCCGGCTGGGTCACCATCCGGGCGATGAGCCGCGCCACGTCCACCTGCGGCTGCTGCGCCCCGAGTTGCGTGAGCTCGTCGTTGAGCGCGAGCGCGGTCAGGCGCTGCCACCAGGCGGTGAAGATGAGCGTGGCCTGCGAGTCGTTCACCACGCTGGCCGGCGAGGTGAGCGCCGCGCCGGTCGCCTCGTCCACGCCCGAGGGCGTGTCGAAGCTCCAGGCCGTGACCCGGCCGACGGCGAAGCTCACCAGGTTCTTCACGTCGCTGCGGGCGCCGAGGGCGATCGCGGCCAGGTCCGGGTTGCTCCCGGGGTTCGCGATCTCGCTGGCCAGCGCCTGCCCCGCCGCGATCAGCGCGGGCGACAGCGTTTCACCCCACTCGCTCACCGCGTCCGCCTGGATCGACTGCATGTCGTCGAGCGTCAGCTTCCTGCCCCCGGTGCTCCCGGCCTGGATGCGCTTGGTGATGCGGCCGACGCGGGTGCCCGCGTCCCAGCCGTAGCCGATGTAGAGCGGCAGGCCGTTCACGACCGGCTCGTTCCAGGGATCGCCATCGTCGGTGACGCCGATGGGATCGGCGTTGGCCGTGGCGAGGAAGCCCTGGCTCGGGTTGACCGCTTGCGGGATGTACCGCGGGTCGAGGTCGCCGGCCCACTCGGCGCTGCCGTCGCCGGGGAGCACGAGCCACGGCGGCGGGCCGGCCTGGCGGCGGGGCACGCGCACGATCTGGGTCCAGCCGAAGTTCTTCTGATCGTCCACCATCACCCAGTTCTGGCCGCCGTACTTGAAGTCCTGGTTGAGCGCCTGCAGGGCCTGGTTGACGCTCGCGGAGCGGTCGAGGTTGAGGATGGCGCGCAGCTGCAGCGCCGGCTCATAGCCGGTGTAGCGCACGGACAGCTCGGTCGAGCCGAGGGCTGCGACCTGGCCGCTGCTTACGCGGGGGACGATCGGGCCGTGGTGCGGCACGTCGTAGAGGGTCACCTGGACGGTGCTCTGCACCTCGCCGAACAAGCCCACCTCGAAGGTCTCCTGGCGCGGCGTGAGCTGCACCTGGTTGCCGCGGAACACCACGCACTGGGCCCCGTTCGTAGAGCCGCTGCACGGCACCACGGTCTCCTCGTAGACGTCGGTGACGTCGAGGACGCTGGTGGTCGAGCCCCAGGCGACGTGCTCGTTGAAGCCGAGCACCACGCCGGGGATGCCGACCAGGCCGGCGCCGAGGACGTTCAGCGGCCGCGACCCGCTCACCACCAGGTGGACCATGTAGAAGGTAGAGGGGTTACCGAGCGACAAGTGGGGATCGTTGGCCAGTAGGGCGTTGCCGGTCGACGACAGGGACGGACCCACCACCCAGTCGTTCGAGCCAAACTCGATGTTCTGCGTGAGGAGGTTACCGATGCCGCGCAGGTTGTCGGCGGCGGCGGCGAGCACGGCCTGGCGGCGAGCCCTGTCCTGTGCCGTCAGGCGCGACCCGGCCTGCCCGGCCGTCCGGACCGCCTGCGGCGCGATCCGGGCCGTCTTCTGCGACGTCGCCGGGCGGACGCCCTGGCCGAGCCCGGGCCAACCCTGCAAGGTGTAGGTGCGGTCCACCGGCGCGAACAGGAGGAGATCGCGGTCGATGCCGTTGCGCGGGTCGTTCTGGGGATAGACCTGCTCGGCCCTGTCGTGGATGCGGGTGTAGTCGATCTCGGCGTCGCCGTTGAAGGCGAGCGAGAAGGACAGGAGCTCGCCGATGACGAGCGAGTCGGCCTCGGTCCAGGGGCGGATGTTGCTCGGGTTGTACAAGGCCGCGATCTCGGCGGGCAGCGCGGCCCGTCCCGCCTGGAGCTCGGCGAGGTAGGCGTTGACGCCGGCGGCGTAGCTCGTGAGGGTGCGGACGATCTCCTGATCCGTGGCATCGCTCGAGGCGCGCAGCAGCTCGAGCTGGGCGTTGGCCGTGGCCCGGAGGTGATGCACGCGCATGCGGATGTCATCGTCGAGCGCGGCCGGTCTGAGGCCGCCCACCACGAGCGACAAGGAGCCGTCGGCCTGATGGCGGTAGAGCTCCATCTGCACGATGCGGTCGGAGGCGGTCATGAAGCCCTGGGCATAGGCCACGTCGGGCAGCGACTGCCCATAGATGTGGGGGACGCCCCATTCGTCGCGCACGACGTTGACGGGGCCCGACAGACCGGGCGCGGTCATGGTGCTGGTCGCGGGGATGCGCTCGATCGGAGAGGGCGGTTCGTTGCAAGCCCCGAGTGCCCATCCGCCTGCGGCCACCAGGGACAAGATGAAGAGTCGTCTCATGTCCGTAACTCCTGCCGGGGTAAAAGTCCTCAAACCAAGGCTCTGGGCTCGCACCCGGAGCCACCGGCGGCGGAGAGTACCACCCCTCACCCTGCGAGGGAGCCCACGATTCGTATCGCTTCCGCCTCGCCGTCCTTCGCCGTCTATCGTCCTCTGGGGCCGCCCGCCGTCCTCTGGGGCCGAGACGGGCGCTCCCGAGGATCTGCGTCCCGGCCGGCCCTTGACCAGGACAGCCGGTGACGTGATAACGCAGGCCATGGACCTACTGCAGCTGAGCGGGGAGGTGGACACGCCGGGGAGTTTCACGATGGCGGAGCTGGCGGCGCTGCCCGATCAGGTCCCCGACATCGGGGCCCTCGTGCCCGGGCGTGTCGGTGGCGGCGTGCGGCTCTCCTCGGTGCTGGCCGCGGTCGGGGCCCGAGGGGCGTACCTCACGCTGTGCTCGTCGGACGGTTTCACCATCTCGGTGCCGCGCGCCGAGGTGGAGGGCGGCGTCGTCACGTACCGCCTGGGCGATGGGGAGCTACCGCCCAAGCAGGGCGGGCCGGTGCGCTTCTACCTCGCCCGTCCGGTCGCCTGCGACACCGGCGTCGTGGACGCCTGCGCCAACGTGAAGGCGCTGCGCGAGATCCGGGTCACCGCCACCAAGGAGCCGGACAACCACCGCCACTGATCTTCGATCTCGATGCCCACGTATGGCTTTGCCAGCCGGCATGGAGCGGACCGGACCTAAGATTGCCGCATGCCCGGCGCCTCCCGGCCCGTACGGGCCACGTACTCGTCGTAGCGGCCGCTATAGATGTGCGGCCCCTCGGGGCTGAGCTCGAGCACGCGCGTGGCGAGCGCGCGCAGGAAGGCGCGGTCGTGCGAGACGAACACCATCGTCCCCTCGAAGCCGTCGAGCGCGCGCACGAGCGCCCGCTTGGTCACGATGTCGAGGTGGTTGGTCGGCTCGTCGAGGACGAGGAGATTCGGGGCGTCGAACAGGATCTTGGCCAGCCCGAGCCGCGCTCGCTCGCCGCCTGACAGCACGCGCACCGGCTTGTCCACGTCGTCGCCGTGGAAGCCGAAGGCGCCGGCCAGGTTGCGCAGGACGCCGAGGCCCGTGGTCGGGGCGTGCGCCACCAGCTCCTCGATCACCGTGCGCTCGGCGTCGAGCTGCTCCATCTGGTGCTGCGCGAAGTAGCCCAGGGTCACCGAGGCCCCGACATTCACCTCGCCGGCGTCGGGCGTGAGCGCCCCGGCGATCATCTTGAGGAGCGTCGTCTTGCCCGTGCCGTTCTCGCCCATCACGGCCCAGCGCTCGCCGCGCCGCACGAGGAGATCGATGCCGTCGTGCACCACGCGCGCGCCGTAGGCCTTGCGCACCTTGGCCACCTTGACCACGTCCTCGCCCGAGCGCGGCGGCCGCCGGAAGTCGAAGCTCTTCTCGATGAGGCGCCGCGGCGGCTCGATGCGCTCGATCTTGGCCAGCTTCTTCACCCGGCTCTGCACCTGCGCCGCCTTGGCCGCGTGCGCCTTGAAGCGCTCGATGAAGCGGCTCTCCTTGGCCAGCATGGCCTGCTGCCGCTCGTACTCGGCCTCGCGCCGCTCCGCCTCGAGCTGCCGCGCGCGCTCGTAAAAATCGTAGTCGCCGCCGTAGCTGCGCACCTGCCCGCCGTCGATCTCGACGATCTTCTTGACCACCCGGTTCATCACGTCGCGGTCGTGGCAGGTCATCATCACCGTGCCCGGGTACTGGCGCAGGAACGCCTCGAGCCACAGGATCGATTCGATGTCGAGGTAGTTGGTGGGCTCGTCGAGGAGCAGGAGGTCCGGGCGGAGGAGCAGGATGCGGGCGAGCGCGACGCGCATCTTCCAGCCGCCCGAGAGGCGCCCCACGTCCCCCGCCACCTGATCGGGCGTGAACCCGAGCCCGGCCAGGATCGACTGCGCGCGCGACTCCACGTCATAGCCGCCGAGCTCCTGGTAGCGCGCCTGCACCTCCCCGTAGCGCGTCACCACCTGGTCGAGGTCGTCGCCCGCCTCGGCCATGCGCGCCTCGAGCGCCGCCAGCTCCTCGCCGAGCGCGGCCACCTCGCCGGCCCCGGCCACCGTCTCCGCGAGCACGCTGCGCCCGCGCATGTCGCCCACGTCCTGACGGAAGTAGCCGACAGAGAGCCGCCGCGGCCGCTCCACCGCGCCCTCGTCCGGCGTCTCCTCGCCGGTGATGAGGCGGAAGATCGTGGTCTTGCCCGCGCCGTTCGGGCCCACCAGGCCCACCTTCTCGCCCGGGTTGAGCTGGAAGGCGGCGTCGACGAAGAGGATCTGCGCTCCGTACTGCTTGCTGACGCTCGTGAAGCTGATCATGGGGCGGAAGGTGTATCACGAAGCCTCGCCGCTGCCCGGTGGGGAAACAGCGGAGGGGCTATCGGTCTCGGCGACCGCGTCCCAGAAGTAGAGCTCATCGCTTCGTGAGACGAGGGCCCGCCGGCGCCCCATCAACCGTGGCGCCCCGTGGTCCATCCATGACCAGGGTGATAAGTCCCCGCGACTGAGGTATCCATCACAGCACCGCCATGGCAGCCACAGTGCAGATGTTTGGCCGCAAGAAATGCCAGGAGACCCGCAAGGCCGAGCGCTGGTTCAAGGAGCGCGGCGTCGCCATCACGTCGCTCGACCTCGAGCGCCGCGGCCTCTCGCCGGGCGAGCTGCGCTCGGTCGCCGAGCGCGCCGGCGGGGTGGAGGCGCTCCTCGACCGGGAAGGCACCCGCTACCGCGATCGCGGCCTGCGCGCCGCCGCCCCCACGGGCGCGCGCATCGAGCCCTTGCTCCTCGACGATCCGCTCCTCCTCAAGACGCCGATCGTCCGCTTCGGCCGCGAGGCCACCGTCGGCTACCGGCCCGAGGTGTGGCAGACCTGGCCGCTCAAGAACTCGTAGCTCTCGTCAGAACGCTCAGCCGGAACACCCCAGTAGGATGCCGCAGCAGGCAGATAACTGGGGGTTTCGGCTGGGTGGAGACGGGCCGTGGCCTACTTCACGGGGTAGACGCCTTCTTGGCCGACGGCCCGCCGACCCTCCAGCCCTTCCACACCTCCTCCGCCAGCCCGGCCCGGCCCTCCTCGGGCACGCCGAAGAGCGCCAGCACTTCGCGACCGCGCCGCTCCACCGACCAGCCTTCGCCGTCCTTGGTGAGCACCGCGGGCTGGTCCGCGGCCGGTTCGGGCTGGCCGAGGTGCTTGGCCATCCAGCGGCGGAGCGCGCTCTCCATCTCGAGGGCGTCCTGCTCGGTGTCCCAGGTCGACAACGCGGCCACGGTCACCGGTCCCTCCGGGCCGCCGTAGGCCACCAGCCGGTCGCCGCCCCAGCCGGCCGCCGCGCGCTGCGCGAGCGCGTCGTCGAGATGGAGGGCGAGCAGGAGGGACCAGCCGAACTCGCCGAGCACGTCGCGCCGCAGCTCCTTGGCCGTCCCGAGGCTGCGCAGGGCCGTGGGGGTCACCGCCACCGGGTGCTCGTGCGCCTGATACTTCTCCGGGTGCAGGATCTGCTCGGTGGACTCGGGGGGGGCGCGGAAGACCTCGTTGATGCGGGACCAGGGGTGTCCCTTGCGCGTCGCCAGGACGAACTTCATCCCGGAGAAATAGGGGAAGGTGAGCGTCTCGCGCAAAAAGCGCGGCGCCTGCGCGAGCCGGTCGTTGCCCGGGGAGCCGGCCTGGATCTGGTTCGAGTTGAGCTGCGAGGCGATGGTCTCGAGGGCGTCGGGCAGGTGGGCGACGTCGATGTTGAGACCCTGCGCCACGAACTCGAGCATGACGGCGGTGCCGTCGCCTTCGACCAGCGCCGAGCGCGCGAGCTGCCGATCGCCGTCCTCCTTGAGGGGCGTGGCGAAGCTCTTGAGGTCGAAGTGCTGATCCTGGAGCGCGTGCTCGATCTCATGAGCCATGGCCGGCTGCTGCAAGCCGCCGTCGAGCCAGTCGGCCACGTAGAGCTGCGTGGTGTAGGGGTCGTAGAAGCCGGCCACCTGCTCCATGAGGAGATCGTCGAGGAGCTTCAGGTAGTCTGCGTTGGCGGGCAGGAGGCCGAGCCGCTTGAGCATGCGCGACTCGATCTGGATCTCGTCGGGGTTGTACTCCTTGGCGAGGCGCTCGCGCAGGCGCTCGCTGATCCCGGCGCGGTCGAGGACGCCCTTGGAGAAGGGGCGCTTGAGCTCGAGGCCGCGCAAGGCCACGACCTGCCGGGCGATGTCGTCGGCCATGGCCACCAGCGTCGTGGGATCGGCGGGCGGGGTTCGCACCGGGCCGGCCCCGGGCACCTGCACAGGCGGTGGCGGCGGGTCCTTCCGTACTGAAGTGGGCGTGCTGTGGCGGTGGCGCCTGGAGGTGGGCTTGCGGCGCGCCAGGGCTGGCATGGCCAGGCTCGCCGAGAGGAGCACGAAGACGAGGATATATCGGGGTTTCACGGGGGCGAATCTTAGCACGCAGGGGCGCCGTGCACGGGGCTCGCCCGTCGCCACGGCGATCAGCGGCTTAGCGCTCGACGAGCTTGACGCCGAGGGTGGCGAGCGCGGCGGCGGCGCGCGGGCGGGGCGGCACGAGCTCGAGCTCGAGACCGAGGGGCTCGCGGTGGACCGGATAGTTCGAGCGGTAGCGCGAGAACGCGGCGCCGCGCGCTCCATCATCGAGGCGGACGAGGTCACGCATGGCCTGGTCGTCGTCTTCGATGCGATAGAAGCGGCGCACCACCTTGAGGACCACGGCCTCATCGGCCCGCTCCTCCGGCAGGTCGCGCGTGTCCAGGGTCAGGACCCGAACGGGCAGGGGCGGCAGACTGCGCTCCGGGTTCCACTGCGGCCGGATGCCGAGGTGGGCGCAGGTGGCGTCGTAGATCATCTTCGTGCCGGCGACCTTGCCGTCGAGCGAGTGGCCGGCGATGTGGGGGGTGGCGAGGACGGCGGCCTGGATCACCGCGGGCGGGACCGCGGGCTCGCCCTCGTAGACGTCGAGGACGACGGTGAGATCCCTGGCCTTCTGGGCGGCGAGCAGGGCGGGGGTGTCGATCACCTGGCCGCGCGAGGCATTGACCAGGATGGTGCCGGGACGCAGGGTGGCGAGGCGCGCGGCGTCGAAGAGGTGGTAGGTGGCGTCGGGCCCCTCGCGGGTGAGCGGCACATGGATGGTGATGATGTCGCAGGTCTCACACAGCTCGCTGAGGGACGCGAACCCCTGGGGCCCCTCGACCTGGGCGCGCGGCGGATCGCAGCGCAGCACCTCGCAGCCGAGCGCGCGGGCCAGGGCCTCGATGCGCCGGCCCACCTGACCGACGCCGACGATGCCGACGCGCAGCCGCCCGAGCGTGAGCTGACGACGCTCGGCCAGGGTGCAGAGGGCCGCGGCCCACCAGAGGCGGACCGAGGGGGCGTTCGAGCCCGGCGCCGAGGCCCAGGTGATGCCCCGCGAGGTGAGCCAGTCGATGTCCAGGTGATCGGTGCCGATGGTCGCGGTGGCCACCATCCGCACGCGACTGCCTTCGAGGAGCGACGCGCCCACGGAGATGGTGGACCGGGTCCAGAGGATGTCGGCGTCGCGGACGGTCTCCGGGCGGAGGCGGCCGGACGGGAGCGCGGTGACCTCGCCCAGCGGGGCGAGCGCTTCCCGCGCGAGCGGGATGTTCTCGTCGACGACAAAGCGCAGGCGTGGAGGCATGGGGCTCTATCGTACCATCAGGTCCGCCGCTTGGTTCCCTGTAGGTTGCGCGAGCAGCTCCTCACGAGATCGCTCAGCGTGTGCGAGGGATCTGATGTGCAGGTCCCTGAGCGCGACTCCGCAGGCATTAAGGCATAGCCCGGCCCAAGATCCTCAGCGTGGGCCGGGGACCCGAGAGCGCGGAGCGGACCTGCACACCAGGTCCCTCGCGGTGCCACACGGTTGTGGGAGCCGTACTCAGCTTCCAGTTGTGGGGGCCGTGCTTAGCTTGGGAGCAGCGTGTCCTCGGGGGAACACTCGATCATCAGCTCGCAACCTTCGAAGCTGACAGTCTCGCGGTGGATGGTGCCGGCCGGTGCGGTGAGGACTTCGCCGGCGCGGAGCCGGATACCGTCGACGACCAGCGAGCCCCGGATGACGTAGGTGATTTCGGGGCCGGCATGCTGATGGGCCAAGATCCGGCCGCCTGGGATGAGGCGTACCATCTGCAGGCGCCGGCCGTTGATCTCAGACAGGTCGAGGACGCTCAGCCCGGCGCCCACATCGCGCCAGTGCCGCTCATCAACGCTGTACTTCTCTTGATTTTGCTCGTGTTTCTCGCTCATGGCTATCCCGAAAGGGTACGAGATTCTACACGACTTGATCCGGAGGGGCGATGCAAACCGCACAGCGGGTGAGCCGGTGGAAGGGCCGATGTAGAAGTAGAAGAGGAAGGGGCCCGAGCCGCTCGTCGGGCTGGCGAAATCTTCGCAAGCAACTTAGGACCTGGAGGCCAACGTGATAAAAGGGCCCGCCATGTTGTCACGAGCTTTTTCGATCCGCCGGCCCCGCTGGAGCCTGGATGAGCGTTGCCGTCGTTTCCCGCTGCTCCAGGCGCTGCGCGAGCGCGTCCTCGTCTTCGACGGTGCCATGGGCACCATGATCCACACCGCACAGCTGACGCTGGATGACTACGGCGGCAAGGAGAACTGCGTCGAACTCCTGAACGAACGGCGGCCCGACGTGATCGCCTCCATCCACGAGGCGTACCTCAAGGCCGGCGCGGACATCGTCGAGACCAACAGCTTCGGCTCGATGCCTATCGTGCTCGGCGAGTTCGGTCTGGCGGACGAGGCGTATCATCTCTCACGCCGGGCCGCTGAGGTGGCGTGCGAGGTGGCGGCGGGCTTTTCAACCAAGGAGCGGCCGCGCTGGGTGGCGGGCTCGGTCGGACCCACGACCAAGATGGTCTCGCTCGGCCACATCGCCTTCGCCGAGCAGTTCGCCTCCTATGTTACGCAGATCCACGGGCTCATCGATGGCGGCGTGGACGTCGTGCAGATCGAGACCCAGTACGACCTCCTCAACCTCAAGGCCGCGGTGCTGGCCGCGCGCGAGGCCATGCGGCGGGCCGAGCGCGAAGTGCCGATCATCGCCCAGGTGACCATCGAGAC
>DATAGU010000092.1:0-33051 GCA_036263495.1 Polyangia bacterium | reverse complement strand
GCCTCGAAGTCGAGCGGCAGCTCGGCGTGGACGCGCTGCATCGGGCCCGCGGGCGTCACCGCGAACGTGGTGCGGAGCGCGGGGTGCCGCTCCACCAGCTTCGCGAGGGTGCGGCGCAGGGCCGCCACGTCGAGGCGCGCGCGCACCCGCACGGCCACGGGCACGTGATAGGCCGCGCTCTCGGGCGCGAGCTGGTGCAGGAACCACAGCGCCTGCTGGCCGCCGGAGAGCGGCGCATCGCCCGTCTCCTCGGGACCGGCCGCGCCCACCGCGGCCTGCGCCCGGTGCGCCCCGGGCGGCCCGGCCATGCGCATCAAGAGCCCGGCCGCCACCTTGTCGAGCTCCGCGCCTTCCATCACCTCGCCGAGCGGCACCTCCACGCCCAGGCTCGCCTCCACCGCGGCCTTGAGCTCCACCGCCATGAGCGAGTCGAGGCCAAAGGCATAGAGTGACCGCCGCGGGTCGATCTGCGACGGCGCGAGCCGGAGCACCTGGGCCGCCGCCTCCTGCAGGTGGAGCACCAGGAGCGCCTTGCGCGCCTCGGCGTCTTCCATCGTCGCCAGCGCCAGGCGCACATCGCGAACGCCAGCGCCCCCGTGCGCGCCCTCGCGAGCGCCCCCGTGAGCGTGAGCGTGAGCGTGACCGTGAGCGTGAGCGACAGCGCCGTTCCCCTCTGCCTCTACCGATGTCGATGATCCGGGAGCCCGCTCACGCTCACGGGATGCGGCTTCGCTGTCCTCCCCTCGGGGCAGCACCTGCACCACGCTGCGGTGCAGCGCCTCGAGGCTCCCGCCGAGGAACTCCGCGCGGCACGCGTGGCGCTGGATCTTGCCGCTCGACGTCTTCGGGATGCTGCCCGCCTTGAGCAGCACCACCTCGTGCGTCATGAGCTCGTGCTGGTCGGCGATGGCCTGGCGGATCGCCTCGCCCAGCGCCGCGAGCGACACGCTGCCGTCCTCCACCGCGCGCCGCTCCACCTCCTGCACCACCACGAGGCGCTCCTCGTGATCCGTTCCCGTGGCGACGTCCACCGAGAACGCCGCCCCGCAGCCGGGCCGCAGGGACGCGTGGCACTGCTCCACCGTGCGCTCGATGTCCTGCGGATAGTGGTTGCGGCCGCGGATGATGATGAGGTCCTTGATGCGCCCGGTGACGTACAGCTCGCCCGTCTCGTCGAAGAAACCGAGGTCCCCAGTACGGAGGAACGTACGGAGGAACGCGCGGAGGTCGCGCGTGCCCTCGGCGCCGCCGGCGAGCACGGCGTGGAACGCGCGCGCCGTCTCCTCGGGCCGGTTCCAGTAGCCCTGCGCCACGCTCGGCCCCGCCACCCAGACCTCGCCCACCCGACCCACCGGGCACGGCTCGCCCGTCTCTGGCTGTACGACGAGCAGCCGCTCATCGGCCAGCACCCGGCCCGCGCCCACCAGCGTGCGCGCCTCGGGGTGCGTGGGCTCCACCACCTCCGCCCGGTTCTCCTTCAACGCCGCCGCGTTCACCGTGCGCAGCACCGGCAACGCCGCTTTCTCGCCGCCCGACGCGATGAGGGTCGCCTCGGCCAGGCCATAACAGGAGTAGAACGCCTCGCGGCGGAAGCCCGAGGGTCCGAACGCCTCGACGAAGCGCTCGAGCGTCTCGGGCTGGATCGGCTCGGCGCCGTTGAACGCCAGGTCCCACGAGCTGAGGTCGAGCGCCGCGCGCTCGGCCGCCGTGGTCTTGCGCACGCACAGGTCGTAGGCGAAGTTCGGCCCGCCGCTGGTCGTGGCCCGGTAGCGCGACACCGCCTGCAGCCAGCGCAGCGGCTTCTTCAAGAAGTCGACCGGCGAGAGGAGCGTCACCGGGAAGCCGCCATAGAGCGGCTGCAGGATGCCGCCGATGAGGCCCATGTCGTGGTAGGGCGGGAGCCAGATGACGCCCTGGCTCGCCTTCGAGTGCCCGAAGCATCGATAGATGAGCCCGAGGTTGTGGAGCAGGTTCTCGTGCGTCAGCATCACGCCCTTGGGCGCGGCGGTCGAGCCCGAGGTGTACTGGAGGAAGACCAGGGTGTCGGGGCGCGCGCCCGGGTCGCGCCAGCCGTCCGCCGCCGCCGGGTCCACGGCGTCGCTCGCCACCCAGCGCAGCGCCGCGAGCTCGGGGACCTGCTGGAAGAGCATCGAGGCCATGGAGTGGATGGCCGAGGTGGTGAGGGCCACCGTGGCCTGGGCGTCGTTGGCCACGGCGAGGAGCCGAGGCAGGGTGCGGCCCAGGCGCGCGATGTCCGGCGGATAGATGGGCACGGCCACCACGCCCGCATAGAGACAGCCGAAGAAGCCGGCGATGTATTCGAGGCCCGGCGGATAGAGGAGGAGGGCGCGCTGGCCCTGCGCGCCGAGGGCCTGCAGCGTGGCCCCGATCGCGCGCGCCTGCGCATCGAGCGCCGCGTAGTCGAGGTGCGCCTCCCGGGTGTCCCCATCGACGAGGAAGGTGTAGCCGCGGAGCGTGGGCTCCCGCTCGACCCGCGCCCGCAAGAGCTCCACCAGGGTGGGGCAAATGAGATCAGGGGCCGCGGACGAGCCCGGCCCTGGCCCAGGAACCGATACCAGAGACATGGAGCCTCCCTGCGCAACAAACCCGACAGCTGTCGGCGCGTTTTCGCTTTCCAGCGGACGCTGGTACTACCCGCGGAGGGTCGCCACAGGCTGCTGCGAGCGGCGTAAACCCTTTGATGCCAAAGCAAATAAGTCCTGCGGGTGGCGCGCCGGGCGAAGCGAGAATGCCCAGCCGAGAGGGACCTTGTCAACAGGAGTGGCAAGAAAGCGCTCCTGTTGATCGCGCGAGCCGCGCCTGGGTCGTGTCCTCCTGCGACACCGTCAGGGCCGTTTCCCCCGACGCCCTCCCCCTCCTCGGAGTCAGAGCAAGAGCAGCGCGCGGACGCCCAACGTCATCGCGCGGACGCCCAATGTCACCGCGGGATCAGACGTCGTCATGCGAACGCCAGGCGTCACCATGCGGGCGCCAGATGTCACCGCACGGTCAAAAAGTGTCACCGCACGGTCAAAAAGTGTCACCGCGCGGGCTCGGAGCGTCACCGCGCACGCTCAGAGTGTCACCGCGCGGTCAAAACGTGTCACCGCGCACGCTCAGAGTGTCACCGCGCGGGCTCGGGGCGTCACCGCGCGGGCTCTGAGCGTCACCGCGCGGGCTCTGAGCGTCACCGCGCGGGCTCTGAGCGTCACCGCGCACGCTCATGATGTCACCGCGCACGCTCCGGGCGTCACCATTCGGAGGCGACGAAGTTCAGCCGAAACACCACAGTTCTCCGCCTACTGCGGCGCAGCCAGCGCCGGCGATGCGGCGTCGGTCAGTCGGTCGCGTACCTCCAGTACGCTCCCTCCGTTCCCTCCTTGCCTCGCCGGCGCTGGCTGTGCCGCGCTACGGCGGCCAACTGTAGTGTTCCGGCTCAGCGGCGGCTGGCGCTGCGCCGGGTGCCGCGGGCATCGCGTCCGGTGGCGGCGCCCTTGCCGCCGGCCCGTGGCATGAGGCAGCGGTGCAGCCGGTCGCGGATGTCGCGCGGCACCTGGGTGTCCGCCGCCCGCTGCTCGAGACGCTCGCGCGCCGCGGGGGCGAGCGGACCGGCGCCGTACTCGCAGACGAGCGCCTCCAGGGCCAGGAGCCCGGCCTCACCCGGCTCGCCGAGGCTGGCCGTGTTGCGATCGAGGAGCGCGCGGACCAGGGCCGGCTCGAGCGCCGCGGCCGCCGTCTGCCGCACCTGCTGCTCGCCGTCGCCGAGCAGCGACTCGAGGGCGCGCGAATCCGGCGGCGCGAGCGGGCGGAGCGACACCGCGCCACGGAGCGCCTCCACCCGCACGGCCGGCGCGAGGTCGCGCCGCAGGGCCAGGGCCATCAGCCCCTCGGCCGCGCGGCGCGGCACATCGGGAGGGACCTCCTGCGCGTAGCTCTCCTCGGGGGTCAGGTGCTCGGCCACGCCGCGCGCCGCGCGCACCGCCGCCGTGGCGAGCGTACTGTCGCGCGCGCCGCAGAGACCGAGGAGCTCGGGGAGCACCGTCCACGCGTCGTCGACCAGGGGCAGCGCCGTCAGCGCCGCCTGCCGGAGGCGGGGCCGGGTGTCGGTGGCCGCCGCGCGCACGAGGCGGGCCGCGCCGAGCCGCCGCGCCAGTCGTTCGAGCTCCACCGTGTCACGGCGCTGCACCGCCTCGGACAGCGCCGCCAGCGAGGGCAGCTTGACCGTCGCCAGATCGAGCGGCATCGCGCTCGCGATCCACAGGGAGAGCCAGGGGAGTAAAGACGCCACGCCCCCAGTCTAACCTCATGACCGCCTCCGGTCCCGTCGAGATGACGAGATAGCCCCCGTCCCCCAGAGACCCCCGTGGGAGCATGACCGTCCCCCGTGCCTCCATGACCGTGAGCGCCCCCGTGAGCGTGAGCGTGAGCGAAGCGTGAGCGAAGCGTGAGCGTGAGCGAAGCGTGACCGTGAGCGTGAGCGTCGGCGAAGCCGGCAGGCGCTTGAACAAAAGCCTCGCCCCAGCGTCCCATCCACAAGAACAAACCCATCCAAGGCTCACAACTCTTCACCCCCGGAGAGGACATCCAAATCATGGCCACCCACCCCGAGACGCCCCCAGTCCGTGCCCCGCGACTCTCCCCCCACGCGCCGCCGCGCCCGCGCACCCTCCTGGGCCTCGCCGTGGCGCTCGTCCTCGGCGCCTGGACCGCCACCGCCCACGCCGGCGACAACCCCGGCTACCGCTGGGACGAGAGCCAGAACCCCGGTGGCCCCAACCGCTGCACGAACCAGTGGCAATGCGACGGCGCCCGCACCTGCAGCCCCTACGGCTGGTGCCAGGGCGTGGCGCGGCCCGCCACGACGACGCCGCCGCCCGCCAACATCCCCGGCGGGGCCAGCGGCCCACCGCCGGCCTATCCTCGCGAGCCCCCGCCGCCGCCCCCGCGGCGTCCCCCGCCGCCGCCCAACATCCCAGGCCCGCCCGTGCCGCAGCCCCCGGCCCCGCGCGAGGCCGGGTACTTCATCCGCAGCCGGCTCAACGGCTTTGTCCTCGACGTCAAGGGCGCGAGCCGCGCGCCCCTGACGCCCATCATCGCCTATCCACAGAAGCAGCAAGGCAGCGAGAACCAGCAGTGGGAGCTCGTGCCCGCGGGCGGGCCCTACTATTACATCCGTAGCCGGCTCAACGGCTTTGTCCTCGACATCCAGGGCGCGAGCCGCGCGCCGCAGGCGCCGATCATCGCCTATCCCCAGAACCGCCCGAGCACGGACAACCAGCTCTGGGAGCTGGTCCCCTCGGGGGTCCCCTCGGTTTATTTCATTCGCAGCAAGCTCAATGGTTTCGTCCTCGACATCAAAGGCGCGAGCCGCGCCCCGCAGGCGCCGATCATCGCCTATCCCCAGAAGCAGCAAGGCGCCGAGAACCAGCTCTGGGAGCTCGTGCCTCTCTAATCCAAGGAATCGAGCGCACCGAGCGCTTGCAGCCGCGCGTGCTCGCGCGAATGGGAGAGGAAGCGCTCGCGCGACTCGGCATCGGCGATCCGCGCCGCGTGCCGGTCGAGCGTTCGCCGGGCGTCGCGCAGGGCGCGCGCGGCCGCCTCCTCCTGCCCGAGGGCGCGCCGCACCTCGGCCGCCGCGAGGTGCAGCTTGGTGTCGCAAAGGCCCATGCCGCCCTGGGCGTGGAGCTGCTCGAGCCCCTTCTCGATCGCCGCCCCCGCTTCGCTGAGCCGCCCGCCGGCGAGCAGGATCCGGCCGAGCAGCGCGTAGGCCAGAGGAGACGCCGCCGGCGCCCTCGTGAACACCTCCAACGCACGCCCGGCCGCCCGCTCCGCCGCACCGCGCTCCCCCACGTCGCCATACACGATCGCCAGCGCGACGTGCACCATCCCGGCCCAGAAGCTCGGCATGAGCGGGTCACCCTCTGCCTCCTCCGCCAGCGCGCGGGCCTCGGCGCGATGCTCGGCCCCGCCGGCCTCGGCCAGCGCGAAGGCGAACATCGCCTGCGTCCCGAGCCGCGCGACCGGCTCGTCGCTCTGGCGGAGGAGCTCGAGCATCTCGCGGCACAGCGCCCGGCCCGGCTCGATCTCGCCGAGGAGCAGGAGACCGACCCCGCGGTGTGTCTGCGCGGCATAGAGCCAGCGTCGATCCCCCGTCTCGGCAAAGGCCTCCGACGCCGCCTGCGCGTGAGCCTTGTAGGCCTCCACGTCGCCTTCGGCGAGCAGCTCGTACCAGAGCGCGGACATATCGAGCATCGCCCGGGCCCGCGGCTCGTGCCGGCCGATCTGGCCGCACACCTCCCGCATTCGCTCGAGGAGGCACGCCGCCGTCTTCTCCTTGCCGGTGATGGCGCAGAACGTGGCGGCCATCATCGCCGGCTCCATATAGGCATTCTCCGCCCCCGGTAAGAGGGCGGTCTGGGCGAGCAACTCGATGTGAGGCCAGAGGCCCAGTTGTCCCTCGAACCCGAGCGCCGCCACGGCCGCTCCCTGGGCCGAGACCCAGCCCGCGCTGCCCGCCGGCAAGAGCGTGAGCGCCTCCTGCAGGGCCCGATAGGCGGGCTCGAAGTTCCCCTGCCAGAGCTGGGCCCAGGCCTCGATGGACCGCAGGGTGCCGAGGAGCTCGCCACGCGCGCCGCACTCGACGGCGCGCGCCACCCGGGCCAGGGCGCCCTGGAGGTCGCTCGTGGCCAGCGCCTGGTGGGCGGCGCGGGTCAGATGGACGGCGGCCCGCTCCGGCCGGCCGCCCAGGCGATAATGCTCCGCCAGCACCATCGGGTCACGCTCGCCCGATTGCTCGAGGTAGGCCGCCACCAGGCGGTGGCCGAGGCGCCGGTCCTCGTCGGCCATCAGGCCGTAGGCGGCGTCGCGCAGGAGCGAGTGGCGGAAGGCGAAGAGCCGCTCGCCCTTGGCGCGGTTCTCGCCGCGGAAGACCAGCACCTCGCCGCTCAGCAGGGTCTCGATCGCCCGCTCGATCTCCTGCTCGTGGCGCTCCCCGCCGAGCAGCGCGTACAGCCCGCCGCACCAGAAGCTCTCGCCGAACAGGCTGGCCGCCCGCAGGAGCCGCCGCGCCATGGGCTCGAGCCGGGTGAAGCGCATTTGCAGCATGGCCAGCACCGTCTCCGGCAGCGGGGCCGGCCGGCCCCCCTCATCGGAGGAGGCGCGCCCCTCGGCCACGGCGCGGATGAGCTCCTCGAGGAACAGCGCGTTGCCCCCGGCCTGCGTGACGATGCGCTCGGCCATCTCGGGCGTCACCCGCTCCCCCAGCACCCGCTCGACCAGCTCGAGGCTCGCCTTCTTGCCGAGCGCCTGGAGCCGCAGCTCCTGCATGCGCTGCCCGGTCCACAGCCGGGGGAAGGCCTCCTTGAGCTCGGGCCGCGCCAGCGCCAGCACCACCAGGGGCTGATCGCAGAGGTCGCGCAGGGCCGCCTCCACCAGGCGCACCGTGGCGGCGTCGCTCCAGTGCAGATCCTCGAGCACGAGCATCACGGGCTGCCGCGCGCACTCGGCGCCGAGGAAGGCGACGAACGCCGCGGTCACCTGATCGCTCATGAGCCGCGGGTCCTGGCGCGCCGCCCGCAGCCGCGCGCTCTCTTCGTCGGGGAAGGGCAACCCGCACAGCTCGCCGAGGAACTCGGCCACGAGGGGCCGCTGGGCCGGGGGCTGGTTGCGGCCGACGCGCTCGCTGAGCCGCGCGCGCTGCTCGGCCACGTCCCCCGGGCCGCGGATGCCGCAGAGCTCCCGCACCGCGTGCGCGAGCAGGCCATACGCCGTCCCGGCGCGCATCGGGTCGCCCCGGCCAAGCCAGATCGCCAGGTTCAACCCGTTCTCTTCGAGGCGGCGCACGAACTCCTGCCGCAGGCGCGACTTGCCCATGCCCGAGGGACCGAGCACGAGCAGCGCCTGCGCCATCGGCTCGTCGAGCGAGTACTCGACCCAGGTCTTGAGGAGCGCGAGCTCCCGCTCCCGCCCGAGGCACGGCGTCACGGTGCCGAGGAGGGGACGCAGCTCGTAGCGGCCGTGGCGCTCGCCCATGAGCAGCGCGCGGCCCCCCTCGCTCCATCGCACGTGGAAGCGCGGATCGAGGAGCCGCGCCATCAGCTCGTCGAGCCAGGGGCCGGGGCTACGGCCCTCGGTGGACTCGGGTTGCGAGGGGTCTCCGCGGTCGTCGTCCGGATCGGCTGGGCGCTCCTCAGGAGCCCCCAGGTCTCCTCGCGCCGTCCCGATCTCCGGCCCTGTCCCTGCTCCTGTCCCCGGCTCCGTCTCTGCCTTGGCCCCCGGGCTGCCCGAGGCCTCGAGCAGCTCGAAGGCTCGGCGCAGCGCCTCGGCCACGAGCGGCTCCCCGGACCCGGTCCCGCGCCCCGTGGCCAGGGCCAGCTCCCACCCGGGGAGCCGGGCCCCGAGGAGGAGCGCGGCCCGCGCCGCCTGCGCCGCCAGGTCCATGGCCGTGTGGCCCGCCTGGCGCATCACGGCGATGAGCGAGCCATCGGCCAGCTGGTCGATGTGCATGCTCAGCGACGCCATCATCTTCTCGAACTCGGCCGGCCAGGCGTTGGAGACGCTCGCCACCCCCGCGCCCCTCGCCTGGGCCGTCGGCCGCGCCAGCACCAGGCACACGAGCTGCCGCTCCCCCTCGTTGAGGAGCAGCGGCAGCGCCCCCGGCACGAGCGCGAGCTGTGACGGTCCGAGCACGATCGCATCGAGCGCCTGGACCACGGCCCGCCCATGGGCCGGCCGCTCTTCGGGCCGCTTGGACAGCATGCGACCCACGAGCTGCGCGAGGGACTCCGGCAGCTCCGGGCGCAGCTGCCGCAGGGGCGGCGCCTCCTGGAACAGGATCTGGCCGAGCACGGTCGCCGCGTGCCGGCCGCCAAAGGGCGGCGCCCCGGTCAGGCACTCGAACAGCACGCAGCCGAGCGCGAACACGTCCGCGCTCGGGGACTGTCGCGCCTGGCCCCGCGCCTGCTCGGGCGCCACGTAGCGGAGCGCCTCGACGATGCGCCCCGAATCGGTGGCCGTGGTCCAGGCGGGGTTGCGGCCCGCCACGCCGAAGCCGGTCAGCAGCACGTCTCCGGGTTGCCCGCCCCGGAGGAGGAGGTTGCCCGACCACAGGCTGCCGTGGGCGAACCCCCGCTCGTGCACGAGCCCGAGCGCCGCCGCGGCCGAGCGCGCGAGACCGAGGCTCTCGCCCACCCGCAGCGGCCGGTGCCGCAACCGATCTTCCAGGGCCTCCCCCTCGATCCATTCGGTGACCAGGTAGAGGAGCCCCTCGGGCGTGCGGCCATGGGCCACGTGGACCTCGAGCCCGGGGTGTTCGAGCGCGGCCAGCATCCGCGCACCCAGCAGGAAGCTCTCCGCCTCGAGCGCATGCGGATCGGCCCACAGCATCCGCATCATGACCTGCTGATCGCGCCAGCGGTCGCGGGCGCGATAGACCACGTCGGCGCTGCCACGGCGGACCTCGCGCTCGATCTCGAACCGCTCGGCCACGAGCATGCCGTTATCGAGCGCCACTGGATCCATCTTCGAGGAGCGCCGCTCGCACCGGAAACGAAGAGGATCCCTGCCCTTTCCTCTCTCAGCGGGTGACTTGGCGGAGCTTCACGCCATGGTCCGGAAGATAGGGTGCGACGTCAAGCGTTTCTGCGAATATCGGGGCCTGCCACGGAGGAATCATAACCTTCGGGGCCGATGGGGCTGTGAGCAGGCGGGTTTGATGGGGATGGGGGGCGAGGAGGGTGCCTCCCGGGCAGAGTCGGGGCAGTTCAGCGGAGCCTGAGCCGCGGTCTAGAGGGGGGGCTAGAGGAGGGGGGGCTAGAGGTCGCCGCCGCGGCGGTGTTGGGCGCGGCGGCGCACGCCCAGCGCGACGAGGGCCAGGCCGAGGAAGACCATCCCGGCGACGTCCCCGCGGCCGCGCGGCGAGCCGACGCCCACCGAGCAGGCGAACCCGCCACCGCCGACGGAGACGATCTGGTCGCGCTCGCTGGTCGGAATGGGAGCGCAGGCCACGGCGCCCGTGGTGCTGTTCACCTGGCAGCGGTAGTTGGTCGGGCAGGAGACGTTGGGGCACGGATCGAGCAGACAGCGTCCGTCGATGCACACCAGGCCTCCCTGGCACGTCTTGCCGTAGCACGCGTCGGGGCGGCACTCGCCGTTCGGGAGCGTGCAGACGCTGCCCGCGGCGCAGCTCTTGCCGGCGCACGGATCGCTCACGCAGGTGCCGTTGTCGCACCGCTGGCCCGTCGGGCACGAGCACGTCGCGACGCACGTGCCGGTCCCGGGGTCGCAGTACTGGCCGGTGGCGCACGGCACCCCGGCGCAGGGGTTGGGCTTGCAGGTGCGCGTCGTGAGATCGCAGATCTGGCCCGAGGTGCAGCGCTCGTCGAAGCAGTCGTTCACCGAGCAGGTGCCGCACTGGCAGATCGAGCCGGTGGGGCAGGAGATGAGCGAGCAGCTGTCGACGCACTGGCCGCCGCGGCAGGTCTGGCACTGCCCGCAAACCGGGTTGCAACCCCGCACGGGCACGCAGACGTTCAGCTGCCGGTCACAGGAGTAGCCGCCCGCGCACGGGAACTCCCCGGAGCCGCAGGGCGCGAGGCACTGGCCGAGGACGCAGGAGTAGTTCGGCGGACACTGGGCGCCATTGTCCGTGCGGCCGTCGCAGTCGTTGTCGCGGTTGTCGCACACCTCGGGGGTCGGCCCGACGCCGCCCTGGCACGCCACCTGGCCTTCGTTGCAGACGGTGGTGCCGGCCTGGCAGGGCGCCGGCAGGTTCTGCCCGCCGCCGCACGGCTTGCCGAGGCGCGGGTCGTTCTGGGCGATGAGCGCGGGGTCATCGATGATGCCGTTGCAGTTGTTGTCGATGCCGTCGCACACCTCGGTGGTGGGCGCCGAGGCCTGGCACACGATGGCCCCCGACTGCGGATCGCAGGCGGTCAGGCCCGGGCAGTTGGTGCCCGCCGGCTGGCATGGCCTCCCGGCGCCGGGGAGGTCGTCGATCTTGCCGTTGCAGTCGTTGTCGACGCCGTCGCACGTCTCGACCGAGGGGCCGATCGAGCCCAGGCACTGCAGGTTCCCGCCCGAGCATTGCAGCGACCCCGGCCGGCATTGGCCCTGGGTGCAGTTGCCGCTCGGGCAGCAGGCGCCGCCGGAGCCGCTGACGTTGTCGACGATCCCGTCGCAGTTGTCGTCCACGTTGTTGCAGCTCTCGGGGGTGGGCAGCACCTCGCCGACGCAGGCCTGGAAGGTGCCCGAGAGGCAGCGCTGCTGGCCCGCGTGGCAGGGACCGACGCCGTTCGTGTTGGCGGCGCCGCTGTAGCAGCTGCGCACGAAGTTATCGACCACGCCGTCGCAGTCGTCATCCACGTTGTTGCACGTCTCGGGGCTCGGCTGGGTGCCGCCCTGACACTGCAGCACGCCGTTGACGCACGCGGTCCTGCCCGCGGTGCACGCGCCGAGCTGGAGGCCGCAGGCCTGGTTCACGTCGACCAGGTTGTTGTCGGCGACGCCGTCGCAGTCGTCGTCCCGGCCGTTGCACGTCTCGGCGACCGGGGTGCAGGCCTGACACACGCCGCCCTCGTCGATGAGACCATCGCAGTCGTCGTCGACGTTGTTGCACACCTCGGTCACGGGCGTGCCGGGCTGGAGCGCGGCGCAGGCGCTGTTCGGGTTGTTGTCGTTGACGCAGCAGGTGACGTCCGAGCCGGCGGCGCTGCACTTGGTGATGCCGCTGCGCTGGCAGGCACCCACGCCGACCGTGCAGGTCACGCCCTTGCTGAAACCCTCGTCGACGACGCCGTTGCAGTTGTCGTCCCGGTTGTTGCAGGTCTCGTACTTCACCGACGAGGCGACGATGTCGGCGAAGGCGGCCTCGATCTGGGACTGGCTGTTGGAGAAGCGCGCGGTCCCGGTGCCGCCGGCGGCGGCCATATTGTTGAGCACGCCCACCGCGGGATCATTGTTCACGATGGCGAGGCCGATGACGTAGGTGCGGACCGGGTTGGTCGTGTTGGCCGCGGTCAGCTGCTGGACGACGGCGGGTGGGTTGTCGAGCTGCCGCGAGTCATAGCAGCGGTTCAGGGACGTGATGCAGCGGTAGCCGGTCCCGCACTGCGCGTCGGTCGTGCAGCCGCACCGCCCGCTGATGCAGGTCGTGTTGGCCGGGCACTGGCTGTTGCTCGTGCAGGTGCACGTCCCGTTCGTGCAGGTGCCGCTCGCGCAGTTGGAGTTGCGTGTGCAGTAGGACGTGATCTGCGTGCAGCCGACCGACGAGCTGCACCCCTCGCAGGTGTCGGCGCCGTCGGTCATCATGACGAAGACATAGGGGCGGCAATCGAGCTGCGGGTCGCACAGGGCGTTGGTCTGCGGGTTACAGCCCGGGTTGGCCCGCGTGTAGTTGTAGATGGGCAGGTACCAATTATTGAGCGCGGTGCGGGCGCTGCCGGCGAGCGGCGTGGGACCCGAGCCGCGGAGCTCGCCGTTCCTCGGATACCCCTGGCCGTTGTCGAGGAAGACCTCCACGCCATCGACCCATTGCAGCGCCGTCAGGGCGCTCGTGGCCGACGGCTGGACGAGGATCTGGCCACCGTTGGGCGCGGTGGTGCTGCCGCTGGGCTTGGAGCCGCAGCTGCCGCTCCAGGTGATGAGGCCATCGGTGGCGACGCCGCAGGCCGAGCCGCCCGGGTTGTCGACGTAGAGCGACTCGCAGCTGCAGGCGCCGGTCGAGAAGTTGCAGCAGTTGTTGGCGTTCGGGCAGGTGGTCGTGTTCGGGCTCGGCGCGTAGCGCATGAGGCCGAAGTCGAGGTTGCCGGTGGAGTTGATGACGTTCGAGAGGGCGCGCTTGGCGGCGTAGAGGCGGCTGTTGACGCCGTCGTAGCGACCGCCGCCGAGCGAAATGCCGGGGTAGTAGACCTGGTTGGTCTTGTTGACGTCGGTATAGCGCGAGTTCGTATCGCCGTCGCCGCCGGTCGAGTTGTTGTCGCTGAAGTGAAAGAGCATCGACCCCGAGGTGTCGACGAGCACCATGACGCGACCCTTGATCTGGGTCTGGGTCTGGGCATGGGCCGCGGTCGCCAGCAGCAAGGAACAGGGGAGCCAGAGGGCGTTCCAGCGGTGCAGCATCAGATGGACTCCTCGCGAGCGGTTGAAGGGGAAGAATCCCAGTCCCCTTTGCCTGTGCCGATGGTACCAGATTCGCTCGGTCGACTTCGGTGCGATCGACAGGCCCGGGTCCGTGCCGCTGCCGAGGGAGCCGAGGAAGAGGAGCACCGGTGTCCGCTGGCCTCCGGCGCCTCCCATGTCAGGCGGAAAATTCTGTAGAAGCCGGATGCATCCCCGGCCGCGATGGTACGGATCGGAACCGATGATCAGTTGATCCGCCCGATCCCGATCAGGGCATCGGGTGCCCGAGTTCCTGCAGCCGCCGGCGCTCGCGCGACCGTTCGAGGAAGCGCCGACGCGCCTCCTCGTCGGGGAAGCGGTGCGCGCGCGCGGCGAGCTTGCGGGCCGCGGTGGCGAGCGCCTCTTCGGCCGCGGCTCCCTGCCCGAGCGCGCGCCAGATCTCGGCCGCCGCGAGGTGCAGCTTGGTGTCGAACAGCCCCTCGCCCCCCTGCGCCGCGAGCTGCGTGAATCCTTGCTCCACCGCCGCCGCGGCCTCGGCGAGCCGTCCCTGCCCGAGCAGGATCCGGCCGAGGAGCGCGTACCCCATGGGATACGCCGCCGGCGCCGCCTGGAACACCGCGATGGCCTGGCGCGCGGCCTGCTCCGCCGCCTCGAGGTCGCCGTCATCGAGCCGGATCGTCGCCTGGGCGGCGTGCACCAGCCCGAGCCAGAACTTGAGATGGGGCGGGTTGCGCATCACCTCCTCGGCCTGGCTCCGGACCTCGGCGGCGTGCTCGGGCCCGCCCGTCTCGGCGAGCGCGAAGGTGTAGAGCGACCGCGTGGCCAGGCGCCCCACCGGCTCGCCTTTTCGCAAGAGCACCTCGATCGTGCCCTGGCACAGCGCCCGTCCCGGCTCGACCTCGCCGATGAGGAGGAGCCCGACCCCGTAGTGGGTCTGGGCCGCGTAGCGGAAGCGTCGATCCCCGACCTCGGCGAGGTCCTCGTTCGCCGCGCGCGCCTCCTGGCAGTAGCGATACACGTCGCCGTCGATGAGCAGGCCATGCCAGAGCGCGCCGATCTTGAGGAGGCCGTGGGCGCGCGCCTCGGCCGGCCCGAGCCGGTCGCACACCTCCTGCATCCGCTCGAGGAAGTGCGTGGCCATCTCGCGCCGCCCGAGGGTGCTGGCGAACACCGCCGCCATCATGGCCGGCTCCATGAAGGCGCCCTCGGCCCCGGGCTGGATCTCGACCCGGGCCAGCCGCGCGAGGTGCTCGCTCGTGGCCAGGTTCTGGCCCTGGAACCCGGCCAGCCCCGCCACCACCCCTTGGGCCCACAGCCAGGCCTCGCTGCCCTCGGGAAGGAAGCCGATCGCCCCCTGCACGAGCTCGGAGGACCGCTGGAACTGCCCTTGCCAGAGCAAAGCCTGGGCCTCGATCGTGCGCAGGGTGGCGAGCAGCTCGCCGCGCGCGCCGCAGGCCACGCCGCGCGCGATCCGTTCGAGGGTGCCCTCGAGATCGCTGCCCTCGAGCGCCTGGCGCGCGGCGTGGGCGAAGTAGAGGGCGGCCCGGCTGAGCTTGCCGCCGAGGCGGTAATGCTCCCCCAGCACGACCGGGTCCCGCTCGCCCGAGCGCTCGAGGTAGGCCGCCACGAGGCGATGCCCGAGGCGCCGGTCCTCCTCGGTCATGAGGCTGTACGCGGCGTCGCGCAGGAGCGAATGGCGGAAGGCGAACAGCCGCTCACGCTTGGCGTGGTCCTCACTGCGCACGACCAGCACCTCGCCGCTCAACAGGGCCTCGAGCGCGCGCTCGATCTCCTGCGCGTGGCGCTCGCCGCCGAGCAGCGCGTAGACCCCGCCGCCCCAGAAGCTGTCGCCGAACAGGCTGCCCGCCCTGAGCAGGCGCCGCGCCATGGGTGAGAGCCGGCCGAGGCGCGCCTGGAGCATGGCCAGCACGGTCTCGGGCATGCGGGCCTCGGGCCCCTGACCGTGGTCGTCGGCCGCGGCGCGAATGAGCTCCTCGAGGAACAGCGCGTTGCCGCCCGCCTGCGTGACGATGCGCTCGTTCAGCTCGGGCGTCGCCCGCGCGCCGAGCACGAGCGCGATGAGCTCGTGGCTCGCCTTCTTGCCCAGGCCCTGGAGCCGCAGCTCCTGCACGCGCCGCGACGCCCACAGCCGCGGGAAACGCTCCTTGACCTCGGGCCGCGCCAGCGCCAGCACCACCAGCGGCTCTTCCTCGAGCTCGCGCAGCGCCGTCTCGACCAGGCGCACCGTGGCCGCGTCGCTCCAGTGCAGATCCTCGAGCACGAGCAGCACCGGCTGCTGCGCGCACTCGGCCCGGAGGAAGCTGACGAAGGCCGCCTTCACCTGCTCACTCATGAGCTGCGGATCCTGGCGCGCCGCCCGCATCCGGGGGCTCGCCTCGCCATCCGCCGGCAGGCCGCACAGCTCACCGAGGAACTCCACCACCAGGGGCGCGTGCTCGGCCGGGAGGTGCCGGCTCACGCGCTCGGCGAGCTGCGCCCGCGCCAGGCTCGTCTCCCCCTGCACCGGGATGCCGCATCGCTCGCGCACCGCATGCGCGAGCAGGCCGTAGGCGGTCCCGGCCCGCATCGGATCGCCGCGCCCGATCCAGACCGCCATCTTGTGCCCGCGCTCCTCGAGGCGGCGCGCGGCGCGGCGCACGAACTCCTGCCGCAGCCGCGACTTGCCCGTGCCCGAGGGCGCGAGCACGAGCAGCGCCTGCGCCATCGGCTCCTCGACCGATTGCACGAGCGCGGTGAGGAGCAGCTCGAGCTCCCGCTCCCGCCCGAGGCATGGGGTCACCGTGCCGAGGAGCGATCGCACCTCATCCTGCTCGCTCCTCTCGCCCACGAGCAGCCGCTGCCCTTCTTCGGGGTGTCGCGTCTGCACGTGGAAGCGCGGATCGAGGAGCCGCGCCGTCAGCTCGTCGAGCCAGGGCCCGGGCTGGGGCTCCTCCTCGCGGTGCAGGTCACGCCGCTCGAGGAGCTCGAAGGCCCGGCGCAGCGCCTCGGCCACGAGCGGCTCCTTGACCCCCATGCCGCGCCCCGTGACCAGGGCCACCTCCCAGCCTGGCAACCCCGCGCGCAGGAGGAGCGCCACCCGCGCCGCCTGCGCCGCGAGATCCGTCGCCGTGTGCCCGGTCTGCGGCACCACGACGAGGAGCGAGCCGTCGGCCAGCCGATCCATGTGACCGCCGAGGGACGCCACCTGCTCCTGCTCCCTGGAACCCAGGGCCGACTCGGTCGGGGCTGCCTCCGCCGGGGGCGCCAGGGGACGGGCCAGGACCAGGCACACGAGCTGCTGCTCCCCCTCACTCGGCAGCACCGGCGCCGCGCCGGGCACGAGCCCGAGCTGGGCCGGCCCGAGCACGATCGCATCGAGCGCCGCGGCCACGGCCTGACCGTCGGCCGGTCGCTCGGTGGGCGACTTGGACAGCATGCGCCCGACCAGCTGCGCGAGCGACTCCGGCAGCTCGGGGCGCAGCTGCCGCAAGGGCGGCGCCTCCTGGAACAGGATCTGCGCCAGCACCGTCGCCGCGTGGCGGCCGGCGAAGGGCGTCGCCCCGGTCAGGCACTCGAACAGCATGCAGCCGAGCGCGAACACGTCCACGGCCGGCGACTGCCGCACCAGGCCCCGCACCTGCTCCGGCGCCACGTAATGCATGCCCTCGACGAGGTGCCCCGACCCCGTCGCGGTGGTCCAGGCCAGATTGTGACCGGTCCGGCCGAGACCGGTCACGATCACGTCCGGGCCGCCCATCGACCCCTCCGGGAGGAGCAGGGCGCCAGGCCAGAGGCCCCCATGGGAGACCCCCTGCGCGTGCGCCGCACCGAGCGCCGCGGCCGCCGCGCGCACGACCCCGAGGCTCTCCCCCACCCGCAGCGGCCTCTTCCGCTGCCTCGCGGCGAGAGGCTCCCCCGCGACCCACTCGGTGGCCAGGAACAACAGATCCTCGGCCGCGCGGCCATGCGCCACGTACGATTCGAGGCCCGGGTGGCGCAGCCTCGCCAGGTGCTCGGCACCTCGGATGAAGTCCTCCGCCTCCCGCGCCCCGCCCGATGACGACACCAGCAACAGGCGTAAGAGGATCGGCTGGTCCCGCTGGCGGTCCCGGCCGCGATAGCTCACCTCCGCGGCCCCGCGGCCGACCTCCTCTTCGATCTCGAACCGCTCGGCGACCAGCGCGCCGGCCGCGAGTGTCAAAGGTGGGATCATGCTCGCGACGAGCGAGCGAGGAAGTGCCTGCGCGTCTCGGGATCCGGGATCCGGGCGGCGCGTTCGCCACGCTGACGTTCCGCCTCCGCGGCGGCCCGCGCGGCCGCTTCCTCCTGCCCGAGCGCGCGCCAGATCTCGGCCGCCACCTCATGCAACTCGGTGTCGTACAGGCCCTCCCCACCCTGCGCCCGCAGCTGCGCGAGCCCCTGCTCCACCGCCGCGGCCGCCTCGTCGAGCCGGCCCTGGGCGAGCAGACACTGGCCCAGGAACGCGCAGGCCATCGGCAGCCCTCCCGCTGTGGTGGCCAGGATCTCGAGCGCCCGCCGCGCCGCCGCCTCCCCCGCCCTGAAATCTCCGGCCATCGCCTCGGCCAGCGCCGCCGAGGCCTGGGCCATCCCGGTCCAGAACGTGTGTGCGGGCAAGCCACTCTGGAGCTCGTCGTTCAGCTTGCGCACCTCGTCCGTGTGCTCGGGGCGTCGCGCATAGGCCAGGCCCAGGATATAGAGCGACTGCATGACCCAGCGGCCCACCGGCTCCCCATGCTGCACCATGAGATCGATCGATTCGCGGCACAGGATGCGGCCCCGCTCGAGGTCGCCGAACATGAGGTACCCGACCCCGATGTGCCCGCGGGCCCCATAGAGATAGCGCCGGTCCTCGGCCCGGGCGCAGCTCGCCTCCGCGGTCTGGACCGCGCTCCAATGGGTCCACAGATCCCCCCCGAGCAGCGCGTGCCAGGCCACGCCGTACTCGAGCATCCCCTGGGCACGCGAATCCTCGGGCCCGAGCCGCGCGCGCACCCTGTGCAGGCGCTCGAGGAACCGCGCCGACAGCGCCCGCAGCCCCTGCATGCTCGAGAAGGTGAGCGCCATCATGGCCGGCTCCATGAACGCGCTCTCCGCCCCGGGGAGGGGGTCGGCCCGATCGAGCAGCTGGAGGTGCTCGCGGAGGCGCTCGTGCTGGCCCTGGAAGCCCGATAGCATGAGGGCCATCCCCTGGATCGACATCCATCCGGCGCTGCCCGCGGGCAAGAGCTCGCTCGCCGCCAGCATCCCCTCGTAGGCCGGCTGAAAGTTCCCCTGCCAGATCTGCGCCCAGGCCTCGATGGAGCGCAGCGTGCCGAGCAGCTCCCCGCGGGCGCCGCACGCCACCCCTTGCGCCGCCCGCTGCAACGCGCCCGGCAGATCGCTCGCCGCGAGCGCCTGGTGCGCCGCGCGCGCCAGGTGGATCGCCGCCCGCTCGAGCTCACCGCCGCGGCGGTAATGCTCCGCCAGCACCATGGGATCGCGCTCGCCCGATTGCTCGAGCCAGGCCGCGGCCAGGCGATGCCCGCGGCGACGGTCCTCCTCGGCCATCAGGCCATAGGCGGCGTCGCGCAGGAGCGAGTGGCGGAAGGCCAGCTGCCGGCTCTCCGCGTCGCGGCTCTCACCGCGCAGGGCCAGCACCTCCTGATCGAGGAGCAGCATGATCGTCCGCTCGCTCCGTTCGTCCTGCTGCTCCTCCCCGAGCAGCGCATGGACCCCGGCCGGCCAGAAGCTGTCGCCAAACAAGCTGGCCGTGCGCAGGAAGCGCCGGGCCGCAGGGTCGAGCCGCGCCAGGCGGGCCTGCAGCATGGCCAGCACCGTCTCCGGCTGGTCCCCCTCCCGCCCCTGCGCCCGCCCCTCGGCCGCCACCCGGATGAGCTCCTCGAGGAACAGCGCGTTCCCCCCGGCCTGCGTGACGATCTTGTCGATGATCGCCTCGGTCGCCGCCTCGCTGTTCGTCTCGCTCGCCGGATCCGACACCCGCGGGCTCAGCACCCGCAGGGCCAGCTCACGGCTCGCCTTCTTGCTCAACCCCTGGAGCCGCAGCTCCTGGACCCGCCGCAGCGTCCAGAGCCAGGGGAACATGTCCTTCGCCTCGGGCCGCGCCAGCGCGAGCACGACGAGCGGCTGCTCCGCCAGGGCGGCGAGCGCCACCTCCACGAGGCGCACCGTGGCCACGTCGCTCCAGTGCAGATCCTCGAGGACGAGCAGCACCGGCTGGCGCGCGCACTCGGCGGCGAGGAAGGCGACGAAGGCCGCGCTCACCTGGTGGCTCATGAGCCGCGGGTCCTGCCGCGCCGCCCGCAGCCGCGGGCTCCCCTCGTCAGGGAACGGGAGTCCGCACAGCTCGCCGAGGAACTCCACCACCTGCCCCGCCGAGTCGATCGGAGGCGCGGCGACCCCCGGGGCCGGCCCCGTCGAGCCCGGGTGGCCGAGATGGCGGCTCACGCGCTCCCGGAGCCGCGCCCGCTCCACCTGCGCGTCGCCATGGCCGTGGATCCCGCACAGCTCGCCCAGCGCCTGCCCGAGGAGGCTGTAGGCCGTCCCCGTGCGGATGGGATCGCCGCGGCCGATCCAGATCGCCACCTCGTGCCCGCGGCCCTCCCGCACCCGCTGGCGCAAGCGCTGCACCAGCTCCTGGCGCAGGCGCGACTTGCCCGTGCCCGAGGGCGCCGTGACGAGCAGCATCTGCGCCACCGGCTCCTCGATCGAATGATCGATCCAGCTCATGAGGAGCCCGAGCTCCCGCTCCCGCCCGAGGCATGGCGTCACCGTGCCGAGGAGCGGCCGCACCTCGTCGTGCCCACTCCGCCGGCCGGTGAGGAGGGCGCGGCCGTCGTCGGTCCGCCGCACGTCGAAGTGCAGCTCGAGGAGCCGCGCCGCGATCTCGTCGAGCCAGGGGCCGACGCTCGGCTCCGCCGCGCCCCGCGGGTCCTCCAAGGAAGAGGAGGCCTCCGCCGCGGCAGGGCGCGCGAGCAACTTCGAGGCCCTGTCGAGCGTCTCGGCCGCGAGCGAGTGACCCGAGTCCATCCCGAGCGCCAGCGCCAGCGCCCACCCCGGCATCCGCTTGCGCCAGAGCAGCGCCAGCCGCGCCGCCTGCGCCGCCAGATCCGTCGCCGTCTGCTCCGTCTGCTGGAGCCGGGCCACGAGCGAGCCATCGGCCAGCCACTCGACCTGCGCGCCAAAGGACGTCTTGAAGTGCTCGAGCTCCGCCGCCAGCGCCGCCCCCCCGGCCGCCGCTCCGGAGGGCCGCTCCGCGTCCCCCGCCTCGGCGATGGGACGGCCGAGGACGAGGCACACGAGCTGCCGTTCGGTCAGCGCCAGCGTCGCCGGGGCCGCAGAGCCGATCACGCGCTCGAGCTGCTCCCGCGGGAGCCCGAGCCGACCGAGCGCCTTGGCCACGGCGTCCCCGTCGCCCGGACGCCTCTCGGGCTCCGGCTCCAGCATCGCCTCCACGAGCTGCACCAGCGCCTGCGGCAGCTCGGGCCAGCGCCGCCCCACGGGCGGGAGCCCCTCGAACAGGATCTGCCCGAGCACCGCCGCCGCGTCCGGGCCGTCGAACGGAGACACCCCCGTCAGGCACGTGAGCAGGATGCAACCGAGCGAGAAGACATCCGCGCCCGCGGACCGCTGCACGAGCCCCCGGGCCTGCTCGGGCGCCACATAGCGCAAGGCATCGACGACGTGCTGGAGCCCCGTGGCCGAGGCCCAGGCCAGGTTGCGGTCGCTGATCCCGAAGCCGGTGATCACCACGTCATCGGGCCGTCCGGCGCGGAGCAGGAGCCGCCCCGGCTTGAGATCGCCGTGCGCCACACCGCGCCGATGGGCCGCCCCGAGCGCCGTCGCGGTCGCGGTGAGGAGCGTCAGGCTCTCGCCCACGCGCAGCCGCCCCTGCAGGAGCCGCTCGCGCAGGGACACCCCCTCGATCCAGGCCGTGGCGATGAACGGCAGCCCCTCGGGCGTACGGCCGTGGGCCACGGGGACCTCGATCCCGGGGTGGCCGATCTCGGCCAGCCCCCGGATCTCGTTCAGGAACTGCTCCCCCTCCAGGGCGCGTGGAGCAGACCAGAGGACACGCAGCGCGACCGGGCCCTGCGAGCCGCCATGGTCGAGGGCGCGATAGACCACATCCGCGCTGCCGCGATGGACCTCGTTCTCGATCTCAAAGCGCTCGGCTACGCGTGTGCCCCGACGCATCACCAGCGGATCCATGTGTCCTCTTGGTCATGGCTGGCCGGGAGGCGGCAGGGGCCGCTTGGACCAGCGGATCTTTTCGGGAAAGTGACTGGCGCACCCATCGTCCTGGACTCCGCGGAAGTGGTCAAGCAAGTCGGCAGCTTGCGATGGACTCTACCAACCGCCTGACGCCGGCCATGGACATTTCGATGGATTTCCCAACGCCTTGAGCCCGTCCATCGATGCATCGGGGGAGGGTCTCAGGTCTCTTGGCACCATCTTGGCACAGCTCCTGCCCTTCGCTTCGTGCCCTGTTCACGCCACCAGCGGAGGGGTCGACGGCCAGGGCCTCCTGTACTACCTTGCGCGCGTGTTTTCGCCCGCCGCCTCCCTGATGGATCCCGCGCCGCCCCGGCCCCTCCGGACGCCCTCATGATCGTTGACGCCATCATCCCGGCGCTCAACGAAGAGGCCACGCTGCCCGCGGTGCTGCGCGACATCCCGCGGGACGTGGTGCGCCACGTCATCGTGGTCGACAACGGCTCGACCGATGGCACGGCCCGGGTGGCCACCGCGGGCGGGGCGGTGGTGGTGAGCGAGACGCGGCGCGGCTACGGCGCGGCCTGCCTGGCGGGCATCCGTCACCTCGCGGCGCTCCCCGAACCGCCCGACGCCATCCTCTTCCTCGATGCCGACTACGCCGACGACCCGCGCGAGGCCAGCCAGCTCCTGGCCCCCATCGCGGCCGACACCGCCGACCTCGTCATCGGCTCGCGCGCCCTCGGCCCACGCGAGCCCGGGTCGCTCACCCCCCAGCAGGAGTACGGCAACCTCCTCGCCGTCACGCTCATCCGCCTGCTCTTCGGCCATCGCTACACCGACCTCGGCCCCTTCCGCGCCATCCGGTTCTCCTCCCTCCTCCGGCTCGGCATGGTGGACCAGAACTACGGCTGGACCGTGGAGATGCAGGTCAAGGCGCTCCAGGCCCGGCTGCGCGTCACCGAGGTGCCGGTCTCGCACCGCCGCCGCCTGGCCGGCAAGTCCAAGGTCGCGGGCACCGTGCGCGGGACCCTCGGCGCGGGGTACAAGATCCTGACCACGATCTTCCGCTACGCGCTCCGGCCCTGATGAACCCCGCCCTCCTCCTTTATATCTTCGCCCGCGCGCCCGAGCCCGGGCGCTCGAAGACGCGCCTCATCCCCCGCCTCGGCGCCGCCGCCGCCGCGGCCCTGCACGCCGCCATGATCGATGACGTCCTCCGCATGAGCCGCGACGTCGGCGCGCGCCGCGTCCTGGCCGCGGCGGACCGACCGGATCACCCCTTCCTCATCGAGATGGCGGCCCGCGAGGCGATCCCGCTCGTGCCGCAGAGCGAAGGGGACCTCGGGGCCCGCATGGCCGCCGCCATCGCCGCCGGCCTCACCGAGGCCCAGCGGGTGTGCATCATCGGCAGCGACTCGCCGGCGCTCCGGCCGGCGCAGATCACGGCCGCCTTCGCACGGCTCGACACCGCCGACGTCGTGCTCGGGCCGGCCGAGGACGGCGGCTACTGGCTCATCGGTGCGCGCCAGCCGCTCGGCCCGGTGCTGGCCGACACGGCCTGGAGCACGTCCACCGTGCTCGCCACCACCCGCGCGCGGGCCGAGCGGGCAGGGCTCAGCGTGGCGCTCGCCGACCTGCACTGGGACGTGGACGAACCACCGGATCTCGAACGCCTCGCCCGCGCGCTCGCGGCCCATCCCCTGCTGGCCCCGGCCACGCGGGCGGCGCTCCGGACCCAGTGACGGTATGAAACAACCCCACGTCGACCCCCTCAGCCGAACTCGAACTGTTCATACCGCCCCCCTCCCGCCGTGTTTCGGCTAAGGTGGGCCGCGAGGTACAGCCATGCCATGGTGGGTTCGTAAGAAGGAAAAACGGGAGCCGGCGCAAGCGCTGGCAGAGAAACGCAGCGTGCCGGAAGGGCTGTGGCAGAAGTGCGACGGCTGCGGCGCCATCCTCGAATCGCGCGAGGTGGAGCAGAGCCTGCGCGTCTGCCCGCGCTGCAGCTACCACTTCGTCCTGCCGACCAGCGAGCGCATGTCCCTCATCCTCGACGAGGGCAGCTTCGACGAGCGGGACGTGGACATGGCCTCGCGCGATCCGCTCGGCTTCCGTGACTCCAAGCGCTACGGCGATCGCCTGAAGGCCGCCGTGCGTTCGGTCGGCAGCCAGGACGCCTTCCGCCACGGGCTCGCCCGCATCGACGGGCTCGACGTCGCCGTCGGCTTCTTCGTGTTCGAGTTCATGGGCGGCTCCATGGGCTCGGTGGTGGGCGAGAAGATCGCCCGCCTGTTCGAGAACGCGCGCGCCGGGCGGGTGCCGGCCATCCTGTTCTCCGCCTCGGGCGGAGCGCGCATGCAGGAGGGCATCCTGTCCCTCATGCAGATGGCCAAGACCACGGCCGCGCTCGCGCGCCTGCGCGAGGAGGCGTTGCCGTACATCTCCGTGGTGCTGCACCCCACCACCGGTGGGGTGGCCGCGTCGTTCGCCATGCTCGGCGACGTCATCCTGGCCGAGCCGCGCGCCCTCATCGGTTTCGCCGGCCCGCGCGTCATCGAGCAGACCATCCGCCAGAAGCTGCCCCCGGGCTTTCAGCGCTCGGAGTTCCTGCTCGAGCACGGCATGATCGACGCCATCGTCGACCGGCGCGAGATGAAGCAGCGCCTCGCGCAGCTCGTGCGGCTCCTCGGCACCGGCGCCGCGCGGACCACCCAGCCCCGCGACGGGATCGCCAAGTCCCCCGAGGACCGCCAGGAGGTCTCCGGGCCAGGGACAGGAACCCCGGCCGCCCGCGGTTCCCGCGGGAACGGCACACCGATGGCAGAGGCGTGAGCGCCAAGGGGCCCGGCGACTACACCACCGCCCTCGCGCGGCTCCGCGCCCTGGCGCCGCTCGGGGTACGGCCGGGCCTCGACGAGGTCGGCCGAGCGCTCGACCGCCTCGGCCACCCCGAGGCGCAGTACCCCGCCCTCCACATCGCCGGGACCAACGGCAAGGGCTCCACCGCGGCGCTGGCCGCGTCCCTCCTCGCGGCGGCCGGCGCCCGCGTGGGGCTCTACACCTCGCCGCACCTCAGCCGCTACACCGAGCGCATCCGCATCGCCGGCCAGGAGATCGACCAGGACGAGGTGCCGCGGCTCGTCGAGCGCGTGCTCGACCTCGGCCTCGACCTCACCTTCTTCGAGGTCACGACCGTCATGGCCTTCCTGGCCTTTGCCGAGGCCGGGGTGGACGTCGCCGTCGTGGAGTGCGGCCTCGGCGGCCGGCTCGACGCCACCAACCTGTGCCGGCCCGTGGCCACCGCGATCACCTCCATCGGCCTCGATCACACCGAGCTCCTCGGGCCCACGCTGGCGGCCATCGCCGGAGAGAAGGCGGGGATCGCCAAGCCCGGGGTGCCGCTCGTGCTCGGCCCCGTGGCCGAAGAGGCCAGCGCCGTGATCGAGGCGCGCGCCGCGGCCGTGGGCGCGCCGCTCCTGCGGCACGGCACGGACTACGAGGCCGTGCTCGGAGACGAGGGCCTCGATTACCGCGGGCCCGGGGGACCGCTCGTCCACGCCCCCCTCACGCTCGCGGGCCCGCACCAGGCGGTGAACGCGGCCCTGGCCCTCGCCCTCACCGCCTTGGCCCCCGAGCCCCTCCGCCCCGACGAGGCCGCGCGACGAGCCGGCCTCCTCGAGGCGCGCTGGCCCGGCCGGCTCGAACAGCTGGCCCCGGATCTATGGCTCGATGCCGCCCACAACCCCGACGGGGCGCGCGCCCTCGCGCGGGCGCTGCCCTCCGTGGTCGGCCGGAAGCTCGTGCTGCTCCTCGGCGTGCTCGCGGACAAAGACGTGGAAGGCATCCTGCGCCCGCTCCTCGGGCTGGCCTCGCGCGTCGTGGTCACCCGCCCGTCCTCGCCGCGCGCGCTCCCCGCCGACCAGCTCGCGCAGCAGGTGAACCGCCTCGTGCCCATGGTGCCGATCGCCGTGGCCGACGACCCCGTCGACGCGCTCGTCCTGGCGCGGAGCCTCGCGCGGCCCGAGACCCCCGTGGTGGCCTGCGGGTCCCTCTATCTCATCGGCGCGCTGCGGCGCCTGGTCACCGGCGAAGCCGCCGACCCCATGGCGGTCGCGGATCCCCTGCCGGCGACGCGCTGATCCCCTCCCTATAGATAGAGGCTTGCGAGGGGGCGAAGGGGTCTGTCAACCTGAAAGCAGATCCCATGCCCCCCCGAACGTCCGCACGACATGCGAGCCCCTGGCTCCTGGCCGGCGTGCTCCTGCTCCCCCCCGTGCTCGCCGCGGCCCAGGCCCAGAGCGATGGCGGCGCGACCGGCTCGCCGAGCCCTCCTGCGCAGGCCGCCCCCGAGCCGTCCCCGGCCGAGGCCTACCGCGGCGTGCGCCCTGGCGCGCCGCACCTCCCGCCGCAGGCACCGCACGCGGCGCCCAAGGGACCGGCGCAGCTCGCCTGGGTCGGCTTCGAGGTGCGCGCCGGCGTGCCCACCGTCTTCCTCGAACTCACGCGCCCGGCCGCATGGAAGATCGTCGAGGGCCAAGGTCAACTGGTCGTGCACCTGCGCTCGGTCACCGTGCCGCTCACCAACAACCGGCGCCCGCTCCTCGTGCAGGAGTTCGGCACCGCCGTGCGCGAGGTCGTGGCGCGCCCCCGCGGCCGGGACGTCGACGTCATCATCCGCCTCACCCACGAAGTGGCGCACCGCGAGCGCCTCGAACCCGCGGCCGGCGGCTTTCAGCTCCTGGTGATCGAGCTCATCTGATCCCGCCGCCGAGCGCCTCACACGCGCAGCGTGAAGTCGTCGGCGTCGAGATAGGCGGGGAAGCGCTCGCGATGGTGGGCGAGCGCCGCCGCCGACAGGGTCGTCATCACCACCTGGGGATGATGACCGCACTCGACCATCGGCTCGCCCAAGAAGTCGAGCACCGCGCTGTCGCCCACGTACTCGTGCCCGTTGCCGTCCTTGCCCACGCGGTTCACGCCGATGCAGTAAGAGAGGTTCTCGATGGCGCGCGCGCGCAGGAGCGTACGCCACGCATGACGCCGCGCCGCCGGCCAGTTGGCCACGAAGATGAGCAGATCGTAGTCGAACCGCCCCGCCGCCTCGGCCCCGAACCGGTTGCGGATCCAGACCGGGAAGCGCAGGTCGTAGCAGACCATCGGACAGATGCGCCAGCCGTTCAGGTCCACGAGGAGACGCGCCTTCCCATCACCGAAGTGCTGGTGCTCGTTCGTCATACGGAACAGGTGCCGCTTGTCGTAGAGCGCGAACGAGCCATCGGGCCGCATCCAGATCAGCCGGTTGTAGCAGCGGTCCTGTTCAGGGGGCCCATCGGGTCCGTGGGGGCTGTACGGCCCGTGAGGCCCTTGCGCGTCGCGCAGGATCATACTCCCCGTGACCACGCACCCGACCTCGGCCGCCAGCGCGGCGAACCAGCGCAGGCTCTCCCCGTCCATGCCCTCGACGTTCCCCGCCGTCTGGTTGGTGAACCCCGTCGTGAACATCTCGGGCAGGACGATGAGATCGCTCAGCCCCTTCAGCGCCCGCACGAGCTCCCCATAGAGCGCCCGGTTCCCCGCCGCGTCGTGCCAGCGGGTATCGGCCTGCACCAGGGACACCCGCAGATCGCTCGTCGGTAGCGTCATCTTGGCCTCTGTCGCTTGCATCCGGCTCCCTCAGACCCCGCACAGGCGCGCGGCCGCCCGGGTCAACGTCTCATCGCTCTTGGCGAAACAGAACCGGATCAGGCGCATGTCCGGCGGCCGCTCGTAAAACGCCGACACCGGGATGGCGGCGACGCCCACCTCCTCGGTCAGCGAGCGACAGAACGAGAGGTCGTCGCGGTCGCTGATCGCCGAGTAATCCGCCAGCTGGAAATAGGCGCCCGCCACCTGCAGGAGCTCGAAGCGCGAGCCCGCGAGGAGCTCACGGAACCGGTCGCGCTTCTTCTGATAGAAGGCGCCGAGCTCGAGGTAGTGCCGCGGGTCCTGCTCGAGGATGTCGGCGAACGCCCATTGCCCCGGGTTGAAGGTGCAGAACGTGAGGAACTGGTGCACCTTGCGGAACTCGACCGACAGCGCCGCCGGCGCCACGCAGTAGCCGATCTTCCAGCCCGTGCAGTGGTAGGTCTTGCCGAACGAAGACACCACGAAGCTGCGCTCCGCGAGCTCGGGATGGCGCAGCACGCTCTCGTGCAGGCGCCCGTCGAAGATGATGTGCTCGTAGACCTCGTCCGACAGCACCAGGATCCCGGTGTTGCGGACGATGTCCGCCAGCGTCGCGAGGTCGCTCGCCTCGAGCACCGCGCCGGTCGGGTTGTGCGGCGAGTTGATGATGAGGAGGCGCGTGCGCGGCGTGATCGCGTCCCGGACCCGCTGCCAGTCGACGCCGAACGCCGGCGGGCACAGCGGCACGTGCACCGCGCGAGCGCCCTGCAGCTCGATCGCCGGCTCATAGGAGTCGTAACAAGGATCGAGCACGATCACCTCGTCGCCCGGCCGCACCACCGCCGCGATGGCGGCGAACAGCGCCTCGGTGGCGCCCGAGGTCACCGTGATCTCGCGGTCCACGTCGACCTTGCGGCCATAGAGGCGCTCGGTCTTGAGCGCGATCTGCTCGCGCAGGCGCGGCACGCCGGTCATGGGCGCGTACTGGTTCTTCCCTTCGGCCATGTGCCGGGCGAGCGCCTCGCGCAGGGCCGGCGGGCCGTCGAAATCGGGGAACCCCTGGCCGAGGTTGACCGCCTTATGTTCGGTCGCGAGCTGCGACATGACCGTGAAGATGGTTGTGCCGACCTTGGGGAGCTTGGATTCGATGGGCATCGGGTTCAACCCCCGGAAATGACGGCATCCTAGCATGGGCCTCGCGTGCCTCGGCCTGCGGCCTCACAGACCCCACTGCACAGCGCTGGAGCACATCAGCACAAGGACCATCCCCGCCAGAGCAGGGACCGTACCCGTCAGCGCAGGGACCAGCACCGCCTGCGCAGGGGCCAGCACCGTCAGCGCAGGGACCAGCACCGCCTGCGCAGGAACCAGCACCGCCTGCACAGGGATCAGCACCGCCTGCGCAGGAACCAGCACCCCCTGCGCAGGAACCAGCACCCCCTGCGCAGGAACCGGATAGGGTCAGCACAGGGACCGACACCGCCAGCACAGGGACCAACACCGCCTGCACAGGGACCGGATAGGGTCAGCACAGGGACCGACACCGCCTGCACAGGGACCGACACCGCCAGCACAGGGACCAACACCGCCAGCACAGGGACCGACACCGCCAACACAGGGACCGACACCGCCATCACAGGGACCGACACCGCCAGCACAGGGAACAACACCGCCATCATCGGGAGAGGGGCACGTCATCGCAGGGACCGCGCCCGCCGCTCCCGATCCGCGGGGCGCCGAACTAAGGGCAGATGAGGCCGAGATGGATGGCCGTGGCGATGGCGTGCGTCTTGTTGTGGACGCCGAGCTTGCGCATGGCCTTCTCGAAGTGGAACTCCACCGTCCGCTCGCTCACCCCGAGGATGTCGGCCGTCTCGCCGCGGGTCTTGCCGCGACAGGCCCAGAGGAGACACTCCCGCTCGCGGTCAGACAACGAAGGCGGGGGATCCTCCGGGTCCATCACACCCTGGCCGCGGAGCTCCAGCACCCGCTCGTGGAAATAGGCCGCGATGAGACGCAGCCAGGGCGAGGTGATCGACGGCTCGGCGAGGCACGAGGGATCGTGCTGCCAGTAGAAGGAGATCAGGGCCGCCGCCGGCCGGCCCCGGCGATCGACCGCATGGAGGGGAATCTCCAGCGCCGAGGTCAAGCCGTGCTCGTAAGAGAGCTCGAAGACTCGCTCCGCCTTGCTGCGCTTGCCGCGGCGGGGACGCGTCCACGTATGAAACTCCGTGCACGCCGACCACAGGAACGGGGCATTGGTGCTGGCGGCGCGTAACACCAGCGGGTCGTAGGGTAACAACGCCTCCTCGGCATATCCTCGGACGAACCCGGGCGGCAGCGTCGTCAGATAGAACGGCGCGGGCTCGCCCGGGAGCCAGAGCGGCCGGACATCCACGTAGGAATAACAGGCGAACCCGAGGGCCCGGATCGTCCGCTCCATGACGCCGCCCAGCTCCTCGTAGCTGCGACTGCCCTTGAGCGCATCGCAAGCCCCTTCGAAACGTTCGCTCATCGGCACCCCCTGGCTCCTGCTGGCAGAACGCCGGCATTGTACCCCGTCGAACGCCCAGCTGAATACACAGAGGCGGCATGGCTTACTGGATCCGTCGGCCCCCGGGGGGGGAACGCCCCGGGTCAGGGGCCGAGGCAGCGCAGGCAACCTGCCCGGGGAGGGGGGGGGAAACGGAACGCAGCGGAAGGGAAGCCAGCCGGGCGGTGCTCCGCCCAAACGGCTTCCCTTCCGCTGGGAGCCGTGCGGAGAGCACGGGCGGCCCATCTCGTGACCGGCGATCGCCCCCCACCGGGGATCGTGATAGCCCCCCCGGAACCCCTCTATCTATAAAAGTGCAAGCCCACGCCCGGGTGGTAGCATCCGGCCATGCGCGCTCTTGCCTGGCTCACCGCCACCCTCTGCCTCCTCCTCTGCCGCCCCCTCCACGCCGCCGAGCAGACCTACCTCTTCGACGGCGATGTCCCGGACGACGGGGCCAGCTTCTTCTGGGTGCCGTTCGACGTCCCCGCCGGCGTCGCCGAGATCGAGGTGCGCCACGACGACCTCTCGACCGAGAACATCCTCGACTGGGGCCTCTTCGATCCCCAGGGTTTCCGCGGCTACGGCGGCGGCAACACCGAGTCGGCGGTGGTCGGGCTTGCCGCCGCCTCGCGCAGCTACCTCCCCGGACCGCTCCCCGCCGGCACCTGGCGCGTGCTCGCCGGCAAGGCCAAGATCGTCCAGACCCCGGCGCGCTACCACATCGAGATCGTGCTGCGCGACGCCCCCACGCTCGCGCCGCAGACCGAGCGGCAGCTCTACCGCGCCGCCGCCCCCCTCGCCACCGGCCGGCGCTGGTACGCCGGCGACCTCCACGTCCACTCCATCGAGAGCGGCGACGCCCGCCCCCCGATCGACGAGATCGCCACCTTCGCCCGCGGCCGCGGCCTCGACTTCGTCGCCCTGTCCGACCACAACACCACCTCCCAGCTCGACTTCATCGTCGCCGCCCAGGCGCGCCACCCGAACCTCCTCCTCATCCCCTCGGTCGAGTTCACCACCTACGCCGGCCACGCCAACGGCCTGGGCGCCACCCGCTGGGTAGACCACAAGATCGGCTTCGAGGGCGCCACCATCGCCGCCGCCGCGCGCGCCTTCGCCGAGCAGGGCGCCGTCCTGTCCATCAACCACCCCGCGTTCGACCTCGGGACCCTCTGCATCGGCTGCGGCTGGCAGCACGAGGTGCCGCCGGAGGTGAGCGCGATCGAGATCGCCACCGTCGGCTACCGCGAGTTCGGCATGTACTTCGGCCCGCAGGCCGTCGCCCTCTGGGACCAGCTGTCCGCCCAGGGCCGCCACCTCGCCGCCGTCGGCGGCAGCGACGACCACCGCGCCGGACAGAACCTCTCGCCCACGCAGAGCCCCATCGGCAGCCCGACCACCATGGTCTATGCCGACGCGCTCGACGCCGCCTCCATCCTCGCCGCCATCCGCGCCGGCCGCACGGTCGTCAAGCTCCAGGACCCGACCGATCCCATGGTCGACCTCACCGCCGGCAAGTCGCGCATCGGCGACACCGTGCGCGCCCGCAAGGTGACGCTCGAGGCGCGCGTGACCGGAGGCCGGGGCACGCAGCTGCGGCTCGTCCAGAACGGCGCCGCCGCCCAGACCGTGGACGTCAACGCCGATCCCTTCACCTTCCGCCTCACGGTGACGCCCCCGGCCACGGGCGAGGACCGCTGGCGCGCCGAGATCTGGGGCGCCGGCCAGCCCCGCACCATGACGAGCCATCTGTACCTGGTGGCAGGCGACGGCACGGTCGGCGGCTGCAGCCTCGCGCGCGCCTCAGCCCCCCCGCTGGCCACCCCCGGCACCATCGCCGGCCTCGGAGCGCTCCTCCTCGCCCTCGGCTGGCGCCGGACGCGGCGCCGCGTCCGGTGAGCTTCCGCTGCTCGGCGGGGGCGATCGAACCTGCGTCTTTGCAGGCAAATCAGCACGCCCCACCTCCCCAAAGCGACCGGAGCCGATATACTTGGGCTTCCATGAGCCCTCCTGCTGCTCTCATCGATCGTTTTGTGACAGCGCAGCTGGCCGGGAACCGTCGCGAGGCGATCCGCCTCGTCACCGACGGGCTCGGGGAGGGGGGCGCGCAGAGGCTGTCCTTCGAGGAGCTGTACCTCGAGGTCATCCAGGCGGCCCAGTACCGCATCGGCGAGCTGTGGCTGGCCAACGAGGTCACCATCGCCCAGGAGCACCTGGCCACCGCCATCGCCCAGCTCGCCCTGTCCCACCTCTACCCCCGCCTGCCGCGGGCCGCGCGCCTCGGCAAGCGGGTCGTGCTCGCCTGCGTGGAGGGCGAGCTGCACGAGAGGGGGCCGCGGATCATGTCCGATTTCCTCGAGATGGGCGGCTTCGACGTCGATTACCTCGGCGCCAACGTGCCCACCGAGAGCCTCGTCAAGATGGTGACCGGGCGCCCGCCCGACCTGCTGGCGCTCTCGGCGACCCTCAGTTTCCACCTCCCGGCGCTGCGGCAGGCCGTGAGCGAAGTACGCAAGGCGATGGGTCGGCGTGTGCCGATCGCCGTCGGGGGCCATGCCTTCAGCGGGTCCCCCGACGTCCCGCGGGCGTTGGATGTGGACATCTACGCACGCGATGCCAAAGAGATGCTGGACGCTGTCCGGAGGCTGCTAGCACCATGAACAATCAAGAGCTGGCTGATATCATCGAGATGCAGGGCCAAGCGCTCGCCGAATGGGCGCTCGCGCGGATGTACGAGGACCCGTTCTGGGACGCCCGTTTCGGCGAGCGCGGCCGGCGCTTCTCGCGCGAGGACGGGCTCACCCACGTTCGCTACCTCGCCGAGGCGCTGCGCAGCTCGGGCGACACGATCGTGAAGTACGCGCGCTGGCTGCAGACCCTGGTCACGAGCCGGGGGATCTGCACGCGCCACATCGATCAGAACTTCGCCCGCCTGAGCGAGGCCATCGCCCGCGAGGTCGACGACTCGGCGGCGGCGCAGGAGCTGCTCACCTCGGCGCGTGCGGCGCTCGCCTATCCCGCCGAGGGGCCGACGGCGCACGCGCGCAAGGTGCAGGACGCGAGCGCGGCGATCGCCAAGGCGTGGCACGAGTCGCTCGCCGGCAAGCCGGCGCCCTCGCGCGACGACCTCGAGACCCTGGTCTCGTACCTCGCCGACGCCCTCGCGGCCGGCAAGAGCGCGGTCCTGGTCGATCACATGAAGTGGGCGGTCCCCTTCTTCGCGCAGCGGGGCGTGCCGGCGGCGCGCTGGCGTGAGGCGTTCGCGGGGCTCGGCCGGGTCCTGTCCGCCCATCTCCCGTCCGATGCCGCGGCTGCCACGAGCGGCGTGCTGGCCGCGGTAGAGGAGGTCCTGCAGCCCTTGGCATGAGCCTTTCGCTCCCGTCCTTCGACTTCGCCGGCCTCGTCGATACCCTGGAAGTACGTCTGGTCGCGGCTCTTGCTCTTGAGCCGATGAGCCTCCCCCCGACGTTCGCCGCGGTCGAGGGGCCATGGAAGGACAC
>DATAGU010000091.1:0-2179 GCA_036263495.1 Polyangia bacterium | reverse complement strand
CCGTGGGGAGAGCCCACGGCCGGGTTCTCGCCCATCACGAAGTACCCCCGGAGCTTGCCGTCGGCCATCTCGGCCACGGTGTTCATGTGCGAGTGGTCGCCGGTGAGCTTGGGCAGCCACTCGAAGCCGAAATCATTGTCCGGCCGCGCCGCGTCGCCGAAGTACGCCTTGAGGAGCGACACCATGTACTTCGGCAGCTCGCTCCACCAGCCCGAGGCCGCGGCGTTCGCGTCGATGTACTTCTCGAGGCTCTGCGCGTGGCCGGCGTGCGGCATGGGCAAGTAGCCGGGGAGCAGGTTGAAGAGCGTGGGGATGTCGGTCGAGCCCTGGATGGAGGCGTGGCCGCGCAGGGCCATGATGCCGCCGCCCGGACGGCCGATGTTACCGAGGAGGAGCTGGATGATGGCGGCGGCGCGGATGTACTGCACGCCGACCGAGTGCTGGGTCCAGCCCACGGAGTAGCAGAAGGCCGACGTGCGCTCGCGCCCCGAGTTCCGGCACAGGGTCTCGGCCACGCGCAGAAGCAGCCGCTCGTCGACGCCGCAGGTGCGCGCCACCATCTCCGGCGTGTAGCGGGCGTAATGGCGCCGGAGCACCTGGAACACGCAGCGCGGGTGCGTGAGCGTCTCGTCGCGCTCCTCATTGAGGATGTCCATGCCGCGCGGCCGGGATTCGCCCGCGCCGGGCTCGGCGAAGACCTCCTTGTGCCCGGCGGCGGGGATCACGTCCTCCACGCCTTCGTACTGCCAGGAGCGGGGGTCGTACTTGTGCCCCTCGGCGTCCCAGCCACTGAACAGGCCGTCGAGGTCCTCGGTGTCGCGGTAGTCCTCCTTGAGGAGCGTGGCCGCGTTGGTGTAGGCGACCACGTACTCGCGGAAGTAGCGCTCGTTCTCGAGGATGTAGCGGATGAGGCCGCCGAGGAAGGCGATGTCGCTGCCCGCGCGAATGGGCACGTGGAGGTCGGCCATCGCGCTCGTGCGGGTGAAGCGCGGATCGATGTGGATGAGGGTGGCGCCGCGCGCCTTGGCGGCCATCACCCAGCGAAAGCCGACGGGGTGACACTCGGCGAAGTTCGAGCCCTCGATGACGATGCAGTCGGCGTTCTCGAGGTCCTGCTGGAAGGTGGTGGCGCCGCCGCGGCCGAACGACAGTCCCAGACCTGGGACCGTGGAGGAGTGTCATATTCGCGCCTGGTTCTCGACCTGCACGATGCCGAGCGCGGTGAACAGCTTCTTGATGAGGTAGTTCTCCTCGTTGTCGAGGGTGGCGCCGCCGAGGTGGGCGATGCCGAGCGTGCGGTGCACCTCGGTGCCGCCGGGCTCGGTCTCCTCCCAGGTGGCGTCGCGCGTGCGCTGGACGCGCTCGGCCACCATGTCCATGGCCTGGGCGAGCGGGATGCGCTCCCAGGCCGTGCCCCCCGGGCGACGGTAGAGCACCTCCTTCTCGCGGTGCTGGCCGGTGACGAGCTGGAACGTGGCCGAGCCTTTGGGGCACAGGCAGCCGCCCGAGATGGGGGAGTCGGGGTCGCCTTCGATGTTGCTGATGCGCCCGTCCTCGACGTAGACGAGCTGGCCGCAGCCGACCGCGCAATACGGGCAGACGGAGCGGATCACCTCCGTGGCGCGCTCGGTGCGCGGGCGCAGCGCCTCACTGCGGGCGGAGAAAGAGCTCTCGCCGAGGCCTGCGGCGTCGCGGTTCCGGATCTGGCGCAGGAGAGACCAGCGGGCGAGCTTGTCAGACAGACGCATACGATCTCCAGGGAGAGGAACGCACCTGGAGAGATAGGCCCGCCCGGGCACCGCGGGAGCCATGCCCGCCCGCTGGCACGGATGGCATCCATGAAGATGGGTTGGGGCGGTGGAAGCTTCAGCTGCTGAATCGGTCGCAGGCGTCCGAGGAAATCTGGACGGAACTCGAGGCATCGGGTTTCAAGGAGACCCACATTCGATGAGTTTCTTCTTCGGTGGTCATGGAGAGTCGCTGGTCTCGGTCTGTTGGAGCTGGGGGAGGCTGGGACGGTTGGGCCTGTATCTTCAGAGTAGAGGCCCCCTCATTGGCGCACGACACCGACCCTTGCGACCACGCCCTCTTGGGGGCCATCGAGGATCTGCCAATCGCGATGGGTCGTGATGGTACAAAGCACGGGTCCCTCTGACTTGGCCTGCAGATAGAAGGAAAG
>DATAGU010000090.1:0-17526 GCA_036263495.1 Polyangia bacterium | reverse complement strand
CCAAGGTCCTTTAGGGGGGGGCTCTCTCCATATTTCAGGCTTCAGTGAGATGGATTCGTCTGTGCCCGGCAAGACCGGACGCATGCTGCTGCCGTCTTTCCCCAGGGGGAGAAAGATTTCTTCAACAGGCTCCTAGCGGGCCCGCATCAGAACACGTAGCCGAGGCCGCCCCAGAGGCCGTAGTACTGGTCGGTGGCGTTGCCGGTCGTGATCTTGACCGGGAGGCCGTTCGAGCCCACCGCGGAGTTGTCGAAGGACAAGCCGAAGCGCTCGTAGAAGCCGGCCACCCGCACGATGAGCCCCCTCCAGATGCGCACCTCGCCGCCGACGTGGGCGCGCAGACCCCAGGCGCCGCCCGAGCCATATTCCTGGTCGGTGTGGATGGAGCCGGTGTTGAACACGATGTGATAGTTGAAGTTGGCGAGCAGCGCGAAGACGGGGTGGACCGGGATCCGGAGGCCGGCGCCGACCGTGAGGTACTGGTAGGTGACGTCGGGCGGGCCCACGTCCTGGCCATTGGCCAGCTTGGCGATGCTGAAGAGGTGCTGGCCGTACTGGGCGTTGATGAGCAGGTCAGGGCTGGTCGCGCGGTTGACGATGCTCCAGCGCCAGCGCAGGCCCGCCTCGATGCGCCGCTCCTGGGTCGCGTAGCGTTCCGTGCCCGGGTTGAGGCAGTTGCCGTTGGCGTCGCGGTTGGCGCAGACGACGGAGTCGGGCCAGAAGATGTAATCGAGGGTGGCGCCGAAGCCGAGGCCCTGCACGAAGCGGTTGGCGTTGCCTTCGCGCTTGGAGAGGCCGGCCAGGGGGTAGATGTTGACGTCGACGCGCAGGCCCGGTGACAGGACAGACCGGAACTCGGGCTGGCCCCTCTCTTGGAACCCGAAGCGGCGGCCTGACAGCTCGAAGGCGGCCGAGATGTCGAAGTAGGGCGCCCAGGCCGGCCGCTTCGGCTGCGCCTTCGGTTTGGGCTTGAAGAGCAGGGGGTTCTCGGTGTCCTCCGGGAGCGCCGGGAGCGGTGGCTCGGAGGGCTTGGGCGGTGGCGGCGGCGGGATGGCGCCGACCTTGTCCACCAGCGGCGGGATGTCGGTCAGGATGCCGCGCGCCGCGGTCTGGGTGAGGCTCGGCGAGCGCAGGACATAGGCCTTCTTCTCGATCGACTGGCCGGTGGCGCCCTGGCGAACGTTGATGGCCAGCATCCAGACGTTCTTCTCTCGTTTGATCGAGCCCGTGACGATCACCTGGACGCCCAGGTCGCGGGCCGTGGCGATGAGACCCTCGGTCGGGTTGGCGGCGCCGGCCTGCTTCTGCATGGCCTGGTCCCAGGTCTCCTGCGGCACGATCTCGTACTTCTTGCCGAGCGCCTTGAGCACCTGGGCGCGGGCGCGCTCCGCGCTCTGGGTCGGGCCGCTGAAGGGCAACACCACGACCTTGATGGGCGCGGGCGTGGCCTCCTGCGCCGTGGCGCGGGCCGGAGCCAGGGCGAAGGCCAGGACGGGCGCGAAGCAGAGGAGCCAGGCCTGAAGGAGGAAACCTCCGGCGTGGCGGAAGTGGCGACTTCGGACGGACTTACGGGACATATCGGTCGATGTCGATGGGTGCATCTGGGCGTTCATCTCCGATGGCATAGGGGTAACGTGAGTTGTGTCCTGCGCCTGCACGGCGCAAGCAGGGTCTGGGCACAGGCCCAGGGATACCCGGTGGCACGAGGGCAAGGGTGGGCACCGGGGGCATGCGGCGAAACGCTATCACAAGAAATATGGAGCCAACAGCCAGGAGGGCAAGCGCTGCCCGGCAGAGGGCTCGTCTGGAGGCACCAGGGCCGGGGCCGGGTCGGCGGCCTCGCGGCAGCGCCGATGGGCCGCACCGGGGAGGCCGGATTCCTGTATACTTTACAGTCGATGAACGCCACGCGTTGCCCCCATTGCCAGGCGTCGTTGCCGGCCGACACCGGGGCATTCTGCGGGCGCTGTGGCGGGCGCCTGGTACAGCTCGCGCCGCCTCCCCAAGGAGAGTTGGCGGGCGGCGCGGCGCTTCCGGCGGAAGCGCCATCGCCTGCCGTGACGCAGCGCTTGGAGCCGCCGGTGGAGCCGCCCACGCCCCACGCCCCCGTGGCGATCCAGGGCGACGCAGGACGGCCGACTCCACCTGCGACCGCGGTGAGCGCGGCGCCTCACGCCAAGGCACCCATCGAGGAAGAAGAAGACGAGTTCGCCCGGCCGCGCGGGCCCCAGCTGCTCAACATGATGGCGGTGGCGCTGGTCGCGGCCACGCTGGGCGCGAGCGCTGGGATCTATCTTTATCGCCGCTGGCAGGCAGCACCGGCCGCTCCCGCGCCGACCCGGGAGACCATCACCCGACGCGATCCTGCGCCGCAGGTGCCGCCCTCCATGCCAGAGCCCGTGGCCCCGGAGTCCCCCGCGGTCGCGGCCGATCCGTCGGCCCCGGGTAGAGGGGGACACGAGGGGAAGCCTCCGCGTCCGGCGAAGGCGTCCGCGGGCGTGGAGTCGGCTCGTGGATCCGCAGCGGGACCCGGACGAACTGCGCCGGCCCCATCGCCGCCCCCTGCGGTCGCCAAGACGGCTCCGGCACCGACCGCTCCGAAGGGGGGCCCGACTACTCCTGCCGGGGGACCTGCCGTCGCGGCGGCGCCCGCGCCGAAGGCGCCGAGCGCTCCATCGGCCGTGCCCGCCCCACCTGCCGCGGCGCCCAAGCCCACCTCTTCGGCCCCTGTGGCCCTCCCGGAGGACAACGGGGAGCGCACACCCCTCGATGAAGAGGCGCTGGCCGAAGAGCGGCAGGGGGAGATCATGGCCGAGGGCATCGTGTTCGTGGTGAAGACGCGCCGCGCCCAGTGGAGCGGCTGCTACGAGCGCGCCTTCAAGAACGAGACGTCCCTGCCGACCGCCCGCGTGGAGATCGAGTTCACCATCGACCGCGAGGGCCGGGCGCGGCGCATCAAGACGGTCAGCAACAACACCGACAACACGCAGCTATCGAGCTGCCTCGAACACCTGCTCGCCGAGTGGCAGTTCCCGCGGCCGCCGGCCGGCGAATTCGCGACCTCTTATACGTTCAAGATCGCAGGGGGATGATGGCCCCACCCAAAGAATCGAGTCAGCCGAGTCAGCCGGGTCACTCCGGCGGCCAGCCGAGCCAGGCCGAGGGTCAGGAGGTCCTGATCGTCGACGGCGATGAGCGGGTGCGCAAGGGCCTGGAGTCGCTCCTCGCGTCGGCGGGGCTGGCGCCGACGGCGGTGGCGGACCCGGAGTACGCGGTGACCCTGGCACGGGAGAAGCACTTTGCGGTGGTGCTGGTGGACATCGACACGCCGCGGCCCGAGGAGGGGCTCGAGTGGATGAAGAAGATCGTGGCCAACTCGCCGGCCTCGGTGGCGCTCGTCATGTCCGCGCGCCGCACCTTCGAGGTGGCGGTGGGGGCGTTCCGCGCCGGGGCGAACGACGTGATCATCAAGGCTCCGGATCAGGTGCCGTACCTGCAGCAGCGGGTGATCGAGGTGGCGGCCATGCGGCGGCGCACGACCGAGACGACGCGCCTGGTGGAAGAGGCGGCGGCGCTGCACGAGGACATGATGCAGCTCCTCATCACCCAGTACTGCAAGGCGACCGAGCTCGCTGAGCGCGCCTCGGGCCATGCCGAGTCGCAGGGCGAAGGGGAGATGCGGATCCTGGTGGTGGACCACGACACCTGGCTGCAGCGCGAGCTCGGCCGCATGCTGCAGGCCAAGGGCGGCTATGCGCTGCTCGGGGCCGCGAGCGGCGGCGAGGCGCTCGACCGGGTGGGGCGCGAGCGGTTCCATATCGTGCTCGTGCGCGACAACCTCGGGGATCTGCCGGGCTCGATGGTGGTGCGCGCCATCAAGGGGCAGTCGAACGAGACCCTGTCGCTCGTCTACACCCACCCCACGTCGCAGCAGCCGGGGAGCGTGATGGTGGCTGAGGTGTCGAAGGTGATCCCCTTCATCCCCAAGTTCACCGAGCCGACGCAGATCCTCGAACGCCTCGACGAGCTGCGCGAGGCGTTCCTGGGCACGCAACGCGAACGGCGGTACCTGGCGGCCTTTCGCGCGCAGCACTTCGATCTGCTCAAGCGCTTTGCCGAGATGCGCCAGAAGCTGCAACGCGGCAAGGGCTGAGACCGCCAAGCCGAGCCCATGCCGCCGCAGGGGATCCCGCCGCACCTCGCCGAATTCGGCCGTTACCGCCTGGTGGAGAAGCTCGGTCAGGGGGGGATGGCGTCGGTGTACCGGGCCGAGGACGTGGAGCTCGGCCGCGCCGTGGCCATCAAGGTGATGCACCCCTTCCTCGACGACAAGGAGGAGGGGCAGGCGCGCTTCGTGCGCGAGGCGCGCGCGGTGGCGTCGCTGCGTCACCCCCACGTGCTCACCCTTCATGACTACTTGCCGGCCGAAGGGGAGCGGCCGGCGTGCCTGGTCATGGAGCTCATCCGGGGCCCCACGCTGCGGCGTTTCATCAGCGAGCACGGCACGCCGCCGGCCGAGGTGGCCGCCATGATCGGCTGCAAGCTGGCGGCGGCGCTGCACACGGCCCACCAGACCGGGGTGGTGCACCGCGACCTCAAGCCCGAGAACGTGATGGTCGACGAGGGGGGGCGCCTCGTGCTGTGCGACTTCGGCGTGGCGCGCCTGGTGGAGCAGGGGGGGACGGTCACCTCCACGGGCCATATCATGGGATCGCCGGCCTACATGTCGCCCGAGCAGGCGTCCGGGGAGACGGTGGATCGCCGCTCGGATCTGTTCTCGCTCGGCACGGTCCTCTACGAGCTGACGGCCGGCTGCCTGCCGTTTCCCGCCAAGCCGACGCTCGTCCTGCTCCTGCAGGTGCGCGCCGGCCGGCACAAACCGCCGTCGGCCCACAACCCGCGCATCCCGCGGTACCTCGAGCGGGTGGTGGAGCGGTGCCTGCAGGTGGACCGGTCGGCCCGTTGGCCCGATGCGGCGGCGCTCGGCGAGGCGCTCTCCACCGGGTTGCGGAGCGATGGGTTGGGAGATGTGGACCGCGAGCTGGCGGCCTATTTCGCTGACCCCCGCGGCTATGCACAGGCGCTCGAGGCGCGGGTGATCGACAGCTCACTCAGGCGCGCGGAGGAGGCCATGCGCCTGGGCGAGTTCGCGCAGGCCCTGATGCTGTGCAACCGGGTGCTGGGCTGGCGTCCGGAGGAGCCGACGGCGCTCGGCCTCTTCCGGCGCATCGAGCGGCGGGGACAGGTGCGCCGAGGGCTGCTGGTCGCGGCGGGGGTGCTCGGGGCAGCGGCGCTGTCGGTGGGGGGATGGTTTGCTTATTCGCACCGCGCCACGCCGGCAGTGGGGCCGTCCTCGCCCGGTCCTGCCCAGGGCGTGACGGCCGGCGAGGTTGTGCCTGCACCGCATGTTACAGGGGACCTACCGCTCGGGGCGGCGCGGGGACCTGCGCGTGGGAACGGGATGAGCGGGCCGCCATCTCCGCCCCGGGGTCCTGCCGTCTCTCCCGGCGTTTCGGCAGGGGCGGCGGAGCCGCGACGAGAGAATGGAGCCCCCCGGATCCGGGCCGCGCGAGCACCGCAGGGACCGGGCCCGCGACCGGCGGCGCCGGGCAGCGAAGCGCCGGGCGAAAGGCCGCCGGGGGGAAGGCCGCCGGGCGCCGCGCAAGTCCAGGAGATCGCGGCGATGGGGGCGCCGTCCACCCGGCCCGCGCCTGAGGCCCCTCCCAGGGCGTCCGGTGCCGCCACGGCGCTCCCCGCCGCCACGGCCACCACCGCAACCGATGGCGAACTCGTGCTGCGTGCACGTCCCTGGTGCAACGGGACAGTGGATGGCCACCTGGCGATCAGTGACGTCCGTCCGACCCTGCGCCTTCCGCCCGGTCCGCACCGCGTGCGCTGCCAGGGGCCTCAGGGCGTGGTGGAGGAACGGGCCGTGACCGTGACCGCGGGCGAGCGTAGTGAAGTGAGCTTCGACTTTCGCCAGACCACGCTGGTCCAGCTGCATCTATCCCGTGGCGACCAGGTGGCCTTTGGCAACGATCCGCCGAGCGCGGGGCCGCAGCGTCAGACCACGGGCGTGGCGCGCGAGGTGCGGCTGTTCCGGCAGGGACAGGAGGTCGACCACGGCTACGTGGACATCCTCCCGGGCTGCGTGCTGGTCGATGCGCCTCGCCTCGAATGCCGCAAACAATGACATCCATGTCGCGATCCGGTCGCTCTCTGTCCGGGTCCGAGCGGCGGGTCAGGGAGGCGTAGCAAGGGACTTTAGCAACTGGCATGCTCCCTGCTGATGGCTCGCTCAGGGGATTCGCCATGATGCTCCGCTCTCGGCCATCCGCATTGCCAGCCCGCACGCCCGTTCAAGGTCTTCGGGTTCAAGCATGGGCCCGGGCGGCTCTCACCTGCCTGACCTTGCTCAACCTGCCGGGATGCCTGTTCATCGATGAGATCAACCGGGCCCCGGAGGTGCAGCTCCAGGTGACGTTCACGCCCCCGGGAGGGCTGATCCGTGGCTACCGGCAAACGAGCGGGCAGTTCCAGGGCATCCTGGTGAACTTCGTGGAGCTCGAGGCGTCGGCGAGCGATCCCGACGACGCCCGCCGGGCCGCGCCTGGTACCTTCGGGTACCTCTGGACGGTCGACGGCCGCGACGCGGACGGCCTCAGCACCTTCGAGCAGTCCGGAGGGGCCCACCACGTGCGGGTGGCCTTTCCCGAGCCCGGCGACCACCATGTCTCGGTGGTCGCGGTGGATGGCCGGGGGGCGCACTCGCCCGCGGCGTCCTACCTGATCACGGTCATCGACGCCCCGCCCGATCCCCAGATCGAAGTGGGGCAGAACCGCACCGCGTGCGGCGATTACCTCGTCGGGCACGGGGTGGACCTCCTCGGCAGCGCCAACGATCGCGACGCCCAGGCCGACCCGACCCTCCTCTATCACTGGACCGTCAGCGCCCCGGGTTCGGCCTCCGCCGGATCGGCCGGGTTCGTGGAGGGGCCGTGCCCGCCCGCCACGGCCGCGACCGGGACGAGCACCCTCGACCTGCCCAAGCCGAGCTCCACCCGCCAGGTGCCGGTGTGTTTCGTCGCCCAGACGCCGGGCGTCTACACCATCCAGCTCCAGGTCGGCCCCCAGGGCAGCACCGACAGTACGAACGTACGCGTGGCCCAGCAGATGCTGCTCTTTGGTGGCGACCGGCCGGCGTGCGCCGACGGCTTCGATCCCCCCGTGGCCCCCGGCGCGACGTACGTGCTCGGACGGACGGCCCCGGCGCGCTTCAGCGTGACCGAGGTGCTCGACGACAACGATCCTTTCCCGGCCACCAACCGCACGCGCTTCATCTGGTCCCTGTGGCGCGAGAGCGACCCGGTGTGGCGCGAGGTGCGGGACTGGTCCTTGCCCGAGTATCGGCTCGATCCCGAGTCCTTCCTGGTCGATGAGCTCGTGCGGGTGCGCGTGATGGTGCAGGACAGCGTGACCGGCCGGCCGGCGCCTTCCTGCGACGTCGGGGACGACGTGTGCCCGCTCGTGCGCGATTTCCCGAACGACATCTGTTTTTCCGAGCCGGTGCGGCAGAGCTGCCAATCGTGGGTGACATGGAACGTACGCTTCCGGTGATGAAGACCGTCGGACTCATGGCGCTCGCGGCGACGCTCGCGGGCTGCTCCGGTGGATACTTTCCCAACGGCCTCGTCGACGGCGGGACCGATGGGCAGGTCCTCTTGAACTGCCCGGCCGCGATCGAGCTGACGCCGCCCGAGATGACGGGTCCCGGGACCGTGCGGGCCAACGTGGTGGGCCAGGGAGGCGGCATCTATGACTTCCGGTGGCGGGTGATCCGCGCCGGTGAGAGCACCTCGCTCGATTACGTCGCCAGCGACGCGCACCAGACGGGCATCGAGTTCACGGTGGCGCGGCCCGGCTCGTATACGATCTCGGCCCAGGGCCGGAACATCTACGACGGCACCCCGTGCGACGGACAGACCGTGTTCCTCGACCGGGCGGTCGAACCCCAGCCCCAGGCCACGGTGGTCCTGCGCGTGACCCCGCCGGTGGCCCTGGCGCACCTGCCGCGGCAGGACGCGCTCCTCAAGGTCACGGCGGACACGCCCATCGACACCAACACGTTCGTGATCGACGAAGGGGTCCCCTTGAGCGCCCAGCTAGCGAACGGGAGCACGGGGGTGGCGGGGACGGTGCGCCTGGTCGCGGCCTCGGGGCTCGACGTGCTGGCGACGGCCGGGGCAGACGGTCAGTTCCAGGCGCTCTTGCTCGGGCAGGAGACCTACACGCCGGTGCTCACGCCCTTCGATGCGGCGCTCGCGCCCGTGCAGCTGCCGGCGCAGCGGGGGATCACGCTGGCGTCGCGGACCGCGTTCGGCGTGGACGCCGGGGTGAGCGTGACCGGGACGACCCGCGACGATCTGGGCGGTGCGCTCGCCGGCGCGCGCGTCTCGCTGCGCGCGGGTCCGCTCACCTCTGGGATCGGGGTGAGCGACGCCACGGGCGGCTGGCGCCTCCAGGCGGCGCCCGGCGTGTACGACATGATCGTGGAGGCGAGCGACTGGCCGACCCTGACCGTGCCGTCCCTCGCCGTGGGTACGGGGAGCAACTTCCAGCTGGAGTATCGGCTCGGTCGGGTGTCGGTGCGCGGGACCGTGGTCGCCGCGGACGGTGTGACGCCGCTCGGCGGGGCGCGGGTGACGGTGCGCTCGCCCGGCCTGATCGCGCAGGTGGCGACGCTGCGTGTGGGGGGGCAGACGGCGGTGGACGTGAGCGGCATGGTGCGGGCGTCCCTGGTCACGGCGGCCGACGGAAGCCTCGGCCCCTTGCTCGTGCCGCCCGGGGCCTACGACGTCCTCATCGAGCCGCCGGCCGGGCGCACCGAGGGCGTGACGGCGACGACGCAGACGGCGGCGGCGCAGGCCACCTGGCGACTGCAGCTCGCGGCCAAGGTCCGACTGCAGGGGGTGGTGAGCGACGGCAGCGCGCCGGTGGCCGGGGCCCAGGTCATGGCGGTCGAGCGGGTCGGGCTCGGGGCGGCGCCCTCCACGGTCACCGACAGCAGCGGCGGCTTCCAGCTGCTCCTGGATCCGGCCGCGGCGATCGATCTGTTCGTGGACCCGCCGGCCGGTCGGGCGCTCGCGCGCGCCCACCTCGTCCTGCCGGCAGGGACGTCCTCCATGAACGTGACCCTCAAGCGAGGGCTGTACGTGGGCGGCACGATGAAGACCCGGGAGGGGCTCGGGATCGCCGGGGCGCGGATCGAGGTGTACTGCGCGGCTTGCAGCGACCCGGAGCCGCTCGCCACGAGCGCCACCGGAGATGGCGGGCGCTTCGTCCTGTACGTAACCGACCCCGGCGCGCCGTGAATCCGCCCGCCGAGGGAGCTACTTGATGAGCAGGATCCGCTCGGTCGGCGGGTAGAGCCACTCGAGGCCCCGCTCGGTCACGATCGCGTCGTCCTCGAGCGGGATGCGCACCTTCTTGCCGCCCCACTCCGGCGCGGGCGTGTAGGCGAAGAACTCGATCGAGAACAGGTTGGTCGGCCGGATCTCGTAGGTCAGCCGGAGCGGCGTGAACCACGCCATCGACGGCCCCACCCCGTGCCCGAGGTTGCCGACCGAATGGCAGCCCACGATCACCTCGGTCTTGGGCGTTGCCGTGGGCTGGTTGAACTCCTTCATGAGCACGTAGCCCGCCTGCGCGATCTTCTCGTTGATCGTGCGCAGCATCTCGTCCGCGCGCCGTCCCGGCCGCACCGTGCGCCGGATCACCTCGCGCACCTTGAGCGCCTCATCAAAGGCGTGCTGGAGCCCGGGCGGCGCCGCTCGCTCCCCGGGCTTGAGCACGTACGCCTGGCGCTTGATGTCAGTGCAGAAGTTGAGGTGGCAGACCCCCCAGTCGATGATGAGGAAGTCGCCCCGCTCGATGATGTGGTCATCGGACAGCGCCTCGATCCCCTTGGGCCCGGTCACGTACACCGAGGGCATGTCGAAGGAGGAACCGAGGCCCCGCCGCCGCAGCTCCTCTTCGAGCCACCAGGCTACCTCTTCGAGCGTGGTCACGCCCGGGGTGATCACGCGGTTCGACAGCGCCTCCTCGGCGAGCGTGCGCGAAAGCTCGGCGGCCTCGGCGAAGGCCGCGATCTCGCTCGCCACGCGGCGCGAGCGGAAGTCCGAGACCAGTCTCTCCGCCGACACGAGCCGCGACGCCCACGGCTCGCCGAGCGTCTTGGTCAGATACTGCCAGCCCGTGTGCGACAGGCCATCGGCCGCTCCGATCTCCTCGGACATGTTGACCGCGATGCGCCGCGGGTTGCGCTCGGCGACGAACTTCTGCAGGTCGAAGGTCTCCACCACCCGGTCATAGGCGCCGCGGCAGCGTTCGAGGAGGTAGCCGTCCATGCCGAGGGCCACGCGCTCGATGCGGTCGCCGCCTCGGTCGGTGAACACGTAGAAGCCCACCCCGCCGGACCCGGGGTAGCCGCGGCCGAGGTCCTCGTAGAGGGGATCGTAATGGCCCTCCTTGTTCATCACGATCCACATGTCGATGGCGTTCTCGCGCAGGGCCTGGGGCAGGATGAGGTCGAACTTGTCCTTGCGGATCTGGCAGAGGCGCTCCCAGCGCTCCCGCGCCTCGTTGGCCCGCGCGGGGCCTGATGCGGCGCACAGGCCGAGGAGCGCGAGGGCGAGCAGGAAGCCATGTCGTCGTTGCATCTTCGTGAACCTCCAGGGGCCTCCCGCCGCCATGAGGGAACTGGGAGAGCAGGGGGGAGCAGAGTCAGGTTGTGGGGACGCGTGGCCGCAGCGTGCCGCATCGGCCCGGGCCGCCGTATCCTTGAATGATCTCCTTTTCTTTCTCATAGAGGAGCCTGGACATGGAAACGACCCATCTGTCTGCTGGTCCGACACGCCTCCTGCCACCGGACGTCTCGTTGCCGGGCCGGGTGGAGACCGCCACCTTCGCCCTGGGCTGATTCTGGGGACCCGACGCCCAGTTCGGGCGTCTCTCCGGCATCGTGCGGACGCGCGTCGGCTATGCCGGCGGCAGCACGCCGAGCCCCACCTACCATGATCTCGGCGACCACAGCGAAGCGCTGCAGGTGGACTACGACCCCACGCAGATCTCCTATGAACAACTCCTCGATCTGTTCTGGGGCAGCCACGCGCCCACGCAGCCCGCCTTCAGCCGCCAGTATCGGTCGGCGATCTTCGTGGCCGACAAGTCGCAGCGCACGCTGGCCGAAGGGACCCGCGCGGCGCAATCGGCGCGTCGCAAGCGACCCCTCTACACCGCCGTCGAGCCCCTCGGCGCCTTCCACCGCGCCGAGGACTACCACCAGAAGTACTACCTGCGCCGCTACGGCGACCTGATGCGCGAGTTCGCCGGCTACTCCGACACGGAGTTCGTCGATTCGCGCGTGGCCGCGCGGCTCAACGGTTGCCTGGGCGCGGGCGGCACGCCGGAGATGATCGGCGAGGCGCTCACCGCGCTCGGCCTGCCTGCCGCCACCTCCAGGCGTTTCATCGACGCGGCCCAGCGCCGCCGAAGATGAGACGACGGCCTCCCCCCACTCGCTACGGCTACAGCGCGTCCCGCGGCGTCGGACAGGCCCCGGGTAATTCGACCACGAAGACGGATCCCTCACCCGTCTCGCTCGTGACCCGGATCGTGCCGCCATGCGCCTCGACGATCTGGCGCGTGATCCAGAGCCCGAGACCAAAGCCCTTGTAAGCCCGCTCGGGCACGAGCCGCACGAACCGCTCGAAGATGCGCCCCTGGTGCTCGGGGGCGATGCCGATGCCGCGGTCGCGCACGCGGATCCGGACCGTTCCGGACTCGACCTCCACCTCCACCGCGATGGGCCGTCCGGCGCCGTACTTGAGCGCGTTCGACACGAGATTGGTCAGCACCTCGTCGAGCCGGAGCCGATCCCAGGAGCCGCGCGCGCCGTCCGGTGCGACCAGCGTCATGGAGGAGCCGGCGCGCACGGCCTCGTCCTCGAAGCGGGCGATCACCTCCTGGACGAGCTCGACGAGGTCGAACTCGCTCGGTTTCAGCTCGAGCCGCCCGGCGGTGATGCGCGACACGTCGAGGAGCTCGTTCACGAGCTCCTCGAGGCGGAGGACCTGCTTCTCGATGTGCGCGGACCGCTTGAGGAGGCGCTCCTGGAACCGGTCGCCGGAACGATCAGGGGAGGGAGCGCCGCTCCGGGTGACGTCGCGGACCAGCGCCTGCGACTGGAGGAGCAGCGTGGTGAGGGGGGTCTTGAGCTCGTGGGAGGCGATCGAGAGGAACACGTCCCGCAGGCGCACGGCCTCCTGCGCCTCGCGGTACAGCCGGGCGTTCTCGACCGCCAGCGCGGCGCGGCGCGCGATCTCGACCGCGAGGGCCAGATCGTCCTTGCCATAACGCCGGCCCGACTCAGCCGACACGAAGAGCAGGGCACCGAACACCCGGCCCTGCACGCGGAGCGGCAGGATCATCGACGAACGCAGCCCGAGTTCGAGGAGGAGCTCTGCCTGCTCCGGGGGCTGGACGTGGGCCCGGACGAGCTCGTCCGGGATCTCGGAGAGGAGCTCGGGCTCCCCGGTGCGGAGCACCTGCATGAGGCCGAGGGGGACCGCGGGGTCGGGCGGATAGCGGCGGCGCAGCTCGCGCGCCAGCTCCACCTTGGCAGGATCGCTGTGGGCGACCGCGAGCTGCCGCGGGAGGGTCTCGCCCTCCTTCAGGATCTCGATGGCGCACCAGTCGGCCAGGCGCGGCACCGCCAGCTGCACCACCGCCGCCAGCGTGGCCTCGTAGTCGAGCGACGAGGCGAGCATCTGGCCGGCCTCGGCGAGGAACCGCTGCGTGTCGGCGCTCCGCCGCTCCTCGGTCACGTCGCGGAACACGTTCACGGCGAACTCGATCTGACCGGTCTCGACGCTGTGGACGGGGGTCGCCCGGACCAGGCTCCAGCGCCACTCGCCCGAGGTGCGGGCGCGGTACCGGATCAACATCGGGGGCGGCTGCTCGCCACGGAAGACGCGCCGGGCGGGCAGCGCGTCGGGCATGAGGGGTTGGAACCGCTCGTCCTGCATCTCGAACCGCCGCACCACCTCTGAGACGGGCGAGCGCAGGAACTCCTCGACCGAGTCGAAACCACACATGCGGGCCGCGAGCTCGTTGGCGAACATGAGCTTGCCGTTGCCATCCTGGACCATGATCGCTTCGCCGATGCTGCTCAGGATCACGGCCAGCTGATCCCGCGAGTGGCGCAGGCCGTCCTCGAACTGCTGTTGCAGTTGAATCGGATCGGGAGCAGCGCGCATCGTGGTCACCTCCCCCAGAGGATGCCCCATGGAGCCCACAGGGCCAACCATCGGCGCGAGGGCGCTCTTGTCAAGAACGGACGGGACCGCCGGGGGGCGTGAGGCGTGAGGCTAGCGCACGTCGGTCATCAGGATGGGCGGGTGGTGCAGCATGGTGATCTGGGCGCTCCGACCCATCATCGAGCGGCCCATCGAGATGGCTTCGGCCAGCGTGTCGGCGCGCTCCCAGCCGAGCAGCGCCGGCACCGTGTTGTTGTCGGCGCCGACGCAGATGACCTTGCCCACGTGCTCCCGGCCGGCCTGGCCCCAGTACCACATATAGAAGGGGTGCGCGCCGTGATAGGCGTGCCCGTGGCGGTACATCTCGATGTACGTCGGGTTCTTGGCGAACTCCTCCTGGTACTTGTGCTCGAGCACGTAGGCGTCGCGCGTCTCGGGGAGGAGGCGGTTGAAGAACTCGATGTAGGACGGGTGGTGCTCGGGGTCGAAGGCGTCGGAGCAGGGGTGGGCGACGATCATGACGCCGCCCTTCTTGAGGAGCGGCTTGTGCCGATACATGTGGAAGTAGTAGCCGAGCGCCATCACCTGCACGAGGAGCGGGTTGAGCGCCTTCGAGTTCACGTTGTAGGGCGAGATGTACGGGATGCCGGAGATGAGGATGTCGGCCTGGCCCTCGACCGGGATGCAGTACTGCTCGTGGCACTTCTCCAGGATCTTCTCGTGCACGGGCTCGGTCGCGCCGGCGTGCACGGCGATGAGCTCGTAGGCGGCGGGCACGCGCATGAAGATCTCGCGGCGGAGCGCCCGCGGGGTCTTCTCGAGGGTCCACTTCATGGCCTGGAACTTGAGCCGGTCGGCCTCGGTGAAGTCGTCCTCGTTCTTGGCCAAAAAGGACATCGGCCCGCTGAACATGCGGTTGTTGAGCGCGGTCTCGATATGGAAGACCCGCATGTGCTGGTCGCACACGCGGCCGATGCGCTCGACCGAGTGGGCGAGCGCCGACTGCTTGGGATCCATGAACGAGCGCGACTCGACGATCGCCTTGGGCGTGTGGTGGGCCTTGAGGCTCTCGTAGCCGCACAGGCCGACGCCGACGGACTTGTGGCCGCCGTCCATGGGCACGAGGTTGATGTTGACGTAGATGACGAGGTCGGACTCGACGGCGCGGCGGTTGGTCTCGACGACCTCGCCGTGGGGCGTCTTGCCGAGGACGACCATGCCGTCCGGGTCCTCGGCGTCGTGGTTGTAGAGGCGCTCGGGCCAGTAGGCGTCGAAGACCTTGTCGCCCACCATGCGCCGCGTCTCGGCGGCGGTCATGCGGCGGTGGAGCGAGGTGGCGATGATGATGTGGATGTCGTCGACCCCGTGGTCGGCGAGCATCTCGAGGACGATGTCGAGGATGGTCTCGCGGATGTCGGGCCGCTGCATGGGCGGCAGCGGCAGCGAGATGTCATCCACGGCGATGGTGATCTTCATGCCCGGCTCGAGCAGGGCATGCAGGGGCTCGAAGCCCTCGGGGTGGTTCAGGGCGTAGCGGATGGCGGCGCGCGGGTTCGGCAGGCCGACGAGCGGCCGGTGCGGGTAGATGACGCGGGTGCCGATGGGCAGATCCTCGCAGAGGAAGTCCTCGCCGTAGAAGAGGATGCGCGGCGCGGAGTCGGTGTCGATGAGGACCACGTTCTCGTCGCCGGCGCCGCGGGTACGGGGGCGTAGTGCGCGCATGGGATCCGTCTTGCCTTTCTGTTTCAGCCGAGATCGAGGATCGGCCAATCATAGGACCGCGCGGTCGAGCGCAGTCGGAAATCGGGGTTGACCGCCGTCGGGTGACCGACCACGGCGAGCATGGGGTAGTCGGAGTAGCTGTCCGAGTAGGCCCAGCAGCGGGCGAGGTCGATGCCGTGCCGGGCGGCATAGTCGCGCATAATCTCGGCCTTGGTGGCGCCGGCCACGAACGGTTTCGCCAGGCGGCCGTTGGCGTAGCCGTCGGTGTACTCGAGCCGGTTGGCGATGAAGTCGTCCATGCCGAGGTAGCGCGCGAGCGGGCGCACGGTGAAGTCGAGCCCCCCGGTGACGATGACCTGCAGGCAGCCGGTGCGGCGCGACTCGGCGATGAGCTCGGGCGCGCGCGGGAAGATGCTCGGCCGGATCACGTCCTCGAAGAGCTGCTCGGCGAGGAGCACCAGGCGGTCCTCGGACTGGCCGCGGTAGTAGCGATAGAACAGCTCGTTGAAGGCCTTGCGCGAGAGTTTGTCCGCGGCGGCGAAGAGCGGCACCGAGAGGGCCGTGCTCACGGTCATGGCCAGCGAGCCCGTGAGCGTGGGCTGGTGGCGCGCGTACCAGGCGAACGCGTGAACGATGTTGGTGCGGATGAGGGTGCCGTCCACATCGTAGAACGCGGCGCGGCGCAGCGGCGCCTCTCGGGAGGTCGTAGGAGAGGGGCTGTTTCCGTCGGGATGGGGCATCGGCGCTCACCTATCGCATGGATATGGCTTGGAGTTCAACCGGGCTCATGCACGCCCGCTCACGCGCGGCGAGCCGCCGAGCCGCGAGTCGCTCGCGCGTGGACCGCGCAAGGAACGCGTGTGGTTCCGGGGCCCGTCGCAATGTTTGCGCGAAATCGCGCCTCCCGGGCGAGCACCGCCGCGTCGAAAGCCAGGATCGGAGAGGCATGGAACCTGCTCCATCTTCCCAGCGAGAGTTCGAACGGGCGTTCGGGCTCCGTGGGCAGGGAGATGGACATGGACGAACCGGCGGACACTCATGAGCTTCCCATCCACTGGGTCGAGACGGTAGAGACCACGGGCGCGGTGCGGACCCAGCTCACCGTCGACTGCCCACTCCAGCAGCGCACCGTCTCCCTCGACGAGTGCATGCTGTGCCCGGGCGGGCGGGGGATGGCGATCCATCCGACGCCGGGCGGCGGCCCCGGAGACGCCGAGGTCCGCCTGCTCTGCATGACCGGGACGGAGATCCCGTCGAACCCGGCCGAGCCGTGCGTGGGCGACGCCATGACGCGCGACGTGATGTGCGTGCGCTCCGACGTGCTGGCGGCGGACCTGGCCGGGCTCATGCTCGCGCGCAACGTGAGCGGCGTGCCGGTGGTCGACAGCCACGGCCGCGCCATCGGCGTGGTGTCGCTCCTCGATCTCATGCGGCACCGGGGCGCCGGGCTGCGCGTGGCCGACCTCATGACGCCGCACGTCGTATCGCTGCCCGAGGGCACGCCGCTCGCGGAGGCGGCCACGCTGATGGCGAGCCGCGGCATCCATCGCATCCTCGTGCTGGCGTCCGACCGGCGCGTGCTCGGCGTGCTCACGCTGCGCGATCTGCTGCGCTGGCGGTCCCGGCTGATCTGATCGGGCCCGTGTCCGGCGTCTGAAGGTCGGCGGGCGGGCTCAGCGCAGGGTGGCGCGCAGCCATTCCTGCTGCGCGGGGGAGAGATCGAAGCGCAGCGCCGCGTCCTCGATGAGCCTGCGCAGCGGCTGGTTTGGATGGGTGACGCGCTCAGCCGAGATCCAGCGCAGCGCCTGACGCAAGACCTCGCTCTGGGGGATGATGGTTTCGCTCATCGGCAGCCTCCTCGCGCCCAGGGTGTTCGTCCGGGGCGGCGGGACGCGCGCTCAGTGCCCGCCGCCCATCTCGATCTCCATTGTGGGGTCGGTCGGGGGAGCGGGCATCCCGCTCGACTTGGAGGAGGGGATCGGCGTGCCCTATTCCGGGATCTTGCCGGGGTCGCGTGGGGGCCAGTTCGGGGCCCTCGGGGTCTCGCGCTCGGCCTCTTGCCCGGTCACACGGCCGGTGTCCCGGGCCGGGCGAGTCAGCCCCCCCGCCGCCGCGCGATCGAGCTCTCTCTCCGCGACCTTGCCGGTGTCACGGCTCGGCCACCCCGATGTCTTGGCCATCCCCCGGTCGGCCTGCGGCCCGGTGATCTTACCCGTGTCGCGGCTCGGCAACCCCGGGGCCTTGGCGACCTCGCGCGCGGCCTCTGCGCCGGAGGTGCGGCCCGTGTCGCGGGTGGGCCACCCGGGGCTCTTGGCGACCTCGCGCGTGGCCTCGGCGCCGGAGGTGCGGCCGGTATCGCGCGTGGGCCATGCGGGGCCCTTGGCGATCTCGCGCGTGGCCTCGGCGCCGGAGGTGCGGCCGGTATCCCGCGCGGCCCAACCCGGACCCTTGGCCACCTCGCGGTCGGCCTCGCGGCTGCCCATGCGAC
>DATAGU010000089.1:0-21350 GCA_036263495.1 Polyangia bacterium | reverse complement strand
ACCACGCGCCGGCCCCGGCCTATCAGGCGCCCGCGCCGGCATACCGCGGACCGGCCCCGGTGGCGCCGCCGGTCTATCATGCGCCCGCGCCGGTCTTCCACGGGGGCGGAGCAGGAGCGCCGCCCCCGGTCTTCCGCCGCCGCTGATCAATCCAGCCAGCCAGCCCAAGCTCGAACCCCAAGCCAGGACAAGACCTCGTGCGACGAGTCGCCATCCTTCATACCGGCGGTACGATCGGCATGCCGCCGCGCGACGCGCAGGCCGATGCCGAGCGGGGCGGGACACGGCCACCGCTCGCCCCGGACCGCTTCGCCCATGAACTCGTGGCCGAGGTGCCGGAGCTCCGGCGCCTGGCCCACATCGAGACCCGCATCCTGTGCAACGTGGACTCGTCGGACATCGGGCCGGACGAGTGGAGCGCGCTCGCCGAGGAGGTGGCGGTGGCGCGCGAGTGGGCCGATGGGATGGTCATCGTGCACGGCACGGACACGATGGCCTACACGGCGGCGGCGCTGTCGTTTGCCCTGGAGGGGCTCGACCGGCCAGTGGTGATGACGGGGTCGCAGCGTCCGCTCGGCGAGGTGCGCACGGACGCGCGGCGCAACCTCGTGGACGCGGTGGATCTGGCGACGCGCGATCTGCCGGAGGTGGGGATCTGCTTCGATGGCCGCTTCCTGCGCGGCAACCGGGCGACCAAGGGCGACGCCTGGTCGTACTCGGCGTTCGGCTCGCCCAACTGTCCGCCGCTCGCCCGGCTCGGGCTGGACGTGGAGATCGCGTCGCACGTGCGGCGGCCGGCGGGTCCGTTCCGCTGTGAGCCGGCCTTCGATCCGCGGGTGGCGGTGCTGTATGTGACGCCGGGCATGGACCCGGCGGTGCTGTCGCGCCTCGTGGACGCGGGGCAGGGGGAGGCGGAGCTGCGGGGGCTCGTGATCGCGGCCTTTGGCACGGGCAACGTGCCGCTGCGGGTGCGTTCGCTCGTGCCGGCGCTGCGGCAGGCGGTGGAGGCGGGGGTGACCGCGCTGGTGGTGACCCAGGCGCGGGCGGGGGCGGTGGACCTCGGGCGCTACCTCAACGGCTCGGTGCTCGCCGAGGCGGGCGCGCTGTCGGGCGGCGACATGGGGCTCGAGGCGGCGGTGTGCAAGTTGATGCACGCCCTGGCCCGCTACCCGGACGATGCCGAGGCGCGGGCGGCCTATCTCCTACGGGATGTGGCGGGCGAACGGGGCGACGGGGCGATCCATCTCGACGATTGACCCCGCGGGCCTACGAGCGGAGGATGGATCCATACGCCATGGCCTGTAGATATCGATCGAAAAGGTCCTCTTGCCACTTTGTCGCAGCCCGGGCCGCCCGCTGTGACGGGATGGCGTCCGGAGACGGGCGCCGCGAGGAGAGCTCGTCGAGCAGCCGGGGGGCATCTCGCTTGCATTCGCGGAGCCGCATGCGTTGGACCTGGACCTTGCTGCTGGCCGCCGTCCTACCGGCGCTGCCGCGTCTTTCCCTGGCACAAACGACGACGACACCGGCGACCTTTAACTGCTCGGGGAGCAGCGTTCAGAGCGCCGGTATTTCGATGACCCTCGCCGTCCTGCAGAGCGATGGCAAGCTCCACGAGGTCCCGCTGGCGACGGGCGGGAGCGTGCTCGACCGGGCCGAGTGCACGTGCGATGACCCGGACCGCCCGCAGCTCTATGCGGAGATCAAGCTCACGAGCTTCCTTGGCCCCGAGATCCAATCGCTCGCGGTGTGGGTGGGCCGGGAGTGCAATGTTACCGCCAACCGGACGTCGACCTCCACGTTGTGCCGGGAGGTGTCGCAGCGGGACATCTCGCACACCGATTTCCAGACCGGCGGGAGAGGATCCTCGGCGCCGCTCTTTCAGCGCATCCCCGCGCAAGCGCTGCTCCTGCCCGGGGGTGAGGCCTGCCCCACGGGGGACACGGACGGGGCCTCGGCGACCAACTCCATCTGGTTCATCTTCACTACGAGCGGCTCGTCGAGCGACAACTACTGCATGCTGCAGCTCCCGTCGCGGACGCAGCTGCCCGATGTCCCCGCGTACGCGACGACGGATCCGGCCCTGGGCGGGGACGGCGCGGTCACGATCCGGTGGCAGAACCCCACGGCGACCTCGACGCAGCCCCAGCGCTACCAGGTGCTGTGCGCAACGGCCGATGGACAGCCGGTGCCGGGGAAGTCTTCCTCGAGACAGTACTACTCGGTCTGCACGTCCGAGGGGCTGCGGCGCCAGTACATCGATAACGCCACGACGACGTATCCCGCCCCGACCGGCAGCGTCGTGGATGGGGGCACGGGGAGCGATGCGGGCGCGGCCGACGGCGGGACCGACGGCGGGACCGACGGCGCGACGGGGGGTGGGACCGATGCGAGCGGTGGCGGCGGGGGGAGCGACGCAGGCACGGGGGGTGGCAGCTGTTCGGGCGTGGTTACGCCCTCGGGTCTGATGCAGCTGGATCCTCGTTACCTGTGCACCAACAGCATCGACGCCACGGCGCGCCAGGCGCGCGTCACGGGTTTGACCAACAACGAGACCTATCAGTTCGTGCTCGTCGGCATCGACAACAACGGCAACGCCAGGGCGGCGAGCGGCGTGGTGTGCGCGCGGGCGCAGCAGGTGGAGGACTTCTACACCCACTTCCGCAACGAGGGTGGCAAGGCGCAGGGCTTCTGCTTCATCGCCACGGCCGCCTATGGCAGCTACGAGAGCCCTTACGTGCAGGTGCTGCGCCGCTTCCGTGACGAGGTGCTCCTGCCGAGCGAGCGGGGACGTGCCTTCGTCGACTGGTACTACCGGAATTCGCCCGGGCCGGCGAAGTACATCGCCGACCCCGCCCACGGCACGCTGCGCTGGCTCGTCCGCATGGCGCTCTGGCCGGTGATCGCGATGGCGTGGCTGTGGCTCGCGCTCGGGCCCCTTGGCCTGGTGCTGCTCGCGGCCGCGTGTGCGGCCTGGCCGATGCGACGGCGGCTCTGGCACGCCCTCGCGCTGGGGGTGGAAGCGCAGGCCCAGGAGCAGGCATCGTGAGGACGCCCGTGAGGACGATCACGAGGAGGGGGGCGGGCTCGAGGTCCGGACGCTGGGGCGTGTGGGTGGTCTTGCTCCTGGGGCTGGCGCCCTGGCCCGCCCTGGGGCAGCGGCTGCGACCGCTGAGCCCCCGCCCGGAGAACTACCGTTCGCCGCAGCGGTTTGCGCTCGAGATCAAGTTCGGTCCCTACCTGCCGGCCGTCGATTCCTCGCCCGGCCTTGGCGACCGTCACCCGTTCGCCGATGTGTTCGGCTCGCCGACGGTCAGCAACAACGTCGTGACCAAGTTGAACCCTCCGTCGGCACGCCTGCTCACGACGGTGGAGTTCGACTGGCAATTCTGGCACGGCTTCGGGAGTCTCGGGGTGGGGGCGTCGGTCGGCATCATGCGACGCACGGCGCGTGCCCTGGCCTACGGGGACGGCGGGGTGATCTGCGTGGACGCGGTGAACAGTGCGCCGTGCACTCGCTCGGGCGATCGCACGGCCTTCAGCGTGCTTCCGCTCACCCTCGAGCTCATCTACCGGTTCGACGTGCTGGCCAAGCGGTGGCGGGTGCCCCTCGTGCCGTACCTCAAGGGCGGGATCGCCTATTACCTGTGGTGGGCGGAGAACGCCAATGGGCTGGCCGGGTTCCGGGAGCCGAACGGGGCGGTGGATCGGGCCATCGGCGGCACGTGGGGGCTCGTGGCGCATCCCGGGCTGGCATTCCTGCTCGATATCATTGATCCTGCGGCGGCCCAGGTGATGGATGCTGAGCTGGGCATCAACCACGTGTATGTTTTCGCCGAGCTGAATTACGGCTGGATCAATGGGTTCAACTCCAAGGAAAAGATCGTCCTGTCGCACCTCACCTGGAACGCCGGCCTGGCGTTCGAATTCTGACTTCAGATGGGCCCCGACGCGCGGGGCCGAGGACCTCTGGTCATGAATGAGGGGACGCGGCGCTTCCGCCTCGTCCTCGAGTACGATGGGACCGAGTTCGCTGGCTGGCAGCGGCAGGCGAATGGGGTGTCGATCCAGGCGGCGCTCGAGGATGCGCTCGTCCGGCTCACCGGGGCGATGGCGGCGGTGCGCGGGGCGGGGCGGACGGATGCGGGGGTGCATGCGCTCGCCCAGGTGGCGGCCTTTTCGAGCCCGACACGGCTCGGCATCGACCAGCTGCGCCGCGGGCTCAATGCACTCTTGCCGCGGAGCATCGCGGTGCTGGCCGTGGACGAGGTGTCGCGGGAGTTCGACCCGCGCTACGACGCGCGGGGCAAGATGTATCGCTACTGCGTCTGGAACGCGGAGACGCGCAACCCGTTCCTGGCGCGGACGAGCTGGCACGTGCAGCGAACGCTCGATGTAGCCGCGATGCAGGCGGGGGCGACGGCGCTGGTGGGGGAACACAACTTCAACGCCTTTCGCGCGGCCGACTGCGAGCGCAAGAACCCGGTGCGCACGGTCTGGCGGCTCGACGTGCGGCGGGAAGGGCACCTCGTGACCATCGAGGTCGAGGGGAACGCCTTCCTCAAGAACATGGTGCGCGTGATCGTGGGCACGCTGGTGGACGTAGGGCGGGGGCGCATCTCGCCGGACCGGGTGGAGGAGATCCTCCGGTCGCGCGACCGGCGCCTGGCGGGACCGACGGCGCCGCCGCACGGTTTGTCCCTGGTCCGTGTGGACTACGAGGCGCCCCTGCCGCCCCGCCGTTAGCTGCCGGCAGCTGTAGGCCTACACCAGCGAACCGGGCCGCCTCGGGGGGCGGGACGTGGTAGCATTCATTCCAATGAACCTACGCAAGACGTTCCTCATCCTCCCGAACCTGTTCACGCTGGCGAGCCTGTTCTGCGGGTTCTTCGCCATCGCCACCGTGTCTTCGGGGTCGGCCAGCATGGCGCTTCTGTATCAGGCCGCCATCGCCATCAGTTACGGCTTTTTCTTCGACATGTCCGACGGCCGCGTGGCGCGCCTGACCAAGACCCAGAGCTCGCTCGGCTTGCAGCTCGATTCACTGTCGGACCTCGTGACCTTCGGCGTGGCGCCGGCGCTCGTGATGTACCGCTGGGGGCTCGACCGGCTGACGTCGCGGATCCCCTACGTGGGCCGTCACCTCGGGCTCCTCGTGGTGTTCTGTTTCGTGGCCACGGCGGCGCTGCGGCTGGCGCGCTTCAACGTGCTGGCGCTCCAGGAGGTGGACGATAAGAAGACGACGCCCGGCAAGTACATCCTCGGGTTGCCGGTGCCGGTGGCGGCGGGCGTGCTGGTGTGCCTGGTGGGGCTCAATTACCAGCTCGGCGGGTCGCTCATCGAGGTGGGGCAAGCGGCGCTGGCGGTGGTGGTGCTGGTGCTGTCCTATCTCATGGTGAGCCGGGTCCGCTTCCGCTCATTCAAGGATCTGCGGCTGTCGCGCCGCACCGTGACCGTGGCGAGCGCCATCGTGGCCTCGGGGCTCATCGCCATCTTCTACAAGAAGGTACCGTCCGCGTTCGTGTTCATGCTCCTGACCAGCACCTACGTGGGGCTCGGGCTCATGGAGGAGGTGCTGTTCTTCCGCCGCCGCCGCGCCGAGGAGGCCGCCGCGCGGGCCAAGACCACGCCGCTCATCCCGGCCGACGGCGGGGCCACGTCGGATGAGGACGTGCTGGCCGAACTCGGCGCCTTCGAGGGTGAGGAGGAGCAGCGAGGCACGGGCGCGTCGGCCAAGGTCGAGTCGATCGAGCCCCGCCTGGCCAGCCGCCGTAACTAACCACGGTTCCCCGCTAGAACTGACGGCACCGCGAGGGACCTGATGTGCAGGTCCGCTCCGCGCTCCGGTCCTCGGCCCACGCCGCTGTCACTGGGCCGAATGAGGCTGTCTTTGCCTGCGGAGTCGCGCTCTGGGACTGCACATCAGGTCCCCTCGCAACACGTTGGCGGTGGTGACACGTTGGCGATGGTGACGGCATGAAAAAACCCGACTTGCTCCGTACGGGGGGAGCAAGTCGGGTTGGCAAGAAACGATGCTGAAGCGGAGGACTAGCGCTTGGAGAACTGGTACCGAGCGCGGGCACCGCGCTGGCCGTACTTCTTGCGCTCCTTGATGCGCGGATCACGCGTCACGTAACCGGCCCGCTTGAGCGGGGGACGGAACGCGGCGTTGAGCTTCATGAGCGCGCGGGTGATGCCGTGCTTGATGGCGTCGGCCTGACCCGACAGACCGCCGCCTTGCACGTTGATGTAGACGTCGTAGCGCCCGATGGTCTCGGTCAGCTCGAGCGGCTGCCGCAGGATCATCTTGGAGGTGGCGCGGCCGAAGTAGTTGTCGATGTCGCGGTGATTGATCTCGATTTTGCCCGAACCCGGCATGAGCCATACGCGGGCGATGGCGCGCTTGCGCCGGCCGGTGGCATAAAAGGCGTTCTTGTCGACGGCCATCATTCGTTATCTCCCCTGAGCCGTGTCAGTCCGGCGAGCCGGACTGAGCTTGTAGGCCGCAGGCTGCTGCGCCGCGTGCGGATGCTCGGCGTTGGCGTATACCTTGAGCTTCTTGTGGATGCGCCGTCCCAGGGGGCCCTTGGGCAGCATGCCCCACACGGCGCGCTCGATCACTTCCTGGGGCTTCTTGCGAAGCAGCTCCTCGGCCGGCACCCCCACGATGCCGCCGGGAAAGCCGGTGTGGCGGTAGTACATCTTGCCCGCCATCTTGTTCCCCGTCAGCGTCACCTTGCTCGCGTTGATGACGATGACGAAGTCACCGCAGTCCTGGTTGGGCGTGAAGGTGGGCTTGTGCTTGCCGCGAAGGAGGTGCGCAATCTGCGTTGCCGCCCGTCCCAGCGTCATGCCGGCCACGTCGACCACGTGCCACTTGCGGTCGGACTGGGCCTCTTCCTTCGTCAAGCTCTTGGTCTTGGGTATCATTTTCTTCGTACCTTGGTTGCGTGCCCGGATCATGCGATGGCATGCCGCAGGCTTTACCTTGGAGGCGGAACCATTTACTGAATTCGCCTCACCCTGTCAAGAAGATCCTCCCTGGCCCGCCGCCACCCGCTCATGGAGATGATAATAATAGATGATGGGCGACCGGGGCAGGTTCCGGGCGGCGAGCCAGCGGAAGCATCTACCTGCAGCCAAGGTGTACGGGTGCGCACCGGCTCGTGTTAGAGTGGTCGCGAAATGGCCCTCGTGCTGATTGCGGATGACGTGGCCATGGCGCGCGAGCTGCTTGCGCGTCAGCTGCGAGGTGAGGGACACCGGGTGACCCTGGTGAACGACGGGGTCGAGGCGGTGACCCGCTTCGAGCAGGAACACCCCGACGTGGTGGTCCTCGATGTCCATATGCCGCGACTGTCGGGCCTCGAGGCCTGCACGCGCATCAAGTCGATGCCCGGCTACACGCCGGTCATCCTCATGAGCGCGCGGGCCGACGTGGCCTCGCGGGTGGCGGCGCTGGCCGTGGCCGATGATTTCGTGGCCAAGCCGTACGAAGCCGAGGAGATGAAGGCGCGCATCGGCGCCCGCCTGCGGGTGCGGCGCATGATCGAGGAGCTCGGCCGCTCGGGGGCGAGCCCCAACCTGGGCGAGGCGCGCATCCGCAACCGCACCCAGTTCCTCGAGCGAGTGGCGCACGAGTGGCAGCGCTGCGCGCGCTTCAACGAGCCCCTGTCGCTGCTCCTCGCCGGCATCGAGGGCGGCGGCGAGCAGGCGCAGAACGCGCTCGGCGGCATCCTCGTGCGCGTGCTGCGGCAGATCGACGTCGTCGGCCGCACCGAGCAGAGCCAGTTCGCCGTGCTCCTGCCCAACACGCACGTCTCCGGGGCCCTGGTGGCGGCGTCTCGCATCAAGCGCCAGCTCGGGAGCCTCGAGAATCTCTCGGCCCACGCCTCGCTCGGGATCGCCTGTTATCCCGGGCGTGACATCAACAGCGCCGACGATCTGATGAGCATGGCGGGGCGGGCGCTCGAACGGGCGCGCGAGGAAGGCCAGGGGCAGATCTGCCTCTATCAACATCAGGGCTACCTATTCCGCCCCAAGGTCTGATCCAGACCCCTCCTCCGCCCTCCGCCCTGCGCCCCTCTTACCCGCTCTCCGGTCCGAACGCGCTTGAATCGCCGGACTTCCTCTGATATCCCGGCCATGTGCGCGTCGGGATGCTGCTCAAGCCGCACAAGCTGGAGGCGGTAGAGATTGGGCGTGAGCTGTGCCAGTGGCTTACGGCGCGTCACGTCGAGGTGTTGGCCGCAGGAGATCACCTCGGCCCCGAGTGTGGCGCTCGGCCCGTGGCCGATGACGAGCTCGTCGGCATCGACTTCCTGGTGGTGCTCGGGGGCGATGGGACGCTGCTGCACGGTGCCGAGCTGGTGGCGGACCGCGGCGTGCCGCTCCTCGGCATCAACCTCGGGACGCTCGGTTTTCTCACCACCTGCCCGCCCGAGCAGGGCATGCAGGTGCTCGAGCGGGCGCTCGCCGGCCAGCTGGCCATCGAGCGCCGCATGCGGCTGCGGGTCCTGTTCACCCGCGAGGACGGCGCGCGCATCCAGCGGTTCGCCTGCAACGACGTGGTCATCAACCAGGGCGCGCTCGCGCGCCTGATGGAGTTCGAGTCCTTCCTCGACGGCCGCCCGATCACCACGTACCGCGCCGACGGGCTCATCATCGCCACGCCCACGGGCTCGACGGCCTACAACCTGGCGGCCGGCGGCCCCATCGTCTCGCCGAACGTGCAGGCCATGATCCTCTCGCCGATCTGTCCCCACACGCTGACCAACCGGCCGCTCGTCGTGCCGGCGGCCTCCCGCGTCCAGGTGCGCCTCGGCACGCACGCCCAGAACGTCCTCCTCACGGTGGACGGACAATGGGGCGTCCCCTTCGCGTCCGGCGATCAGGTCGAGATCCACGCCGCCAACCAGCCGCTCCTGCTCTATCGCCCCCCCGAGATCACCTACTTCGACGTGCTCCGCACCAAGCTCCACTGGGGCGAGCGCAACCGCACGGAGAAGCCCTGATTCGACCTCGCCTGCATCCGGTCGCCTCCTCATGCTGAGTCACCTGCGGATCTCCGGCTTTGCCCTCCTCGATGACGTAGAGCTCGAACTCGGGCCCGGGATGAACGTGCTCACCGGCGAGACCGGCGCGGGCAAGTCGCTCCTGGTCGACGCCGTGGCCCTGGTGCGCGGCGGCCGGGCCTCGGCCGAGGTGGTGCGCGCCGGGGCCGAGGAGGCGCGCATCGAAGCGCTGTTCCTGCCGCCCGAGGGCGAGGCCGGGCGGGCCCTGGCCGAGCGCATGGCGCGGGCCGGCATCGAACCATCGGAGGAAGGGCCGCCGGAGAGCCTCGTCATCCGCCGGCTCGTCGGCCGGAGCGGCCGCGGGCGCGTGTACATCAACGACGCGCTCTCGACCGCGGCGACGCTCCGGGAGGTGGTGGGCTCGCTCATCGACCTGGCGGGCCAGCACGAGCACCAGACCCTGATGGACCCGGCGCGGCACCTCGACATCCTCGATGCCCACGGCGTGGACGCCGGGCTGCGCGAGGAGATGGCGGCGGCCCACGAGCGCCTCACGGCTGCGGCCGAGGCCCTGGCGGCCGCCTCGCTCGATGAACGCGCGCGCGCCGAGAAGGAAGACTTCCTGCGCTTCCAGCTGCAGGAGCTCGACGAGGCCCAGCTCGCGGACGGGGAAGACGAGGCGCTCAAGCGCGAACGCGAGCGGCTGCGCGCCGCCGAGCGGCTGCACGCGGTGGCGCGGCGCGGGGAGGAGACGCTCTACGGTCATGAGAGCGGCGGGGAGGCGGGCTGGCGGCGGGCGATCGTGGAAGAGCTCGGCACCCTCGGGCGTGAGCTCGGCGAGGTGGCGCGCATCGACCCGGCGCTCGGCGAGATCGGCCGGCAGGTCGAGGAGGCGCGCACGGTTCTCGAGGACGCGGCCGATGCGCTGCGCCGCTATGCCGATGCCACGCACGCCGATCCCGAGCGACTGCAGCAGATCGAGGACCGCCAGCACCTGATCGGTCGCCTCGTGCGCAAGCACGGCGGCACGGTGGCCGCGACGCTCGCGCGGCAGGCGGCCATCCGCGCCGAGCTGGACGGGCTCGTGCGCCACGAGGAGCGGCGCGCGACCGCGATCCGGGCGCTCGACGACGCGCGCAGAGTCGCGGCGCACAAGGCCGAGGCGCTCTCGGCCGCGCGGCGCAAGGCCGCCGACGTCCTCTCGGGGCGCGTCTCCGCGGCCCTCTCCGAGCTCGGCATGGCCGGTGCGCGCCTCATCGTCGCGGTGAGCGATCGCCCGGCGCGCGATGGCGACGACAACGCGCTCAGCCTGGAGGGCCGCCGCCTCCTCGCCACCGGCTGGGACCGCGCCGAGTTCCTGCTGGCCGCCAACCCTGGCGAGGAGCCCCGCCCGCTCGCGCGCATCGCCTCGGGCGGCGAGCTGTCGCGCATCATGCTCGCGCTCAAGCGCGTGCTCGCCCGCTCGGACCTCGTCGACAGCTACGTCTTCGACGAGGTGGACGCCGGCATCGGCGGCGCTGTGGCCGACGTGGTGGGGCGCCTCCTGCAGTCGGTCTCGGCCACCAAGCAGGTGCTGTGCGTCACCCACCTGCCGCAGATCGCGGCCTACGGGGACGCCCACTTCCACGTCGAGAAGCGCACGAGCAGCGGGCGCACCGCCACGATCGTGCGCCGGCTCGAAGGCCGCACCCGCGTGGAGGAGCTGGCCCGCATGGTGGGCGGCGCCCAGGTGACCGCCAAGGCGCGCGCCCACGCCGAGGAGCTCATCGAGCGCGCCGCGCGAGCGCGTTAACCTGCCCCCGCTGCCCCCTGGTCTAAGGAGGGACGTGGGGGCAGCGAGGGGCTCCGGCATGAGCTGCCGGAAGCTCTATTTCTTCAAGCCGCCGGGCCCGGCTTACTGCAGCGCGACAGCAGCACCGGGCACGGTGCCGTCAGCAGCAAATGCTTGAGGATGTCCGCGTGGCCAGCCTCGAGGCACCCATGCCAGCCCACGACGATGAGGTCCATGTCCTGATCGGCGGCGAAGCGCTCGATCTCCTCGCCCGGTTGCCCTGGGGCCACCTGTAACCAGGGGCTGAGGGACTCGAGACCCACCAGGCTGCCCAGACGCGACAGAAACTCCCTCACCCAGGCCGGCCATTCATGGTGCGGTTGATCCATGTAGCGGGGCGCCCCGAACGTCCCCTCCTCGCCCGTTCCCGGGGCGCCGGGGACGGCGATGTGGAGCACCACGAGCGCGGCCGACACCCGGCTGGCCAGGTCGATGGCCGGCCGCAGCGCCGAGGCCGTGGCAGGCGTCCCGTCGTACGGAACGAGGATCCGCTCGAGCTTCCAGGGCATGCTCCCGCGTTCGGGCCGGACGAGGACGATCGGGCAGCCGGCCCCCGCGATCACCTCGGCGGCGGTGCGGCCCAGGCAGGCCTCGGGCGGGAGCAGCGCGCTGTGGCTGCACATCACGATCATCGGGTGGGGCGACGCCTGCGCGGCCTGAAGGAGCGCGGTGACCGGCGGGCCCGTGAGCCGATCGATCACGCCCTGGCGCACATGCCCGGGGCTGGCCCCGAGCTGCTCGCACAGCTGCCGCGACGACGGCACCTGCTCGCCGGCATCGCCGACGTGGATCAGCCGCAAGAGGGCCCCCGTCCTCTGGGCCAGGGTCTCGGCCACCGGCAGGGCCGCCTGCGCCGCCGCCGTACCGTCGAGAGGGACCAGGAGGGTGGTATCGGGGAAGAACGTCATGCCATCACACCGCGCCGAGCCGTCCGCCGGCGCCCTCGCCCGCGGACCTCTCTTCGATCCGCGCCTGGGCGTCGGTCTCAATCTGGTAGCGCCGCCCCGGGCCGACAAGAGAGGGCGCCCCGTCATCGAAGGCCACGAGCAGCGGCTCGCCGCGCTCGAGCTCCAGCGCGAGACGGCGCGGGGTCGCCTCCACGTGCACGCTGAGCCGGCGGCGCCGCCACTCGAGCGCGAAGCGCACCGACCGCCATCCCACCGGCAGCCGCGGCCGCAGACGCAGCCCCTCGGCTTCGACCTCGACCCCGGCAAAGCCGAAGATCGTCGCCTGCCACAGCCCGCCGAGCGCCGCGGCGTGCACGCCGCCCGAGGCGTTGCCCATGTTGTTGGAGAGATCGATGCCGATCGTCTGCCGGAAGTAGCGCGCGGCGAGCGCGAGATCGCCGAGCCGTGCGGCGACCAGGGCATGCATGGGCGGGCTCAGCGAGCTGCCGTGGATCGTGCGCGGCTCGTAATAACGAAAGTTGGCCTCCCGCACCTCGGGCGAAAAGCGCTCCCACAGGAGCTGGAGCAGCATGATGACGTCCGCCTGCTTGACGATCTGGGCGCGCTGCAGGCGCTCCCGCTCGAGGAGGGCCGCGATGGGGAGGAGGCGGTGGTTGCCCGTCGGCAAGTGCCCGGGTCCGGCTTCGAGCCCGAAGAACCCGCGGCACTGCTCGAACAGCCCGGTCGCGGGATCGAAGCCGGTGTAGAGCCGCGCGGCGATCTCCCGCCAGGCCGCCACCTCGGCCTTACCAAGATCGAGCCGCGCGGCGACCTCCCGCCAGGCCTCGGGCCAGCGCCGCGCCAGCACCTCGGCGGTCTCCACCCCGCGCTCGAGGTTCCACTGCGCCAGGACGTTCGTGTAGGCGTTGTCGTCCACCGATTCGTGGTACTCGTCGGGTCCGATGACGCCGAGGATGTGGTATCGGCCGTCCGGCCCGGGGACCACGCGGCTCGCCCAGAAGCGCGCGGTCTCGAGCACCATCTCCGCACCCGCCCGAACCCAGAAGTCGTCGTCGCCGCTGTCCTGCCAGTAGCGCCAGACCGCGTAGGCCACGTCGGCGCTGATGTGGTGCTCCTCGAGCCCGCACAGGATGCGCACCTCGCGCCCATCGGGCGCGATCACCCGCTCGGGCGTGACCTCCTCGCCGCTGTCGGCCGACTCCCAGGCATAGAGCGCGCCGCGGTAGCCGAGGCGCGTCGCCTTGGCGCGCGCGGCCGGGAGCGTGTGGTAGCGGTACATGAGGAGCGCACGCGCGGCCGCCGGGTCGGTGAGCACGAAGAACGGCAGCATGAAGATCTCCGTGTCCCAGAACACATGCCCGAGGTAGGCATCGCCGGTGAGCGCGCGGGCGCCGATCGAGACCCGCTCGTCCTCGGGCTGGGCGGCGCCGATGAGGTGGTGGCAGGCCAGGCGCAAGGCCCGCTGTGCCTCCTCATCGCCCTCCACTTGGAGGTCCGCCACCTGCCAGCGCTCGGCCCAGGCGGCCCGGTGCGCCGCGACGACCTCGGACGCGCCGCTCGGCCCCTGCGCGATCAGACCGACCAGCCGCTCGGCGTGGGCCACGGCGGCCTCGGCCGGCTCGCCGATATCGCGCGAGGTGTAGATCGAGACGAACCGATCGAGACGGTACGTGCGGCCCAGCTCGGCGTCGATCATCCAGTACTCGGCCAGCTGTGGGGCCCCGCTTGGAGCGCCGGACATCGGCCGAGACCCTGACGCCGCCTCCGCGAAGAAGCGCCGGCCGGCGGCGCCCCCCTCGCCCTGGAGCGCGCTCGTCGCGGCGAGGGCCACCGTGATGCCGCTGCCGGTGCGCAGCGTGAGCGAGGTGGCCGCGCCGCCGTTCGAGGCCACGGTGCCGGCGGGGAGCTCGATGCGCACCGTGCCGCTATAGTTCTCAGGCGTGAACACGAGCGACAGCAACTGGACATGGCGCTCGGCGAGCGAGGCCAGCTGGAGGCTGCGGAGGCTGGTGATGCGTCCCTGCGGCGTGCGCACGCGCCAGTGGCGAAACAGGATCCCCTGGCGCAGGTCGAGGACGCGGCGCTGCTCCAGGCTTTGGCTCCGGGCCAGGCTGATCTCCTCGCCTTCGATGACCAGGCGTGCCTGCACCCAGCTCGGGGCGCTGAACAGCGCCGGCACCGCGCCCGGCCCCGAACCCCGGTCGAAGACACCGGCGATGAAGGTGGCCGGCGAGGAGTAGGGGCAGTCCTCGCACAGCGCGCCGCGCACGCCGAGGTAGCCGTTGGTCATGGCGAACAGCGACTCGATCTCGTGCTCGCGGGCGGGCTGGAACCCCTCCGCGACCAGCACCCAGGCCGGGTCCCCGGTGGGGGTGGCGAGATCGAGCGCCGGACCGTTCGCGCGGGCCGTGTGCAGCTCGACCTGGTGGGCGAGGATCTCACCCCAGCGCGCGGGCCCGCCGCCGAGGTGCAGGACACCCGGCGGCGCGCCGCCCGGCTCGGGGCCGACCGAGACCACGGCCGCGCCGCGCGCCTCCGGGATGAGCATGCGCGAGTCGCTGCCGGGCACGCCGGCGAGGGGGCCGAACTCGTCGCCGCCGATGAGGATGTCGGCGGGCGCGATGCCGCGCGGCGCGGCCAGCTCGCGCAACACCCAGGCCACCGCGTCCGCCTTGTCGGTGAGCCCCACCTCCACGTGCTTGATGTCGCTGGTGATGCGCGCGTGGGCGAGGCCGCGGCCCGCCGCCTCCTCGGCCGTGAGCCGCATCACGCCGGCCAGGCCCTGACCCCACCCCGCGGCCGCCAGGCGCCCCTGGACGGCCTCGAGCAGCGCGGCGAGCGCCGACTTCGGCGGATCGCTCCAGGCCGGCAGCGGGATGAGATCGATCTTGCGACGGTTCATCCGGTCGTAGATGACCCGGACGTCCAGCGTCGGACCCGGTCCCGACCCGGGCCGGGCGGTGAGCCGGTCGCGGACCGCGTCGGCGATCTCGGTGAGGAGGCGCTCCTCCTCGGCCGTGGCCAGGCGCACCCAGGCGCGGATCGGCTGGCCGCTCGGGCCAAAGCGATACACCTCGGAGCCGCGGTTGGTGGCGATGTAGAGGTTGCGTTTGACCTCGGGCGGCAGCCGGGCGGCGAGCTGGGTGTCGAGGTGGCGGAAGTTCGTGCCCGTCACGACCACCCCGAGGACGTCGCGGCGGAGGAGCTCGGTGAGCGCGACGCGCAGGCGGACCGGATCCTCGGCCCGGCTCTCCACGGCCGTCCCGTCCCAGTCGAAGACGATGAGGCGGAACGGGTGCTCGAGGGGCTCGGGCAGGTGCGCCATCACCCTCTATCCTAGGTGCCGGGGCCGGTCGCGGTATGGCCGCGACCGTGAGTCACGTCGGTTGAGCCAGGTCTCGTGGGTCTAGCGCAGGAGCGCCAGGCGGGTCTGTCGCACCGCGCGCTCGATCTCCACCAGCCCTTCCAGGGCCTTCACGATCTCGGGCGACACGCCGAGGAGGCAGGCCATCTCGCGGACCCGGTTTCGCTTGTGATCGCCGTAGCACTCATCGGCCGAGGCGAGGCGGATCGCGTCGTAGACGAGCCCGCGCTTGAGGCCCTCGATGGGATCCGCGATCGCCGCCGCCGTGCGCCCCGAGGTGGAGATGAAGACGCCCAGCACCTCCTTCAGCTCCGCAGGCGCCGGGTCGAAGCCCCGCATCTCCTCGATGAGCTCCTGACTGTGGCCGCAGGCGGCTTGCCATGCGTGGAAGTACGCCCGCTCGGCCGCCGATAACCCGCCGGTCCCGGCGATGAAGAGCAGGGCGCGGGCATAGGCCCGCTGGATGTCGGCCGGCACGTGCTCCGCGGCCTCGGCCGAGATCCCATAGAACTCTTGCAGATAAAGCGTATGTGTAATGGACATACAAGGCACGCTAGTGGACGCAGGACATAGCGTCAATGCCATGCAAGAGAGCCAGTGCCTGGTGATCAGGCCATCGTCTCTCCGAGGAGCGGGCGCCTGGCAAGGGCCTAGCACGCCCAGGGGACACGCCCCTTGTTACTTTGAATACAATGATTGTTCGGGGATTGTTTCGGGGGGCGGCGTGACGCGTCAGGAGCGTCAGGAGCGGGGCGCGAAGAAGGTCTTGAGCGCGGGCGCCATCTCCTCGGGCACATCGTTGACCCAGGCCTCGCTGTCGATGGTCTTGCCGGTCAGGTGGCCGTCCTGCGCGAGCTCGAAGAAGACCGGGATGTGGGTGACCTTGAGGTTGGCAGCGGCGAATTGCTTCTCCCACGCGTCGTAATCGACCCGGATGAGGTAGGTGCCGGCCAGGGCCTCCTGCATGCGCGGGTCGACGAGCGCGGCCTTGAGCCGGCGGCACGGCAGGCACCAGGCCGCCCCGACCTCGACGTACGGGCGGAGGCCGGCCTGGCGGGCCTGCACGGCCTCGCGCGCCAGGGCATCGGTGAGGCTGCCCCCGGTGGGGGCCAGATCGACGATGCGATACTGCGGCGGGGCGGAGCCGCGATGGCAGGCGGCGAGGGTGAGCAAGACGAACAGGGGAGCGAGTTTCTGCAGCACGGGCGCCTCCAGGTCGGGCCAGAACGAGTCGAGGTCGGGATGATGCCGCTTCTTTTGTATTGTAGGTGGATTCTACTCCGCCGTTCCCCTGCATCGATGGGACAAGATGGGGCGAAGCCTGCGGGCAGCGGAAAGAGCGAAGGCCGGAAGGCCGGAGCGGATCGATGCACGTGAACGGCGTTTTCATGGAGGGCAGAGGAGATGAAGAAGGCGATGAACATGTCGCGAGCCATGCGCTGGGCCCGGGTGCTGGGGGTGATGGGGCTGCTGCTGGCGCTCGGGGGCGCTCGGGCCCAGGAGGCGAGGGCCGAGACGGGGTCGAGCCCGGCGCCGGCGCCCCCGGCGGGATCGCCGTATGCGCTGCGGCGCCAGCGCCTCCTCGAACGCTTCGCCGATGGGATCGTGCTCCTCCACGCGCGCTCCACGCCCAAGGCCGAGGATCAGCCGAGCTTCGTGCAGGACGCCACCTTCTTCTACTTCACCGGGCTCGGCCACCAGGCAGGCGCCATCCTCGCGCTCGACGGTCCCCGCAAGGAGGCGCGGCTGTTCGTGCCGCCGCCGCCCGAGGCCTTCGGCTTCCGGGTCGAGGGGGTGGACGTCGCGCCGGGGGCGGAGTCGGCGCGCGCGCTCGGCCTCTCGCGGGTGGAGCCCTGGGACGCGCTCGTGCCGTACCTGCGCGCCCGCCGGTCCGAGGGCGTGACGCGCTTCTATATAGATGAGGCGCGCCGCTCCGAGGCGATCGGGGCGCCGGCGACCCTCGCCCCGGTCGCCGGCGACAAGACGCTGTGGCGGCGGGCCATCGTGGAGGCCTTGCCCGGGGCGCGGGTGGAGTCGGCGGCGCCGGCCATCCGCGAGATGCGCTGGGTCAAGTCGCCCGAGGAGATCACGGCGCTCCGCCGCACGGCCCAGATCACGGCCATGGCGCTCCGCGCGGGGCTGCGCAGCCTGCGGCCGGGGGTCCGGCAGCGGCGCGCCGAGGCGGCCGTGATCACGGCCTGCATCGAGGCCGGCGGAGATCGTCCCTCGTTCTGGCCCTGGACCATGTCCGGGCCCAACGCCCACGTGCCCGCGCTCGTGCGGTCGGTCTATGACGAGCGCCAGCTCGACCGCACCATGCAGGCCGGGGAGCTCGTGCGGGTGGACATCGGCTGCGGCCTCGACGGCTACGGCGCGGACGTGGGGCGCACGGCCCCGGTGTCCGGGCACTTCGAGGCGGGGCAGCGCGAGACGTGGAACCTGCTCATCGCCGCCTATCGTGCGGGCCTCGCGGCGATCCGGCCGGGCGCGACGATCGCGCAGGTGATGGCGGCCGCGCGCGAGGCGCTGGTGCGGCGCGGGCAGGTCACGACCGGGGGCCAAGACCAACTGGTGACCGCGCAGGCGCGCGAGGCCGTGCGCAGCCTGACGGCCCCCAAGGGGATGGGGACCTGGACCCTGCACGGGGTGGGCATCGACAGCGGGGAGGCGCCGCTCGATACGCTGGCCGCGGGGGCGGTGATCGCGTTCGAGCCGACGTTCTCGGCGGGGACCGACGCGTTCTATCTGGAGGACATGATCCTGGTGACGGCCTCGGGCTACGAGGTGCTGAGCGCCGGGCTGCCGTACACGGCGGAGGAGATCGAGGCGGCGATGGCGGGGCGCTGAGAGTGCGGGGGTTCCGCGCTTTCAGCGGGAATGCTTATCTGGGCTACAGGGATCTTGTTTTGGGCTGGGGAGGCTCTCCTTTCGCAGGGGGAGGCCCTCCTTTCGCGGGGGGAGGACCCTCTTTCGCGGGGGGAGGACCCTCTTTCGCAGGGGGAGGACCCTCTTTCGCGCGGGGAGGACCCTCTTTCGCGCGGGGAGGACCCTCTTTCGCGCGGGGAGGACCCTCTTTCGCAGGGGGAGGACCCCCTTTCGCAGGGGGAGTTCTGATTTTCACTCATGTTTCCGCTCCCGGGGACCTCCGGGCTGAAACCTGAGGCTTCCTTGACCCTCGTAGGGGTGGGTGGCACAGTGGCCGCGCATGAGGGTCCTCGGGCTCGACGTGGGATCCCGCACCATCGGGGTCGCGGTCACCGATGAGCTCGGTGTCGCCGCCCACGGCGTGACGACGCTCGCGCGGCGCGGCACGGTCAAGGACGTGGAGGCGGTGCGCCAGCTGGCCGAGCGCTATGGCACCGATCGCGTGGTGGTGGGCATCCCCTGCGAGCCCGACGGCAGCGAGGGGCACCGCGCCCGGCGGGTGCGGGTGCTGCGCGACGCGCTCGAGGCGGCGGGCCTCCAGATCGCCGAGGTGGACGAGAGCTTCTCCACGGTCGAGGCGGAGGAGGTGCTGCTCTCGGCCGATCTGTCGCGACACAAGCGAAAGCGCGTCATCGACCGCCTGGCCGCGGCCGTCATCCTGGAACGCTGGCTGCGCGAGGAAGGGCGCGGCCGGTGAGTCGTTTTCACCCACTCACATCATCATAAGGGTCCGCATGTCCCAGAATCCCCGATCGGCGCAGCGATGGGCCGCCCTGGTGGTGGGCACGACGATGCTCATCTTCTTCATCGGCCTGCTCGTGGCCGGTCGCTCGGTGTGGCAGTACCCCGACCGACCCCACCGGCCAGACGATCGACGCACCGTGTCGGTCGTGATCGCGCGCGGCATGTCGTCCGGCACGATCGCCCGCATCCTGGCCGACAAGGATCTCCTCGACCACCCGTCCTGGTTCCGTTGGTACGCGAACGAGCGGGGGGACGCGCAGCGCATCCGCGCCGGCAAGTACACCCTCAGCGCGTCGATGACGCCGCGGCAGCTCCTCGCCACCCTGCTCGCCGGCGCGCCTGAGGAGGAGGTGGCCCTCACCATCCCCGAGGGCAAAAACCTCCTGGAGGTGGCGGCGCTCATCGAGGAGGCGGGGATCTCGTCGCGCGCCGAGATGGAGAAGGCCATGCGCGACCCGCAGCTCCTCATGCAGCTGGCCGTGCCGGGGGAGACGGCCGAGGGCTACCTGTTCCCCGACACGTATCAGTTCAAGCCGGGCACCCCGGCGGCCAAGGTGCTCGGGCGCCTGGTCAAGCGCTCCCGCGAGGTCTACGCCGCGCTCAAGGCCGAGCACGCGGCGGGCGTCGCGGCGCTCGCCAAGACCTACGGTTTCGACGACGCCCAGATCGTGATCATGGCCTCGCTCGTCGAGAAGGAGACCGGACGCGGGGAGGAGCGGCCGCGCATCGCCGGGGTGTTCCTGAACCGGCTGCGCCTGCCCACCTTCAAGCCCCACCTCCTCCAGACCGACCCGACGATCATCTACGGCTGCACCGTGCCGCGCGAGAAATCGACCGCCTGCCAGAGCTTCGCCGGAAGAATCCGGCGCATCCACCTGGACGATCCGGACAATCCATATAATACGTATACCCATGAGGGGCTGCCGCCGGGGCCCATCTGCAACCCCGGGCGCGCCGCGCTCCAAGCGGTGATGGCGGCAGAGCAGAACCAGTACCTCTACTTCGTATCCAAGAACGACGGCACCCACTATTTCTCGAAGACCCGCGCTGAGCACGAGGCGGCTGTGGACAAGTACCAGCGCGGGCATGGCGGCACATGAAGCAAGCAGCGCAGCGCACGGAAGGGATCGAGCAGGCGCTCGATCTGCTGCAAGACCAAGCACTTGCTCGCTTTGGTCTGCTCGCTTCTTGCAACGCCCAGGATGACACCCCACATCTCATGCAAGTCGCCGGAGCGGTCGATCGCTCGGACAGACAGGCAGTGAGACCAACAGACAGGCAACGCGAGCGAGCGTGAAGCGCGGCAGGGCGAGGCGCCCTCCGGGTCTACCGGCCCGACTTGCGTGATACACTAACGAATCAGACCAGCCCGAGGAGAAGCCATGGAGCGCAACGAGGGACGCACGATGGTGCAGCAGATCGCGGCCCTGCAAGATTTTAAGGAATATCAAGAGCTCAACTGGACGGGAGCGTTCGAAGACTACCTGCACGTCGTTCGCGGAAACCCCAAGGTGACGCGCACGGCCTACCAGCGGGTCTACGACATGATCCTGTCCTACGGGCAGGAAGAGTACATCGACAACAAGAAGAAGATCATCCGCTACAACTTCTTCAAGGACGAGCAGCACAGCGGCAAGGACGCCGTCTACGGGCTCGACATCGCGTTGATGAAGCTGGTCAACGTGTTCCGCTCGGCGGCGCAGCGCTACGGCACTGAGCGCCGTGTCATCCTCATGCACGGGCCGGTCGGCTCCTCCAAGTCGACGATCGCGCGCCTGCTCAAGAAGGGCCTGGAGGAGTACAGCCGCACGCCCGAGGGCGCGCTCTACACCTACGAGTGGGTGATGCCCCCGGAGCTGCAGCACCTCACGGGCGGGCACGAGGTGTTCCCCTCGCCCATGCACGAGGAGCCGCTGCGCCTCATCCCGCAGGAGTGGCGGCCGCGCGCCTTCCGCGAGCTCGGGCTCGGCACCGACCAGTTCCCGCTGCACATCGAGGGCGACATCAACCCGGCGTGCCGCCAGATCTTCCGCGACCTCATGACCTACTACAAGGGCGACTGGTCCAAGGTCATGACGCACGTGCGCATCAAGCGCCTGGTGCTCTCGGAGAAGGACCGCATCGGCATCGGCACGTTCCAGCCCAAGGACGAGAAGAACCAGGACTCGACCGAGCTCACGGGCGACATCAACTACCGCAAGATCGCCGAATACGGCTCGGACTCGGACCCGCGCGCGTTCAACTTCGACGGCGAGTTCAACATCGCAAACCGCGGTGTGGTCGAGTTCGTCGAGGTGCTCAAGCTCGACGTCGCCTTCTTGTACGACCTGCTGACGGCGTCGCAAGAGCACAAGATCAAGCCGAAGAAGTTCGCGCAGACCGACATCGACGAAGTGATCATCGGCCACACCAACGAGGCCGAGTACAAGCGCCTACTGAACAACGAGTTCATGGAGGCCTTGCGCGATCGCACGATCAAGATCGACGTGCCTTACATCACGCGCCTCACGGACGAGATTCGCATCTACGAGAAGGACTTCAACCACGAGAAGGTGCGCGGCCGT
>DATAGU010000088.1:0-17385 GCA_036263495.1 Polyangia bacterium | reverse complement strand
GCCGTCTTGATAGCTATCCTTCCACAGGCCGTCCGCGCTCCCGTCCCACAGCGTCGTGCGCGTGCGCTGGCTCGTGGGGCTGCCCCAGTTGACGTAGCTGTATTCGAGGTAGCCGCCGTCCGGCGCGGTCTTGCGCAGCGGGCGGCCGAGCGCGTCGTAGGTGTAGCTCGTGGTCAGGGCGTTGACGTCGGTGATCGCGGTCATCTGCCCGAGCACGTAGTCCCAGCTCTGCGTCGAGCACGAGCCGAGCGCGTCGCACTTGCGCGTCGCGTACAGGTGATAGCTCGCGTCGTAATCGGTCGTCCGGGCGACGCCGAGCGCGTTGGTCTCCGTGGTGACGTTGCCCCAGGCGTCGTAGCCGTAGCTCGTCGTGGCGTAGCCGCCCGTCTGGCTGTTCCAGGCCTTCTTGCGGCGCAGCTCACCGATCCCCGGCGCCGCGGCATACGTGGTGTTGCCGTCGTACTCGTAGAGGGTCTGCGCCACGAGCGTGCTCGTGCCGATGCCGCTGTAGACGTTCTCGTACGCGGGGGCAGCGGCGATGTAGCTCGTGGTGTTGGGGTAGTAGCCGCGCAGCACCGTGCGCTCGTCCCCGCCCACGTCGTAGTCGCCGTACTCGTACGTCGTGGTCGCGTTGCCGTAGGTGTCGTAGCCGATCTGGGTCAGGATGCGGCGGCAGCTCGCGCTCTGGTTGCACTCGTAGTCCCAGCGCGAGGTGAGGAGCGAGGTGTAGGGCGGCGCCGCGTTCTCGGTGTAGTCGTAGCTCGAGTAACTGAAGAGGTTGCCCGCCGCGTCGCGGTAGTAGGTGACCTCGGGCTTGGCGATGCAGCCCGCGTGCTGGTGGTAGTACGTCTCGGTGTAATTGCCGGCCGCGTCGATGACCGCCACCACGCGCCGGAAGCCGAGGAAGCGCCGCTCGCTCGACGACCACAGGGCGCCCTGGTAGGTGTAGTTGGTGGTGGAGCTGCTGCCGCGGCCATCGGCGATGGTGATGGAGGACGCGGTCTGGAGGACGGTGCCGACCGGCAGGTAGGTGTTCGACCACGCCGACGAGGGGCGGTACTGCACGTTGGTGGTGCCGCCGATGCCGTTCTGCACGCCGGTGACGAGGTCCATCTGCACGGCCTGCGAGAGCGAGCACCAGAGGCCCGTGTCGCCGCGCCAGCACAGATCCGCGGCGCCGTCGCCGTTGATGTCGGGGTTGCTGATGGTGGGGTAGTTGTCGACGCTGTTGTCGCCGCCCGAGTAGACGGACACGTTGTTGCCGAGGTTCCACAGCATCTGCGTGGGGCTCGTGAAGGAGCCGTCGCCGCGGGACAGGCCGCACCAGTAGCCGGTGTCGCCGCGCCAGCACACGTCCGCGAGGCCGTCGCCGTTGACGTCGGGGTTGTTGATGGTGGGGTAGTTGTCGCCGTTGTTGTCGCCGCCGTAGGCGGTGCCGACGTTGTTGCCGAGGGCGGTGAGGGCGAGCTGCGGGGTGGCAAAGCTGCCGTTGCCGAGCGCGAGGGCGCACCAGTACCCATAATCGCCGCGCCAGCACACGTCCGACAGGCCGTCGCCGTTGATGTCGGGGTTCCGGATCGTGGGGTAGTTGTCGCCGTTGTTGTCGCCGCCCGAGTAGATGGACACGCCGTTGCCCAGGGCGGAGAGCACGAGCTGCGGGGCGGCGAAGCCGCCGCTCTCGAGGGCGAGGGCGCACCAGTAGCCGGTGTCGCCACGCCAGCACACGTCGGCGCGGCGATCGCCGTTGATGTCGGGGTTGTTGATGGTGGGGTAGTTGTCGCCGTCGTTGTTGCCGCCGTAGACGTTGCTGACGCCGTCGCCGAGCTGCCACAGGGACGAGGTGGGGGTGGCGTAGCCGGTGCCGGTCGAGAGGGCGCACCAGTAGCCGGAGTCGCCGCGCCAGCACACGTCCGACTTGCCGTCGCCGTTCAGGTCCGGGGTGCGGATGGTGGGGTAGTTGTTGTCGTCGTTGTTGCCGCCGTAGGCGCTGGAGACGCCGTCGGCGAGGTGGGTGAACTGGTTGACGGGCGCCTGGAAGGTGCCGTCGCCGTTCGAGAAGGCGCAGAAGTAGCCGGAGTCGCCGCGCCAGCACACGTCGGACTTGCCGTCGCCGTTGACGTCGGGGTTGCGGATGGTGGGGTAGTTGTTGGAGTCGTTGTTGCCGCCGTAATAGTTCGACACGCTGTTGCCGAGCTGCCAGAGGACGTTGACGGGCGCCTGGAAGGTGCCGTCGCCGCGCGAGAGGGCGCAGAAGTAGCCGGAGTCGCCGCGCCAGCACACGTCGGCTTTGCCGTCGCCGTTGATGTCGGGGTAACTGATGGTGGGGTAGTTGTCGCCGTCGTTGTTGCCGCCGCTCGCGGCGGCGACGCTGTTGCCGAGGTTCGAGAGGACGAGCTGGGCGTAGCCGAAGGCCGGGGCGGCGTCCCGCCAGGTGAAGGTCATGGCCGGCAGGGCGGAGCCGGAGGTGACGGCGCCGGCGGCGTCGACGGCGGCGTCGCGGCCGTACTGCTGCACGCTGGTGAGGAGGGAGCGGGCGCTCGCGGCCGAGGCGCGGTAGCCGAGGGTGTACGAGCGCACGCGGCTCCCGCCGACGGTGACGTCGATGGTCTTGAGGCGGTAGCTCATGCGGCCGAAGGTGCTGGCGCCGCGGCCGTACACCATGGGATCGGGGCGGTACTCGCGATAGAAGCGGATGGTGGCGCCGCCATAGGCGATGGTGTCGAGGTAACACTCGTTGGGGTAGCTGCCGGCCGTGTCGCACCAGTAGTTGAAGCTGACAGTGTTGTTGTGCGTGTCGGTGAGGGTGCTGAGGCCCCAGCGATAGACGCCTCTCTCGGTGGAGACGAGGGGCGTGTAGACGGCGCGGACGCCGCTCTTCTGGGTGACGACCCAGTTGGTGCCGTCCCACTGGATGCGCTGGTAGCTCTGGATGCGTGTGCAGTGGGTGCCGCCGAGGTCGGTGCAGGGCACGAGCTCCTGACCGTCGAGGAAGAAGCTGTCGCTCGCGTCGTAGCGGGGGGCGCCGCCGCCGGGCGCGCCGCGCTGGAGCACGGAGGTGGTGCTGAGCGTCCAGCCCACGCCGACGAGGCCGTTGGCGCCGGTGGAGCTATAGACGAGCTTGACCGTGGGCTCGAGGGAGCGGAACTTGGGGACCTCGATGTCCACCTCGGTGCCGAAGGCGCCGTAGAAGGGGTCGACCTGGGTGCCGGCGCGGGCGGGACCGGCGAGGCCGAGGAGGACACCAGCGCCAAGGAGGGCGGCGGCGAGGAGGCGGCCGGGGTGAGGCGCGGCCGTGCGGCGCGTGCCCCACCGGGCATGGGAGAGCGAGCGGTCGGTCATGGGAAGCTCCGGGCGATGGCGGTCTATCAGCGGCCATCATAAAGAGCTTCCGCATGTATTCTATGTAGCGGTCATAGCAATTGGGGGGCAATTCGGGGGCAATTCGGGGGCGATGGGGACGAATCGGGCGGGAAATCGGTGCGAAGGCGCTCTCTATGCGCTCTGCACCAGCTCGCGGGGCCGCTGGGCGGGCGCCTTCACGTGGCGCTCGACCGTCCACAGGAAGAGCGGCAGGAGCAGGGTGAGGCTGATGGTGACCGAGCCCACGCGCGGGATGCCGGCCAGCCGGTGATCCGGCAGCTCGGTGAGGAGCGCCGACGACAAGAACGCGCCCACGGCCGCGGCGAAGTGCTGTACGGCCGACTGCAGCGACATGAAGCGGGCGCGTTCGCGCGGCGACGGCACCTTGGAGGTGAGCGTGTTGTAGGCGACGTTGCGGAACGAGTTGGAGAACATCAGGCTGACGAACAGCGCCATCCCCGGGAGGCTTGGCAGGGGCCGCACGAAGCCGAAGTAGACGATGCCGAGCTGCATGATCGAGCCGAGGGTGCCGACGCGGAAGGAGCCGAAGCGATCGACGAGCCGGCCGACCAGTTGCAAGGTGACGAGGTTGACCGCGCCGCCCACGAGGTAGAGGAGGTCGAGTTTGTCGCGCGGGTAGCCGAGGTTGTACTGAAGATACGCCGCGAGGTTGGGGATGAGGATGAATGAGGCCATCATGACCACGGCGGTCATGGTGTAGGAGATGAGCACGGTGGGCCGGCCGAGGAGCTCGGCGTAGGTCGGGCCGGGCTCGTTCTGGCGCGCGGCGAGGTGGCCGCGCAGGGGCGGGAGGAGGAGGTAGACGCCCACGGTGATGAGGAGGCCCATGGCCGACACGGCGATGAAGGGCGTGCGCCAGCCGGCCAGGCTGGCCAGCCGCAGCCCGGCCGGCACACCGAGCACCGAGGCCACGGAGAAGGCGCCCATCACCGTGCCCATGGCCTTGCCCCGGCGCTCGGGCGGCACCACGTCGGCGACGATGGAGATGGCGAGCGAGGTGGCGGGGCCGCCGAACAGGCCGGCGATGACGCGCGCGGCCATCAGGGTCGCGAGCCCGGTGGCCGCGGCGCCGGCCGCGGTGCCGAGGACCAGGCCGATCATGGCCACGGTGAGCGCCAGGCGGCGATCGAAGCGGTCGAGGAACAAGGAGCCGATGAGGCCGGCGACCGAGGCCGCGGCGGTGTAGCTGCCGCCGAGGTAGCCGAGGTGCGAGAGCGGGATGCCGAGGGCCACGGCGAAGTCCGGGCCGAGCGGCAGCACCATCACGAAGTCGAGGATGTTGACGAACTGCACCGCCGCGATGAGGAAGATGATCGCCCGTTCCGAGCTCGCGCGCGCCATCGCGGCACGGTAGCACAGAGGCGCTCGCCCGGATGATTCGTCGCAGCGGGCGCCATCATGATCATCCGGGCGATGGCGGGCTACGCTAGTTCGAGCAGCATCACCACCGCGTCCTCATTGTTGTCGGCGTAGTAACGCGGCCGGATGCCCACCGGCCGGAAGCCGTGCTTGCGGTACAGGCGGATGGCGCTGTGATTGGAGCGGCGCGCCTCGAGCGTCACGTAGCGGCAGCCATGCTGGCGCCCAAAGCGGATCGCGTGCTCGAGCAACCGCGACGCGTGGCCCTGGCGCCGCGCCGCCGGGTCCGTGGCCACGTTGAGCACGTGCACCTCGTCGCGCACGAGCCAGTAGTTGATGAACGCCAGCACGCGCTCGCCCCCGCCCGGCGTCCCGCGCTCGCGCAGCACGTCCACGTAGGCGAACTCGCGCCCGAGCTCCTCGACGAAGACATCGCGCTCCCAGGGCGTGCCGAAGCCGGCCCGCTCGATCTCCATGACCGCATCCACGTCGCCCCGCCGCATCGGCTCGATGGCCAGGCGGGACGTGCGCCGCGTACTCATCCCACGGTTTCGCCGCGCCCGGCCCGCTCGTCAAAGCCGGGCTCGACGTAGATGCGCCGCAGGTGCGGCATCTCCGACCGCAGCCGTGCCTCGAGCTCGTTGATGCGCTGCTCGAGCGTGCGGATGTCGAGCGCGGGGTTGAACTGCAGCTTGAGGCCGCACATCGCCTCCTTGGGTCCGAAGTGCAGGGTGCGGATGTGGACCACGCTCAGCACGTCGGGCGAGGCGGCCGCGATCTCGCTGATCCGGCGCTGCTCCGCGGCCGGCACGCTGCGGCCGATGAGCAGGCTCTTGGCGTCGCGCCCGAGCACGAAGGCCACGCACACGAGCGCGAGCCCCACGACCACCGAGGCGATCGAGTCCCACAGCGGGTTGCCGGTGAAGTAGGTCAGCACGAGCCCGAGCGTGGCCACGCCCAGGCCGAAGAGCGCTGCCAGGTCCTCGAACATGACCGTCAGCACCGTGGGGTCGCGCGCCTCGCGCAGGGTGCGGCGCACGCTGCGACCCTTGCGGATCTCCTGGAACTCGCCCATGGCCACGTAGAAGGAATAGCTCTCGAGCAGGATGGACGCGATGAGCACGGCGAACGCCCAGCCGAGGTTCTCGAGCTGGTGGTGCGGGTGGAAGAGCTTCTGGATGCCCTCCACGATCGACACCGAGCCGCCCACGGCGAAGATGCACAGGGCGACGATGAAGGCCCAGAAGTACGACTCGGTGGCGTAGCCGAAGGGGTGCTCCTCGTCGGGCGGGCGAGCGGCCAGCCGGAAGCCCACGAGGAGGAAGATCTGGTTGGCGGTGTCGGCGAGCGAGTGCAGCGCCTCGGCCAGCATGCCCGCCGAGCGCGAGGCGATGGCGGCGAGGAACTTGATGATGGCGATGGCCACGTTGATGGCCAGGGCCGCGATCACCACCCGCAGGCCACCGCCTTCGTGATGGGATTCGCCCGGGTCGGGCCCGGAGGAGGCGGCCTGGGAGGCGTGGTTACCAGAGGACGAGTTGGCAGGGGCGTGGGCGGTCACTGGATCTCCCGGAGCATGAGCCATCACAGGTCATCGCAGGGCGTGCCCAGGGCTTCCCCCGTGTACACGCCGAGCTCGGTGTAGATCATCCGGACGTTGTCCTCGACCGGCACGACCAGGAGCTGGGTCACCTTGCCGGCCGCGATCCAGGACGACTCGCGCCGGCCGAGGATGAGGCGCAGGCTGCCCGTCTTGGTCGAGAACACGTCGCCCTCGCTGTCCGAGACCACGTTGGTCATCTTCTGTTGCTTGAGGTTCCCGCGCGGGCCCACCCACAGGCGGAAGTTCTTCGCGGTCTCGGGGGTGCGGCCGTGATCGACGTAGTAGTAGCGGCCCTGGTTGTCGCGGGCGAGGCCGTAGGCCGCCCACTTGCGCGGGCTCGGCAGGAAGGTGGCGGCGGCGAGGAGCGGCCGCGCGGTCTCGGCCGGCACGGGGGTGAGGGCGGTCCTCTGCTCGCCGCAGGCGACGGTGTACTTCTTGCCCTTCCACGCGACCTCGCGGGCGTCGCCGTTCCAGGGCACCCGGGGGTCTACGAAGACGTAGGAGAACTCCTTGCCCTCCTGGCCGGAGTAGCCCTGGACGGGCACTGAGTAGAAGCGCTTGCCGTCGCCGTAGAAGAGGACGTTGTCCTCGCTGCTGTTCGGGACTACGGCGACGTAGTGGTTCTTGCCATCGGTGAGGAGGAGCAGCTTGTCGCGGACGGCCGGGTCGAGCTGGAGGGGGGCGTCATCGGCGCATGCGGCGGAGGGGCGGAGGAGGACTGCGGACAGGATGAGGGGGACCAGTAGGCGCAGGAGCATGGGCCGGCATTCTACTACAGGGTCTGGCGCGCCGGACTCACGTCGGCTTCTTCGCCGCTCTGGCCGCCTTCTGCGCCTGCCGAGCGGCGCTCTTGCGATGTGCGAGCCCGAGCTGGATGAGGTGATCCCGTCGCCGGATGCCCACCCGCGCCGTGGCCGCCCACTCCTCGTACCACGCCCGTAGCTTGCGCAGATCCTGCTCCTCGCCGCCCTCCTCCTCCGTCCCCTCCGCCGCCCCCACCGGCCCTGTGAGCGTCGCGCCGCCCGTCTTGACGACCTCGATGAGACCTCGCAGGCGGCGTCGCTCCTCCTGGGTGAGCCCGCGTTGCGCCAGGAGTGCCAGGGCCGCGCGATCGGCTTCAGGGGCGTCCTTTCGTTGGGCGCCCTTCTCGAGGTCATCGACGCGATCGAGCAGCGCCTGCACGGCGAGGACGCTGCCGCCCGATCCTGGCCTCACCAAGTTCGTATCCAAAGGGCCCGCGAACAAGGCCGCGGCCTGTTCTGGGGAGCGCCGTCCGAGGGCCACCCGGAGGAGCCGGATCCGCGTGCCGGCCCAGTCATCGAGTTGCGCGAGCGCGGCGACGCCAGGACCCGCGTCATCGGGGAGCAGCGGGGGCAGGCGGTAGTAGCCGGCGGCCCGGAGGAGCAGCTGCCAGCCCTCCTGATGGTCGTTCCGGGTGTAGCCGTGCCCCACCAGGGCCTTGTAGATGGACGGCGACTTGCTCACGGCGCCGAGGAACTTGAGCACGCGCGCGGGCGTCTCCGCGAGGACGGTCTTGCCGGGTCTGGAGCTGGTACGAACGCGCATGAGGACCTCCCAACGAGCCTTCCGTACCCAGCATAGAGCCTTCCGGACAGGGCCGGTAGCCTTCCGGGTACGAGCGGGCGCTTGCCGGACGCTGGCTGGGCTTGCCGGACTCTGAACGGTACCTTTCTCGTCGAGATGTTGAGCTGGCCGCGCGGGCGATCCGAACCGCCGCGCGATCGGATGCCGCAAATTCTTGAGAAGGAAGCCCTTTTCAGGGTCCGGAGAGCGACGCCCAAGGTCCGGCGAGCTCTTTAACGATCCGGCAAGGACGTGCCCGGGCCCGGAAGGCCTCCTTCACCGTCCGAAAAGCGAGGATCCGGGTCCGATAGGGATGATGGAAGCAGCCAGGCGAACGGCGGAAGCAGCGATGCGGTGTGGGCGCTACGGCGGGGCTATTTACGGCGGGGGAGGACGCGCTCTTTTTGCTGCAGGTCGCGGACGTCCTTGATGCCGCCTTCCATGCGCCGTACGGCGCGCTCGGCGAGCTCGATGAAACGATCGATGTTGCCCGAGGCGCGGTGCTCGCGGATGAGCCACAGGGCGTTGAGGAGCGTGTTGAGGGGGTTCTTGAGGTCGTGGCAGAGGAACGAGAGCCACGCCTCCCGGTGCTCATGGCCGGTCCGGGCGTAGGCCGATACCGCCACGGCGGCGGCTCGCCCGGCGGCTCGCTCGAGACGGCGAGCGCCGGAGTGATCGAGCGCACCACCCTGGAGCGCGCTGTCCGCCAGGGTCGAGCCGAGCCGCAGGATCCGGTCCACCAGCGCGCCCGGGTCCTCGCCCGCTTCGAAAGCCGCCGCGCCGATCGTGACGGCGGCGGCGAAACCCTCGCTCTCCGGTTCCATCTCCTTGCCGGCGGCCCATAACTCGGCCAGCAGAGCACGTGTCTGCTCGTTGTCGGGTGAGTTGGATTGCGACAGCAGCTCCGTCGCGTGCAGTTCCTGGAAAGACGAGTCCATATCCATCGAGAAGATAGGTTAAGCGCGTCCGGGGAACGAAACCAGTAGGACGCGACAAGTAATCGGCAATGGTGCGTGAACTCCAATGCATACGAGCATGGCGGGTCGGCGCTGGCCATAACCCGGGGCCCACCAACTACGCCGGATCTGCGGTCGTGGGGCGCTCGGGGCGCTGTCTCCAGCGTTTGCGCCGTCGTCTCCAAGCGTCAGCAGCGCCGCTAACGGTCTCTCATCGCGCAGCACGGCCACGCCCTCCATCGCGGTGGTTCCGGCAAGCCAGGGAGCCCCCTGCAGCTCGATCCGGAGCCGCGCGAGTTCTTCCTGCGTGAGCGGACGGACCTCGGCCTCTCCGAATGGATAATACGCCTCCACCGCGGCCGTCCCCTTCCCTTCGATGGTGTCGCGGACGAGCACGGCCGTGCGGCGGCGGTCGAGCAGCACCTCCCGATGGTGCGTGGCCCGGCAGGGGAGGCGGCGATAGCCGCGATGATGCGCGACCAGGCGGGCGCTCTCTCCTTCGTCCACCAGTTCGTCGAGGACCGCGCGGGCCGCGTCCGGCAGCGCGAACATGCGCCCGTCATAGATCGGGGACTGCTCCGCGGCCTCCACGGTCACGGTGGCGTGGGCAGCAGTGCCGCGCAGGTGGTCGCGCCAGGCCGGGTCGGCCGCATAGCAATGCGTCCCCGGATCCACGATGAGAGGCGCGCCATCGAGCCACACGGCCAGCGACAGCTGATCGTTGTGGGCATGCCCTCCCACGCCCTGCTGGCCATATCCGCCGCAGCGCAGCACCACCTGCAGCCGGTCGCTCCGCAGCACGTGGAGCCCGCCCGTGGGGAACGACTCGCTCGCCGGCGGCGTGAATTCGCCGAGCGCCCGCCAGCGCCGCCAGCCGGCCAACCCTCCCAGCCACGCCGCTTCGGCGGAGAAGGCCGCGCCCGGCCGCCGCAGCGTCGCCTCGCCATGCCGCACCCCTCCCACGGACAAGAGATAGGCCTGGTAGCGCGGCGGATACGGCGCCATCGGCAGCACCCGCCCCTCGTCGCTGTCACCGAACGCCGGCTCGTACCCGTCCGGCCCGAGGTACCCGGCGACGAAGCGGAACATGCGCCGCAGCGTCGGGCCCAGGGCGAGCGGCAGCCGGGCCGCGCGCGCCACCCGATCCGCGGCCAGCAGGAGCTCCAGGGTGAAGCGGTGATAGGAGGTCGAGGCCTCGAAGTCCGCGCCGTCCGGGAGCACCTGCCGCTCCGCCTCGCGCTCGAGCCCGCGGATCGCGGCCCGCCGCCAGGCCCCGGCCTCGGCCACGCCGTCGAGCGCCGTGCCCATCACCAGGAGCCCGAGTAAATCGCCGATCAGGTGGTTGGCCGGGACCAGCCCGCGATCCTCCAGGTTGACCGCGAGGAAGCGCCCATGCTCGATGAGCGCGCCGCCGAGCCGGCGGCGGAAATCCGCCGGGCCGTCGCCCCCCACCAGCTCGAGCGCGGCGAGCCAGTGGAGCGCCCGCAGCGCCACTTCGAGCGGCGAGGTCCAGTGGACCCCCTCCCCCAGCGGATTGTCGGCGAGGAACGACGCGATCTCCTCGACCATCGCGCGCCTCGCCTCGGCGCGGAGGTCCGGCGCCAGCCGCGCGCCCACGCCGAGCAGGAGCAGGTGCGCCCCGCGGGCCAGCTCCCAGGGCCACTTGGGATCGCGGCCGGCCTGGAGGAAGTCGATGCTCTCGGACAGCGCCGCGGGCGCAAAGGACTGCCCGCGCGAGAAATCGACATGCCAGGCGCGCCCGGCTCCCGGCGGCACCGGCGTCCCGAAGACCTCGATCTCCTGCCGCAACGCCGCCTCGGCCCGGGCCACCGCCCGCGCCGCCTCTCCCGGCAGCGCCTCCTCGTAGACCGCGCGCATCTCCTCATCGGAGAAGGGGAACAGGCGGGGCCGGGCGGCCAGGGCCGCGGCCGCCGCCCGCGCCTCGGCCGCCGTGGCCGAACGCGGGCACCGGTAGCGCGGCGGATCCAACGCGCGATGCACCACCGCCCGCAGCACCCGATGCGCCGGCACCACCCCGAGCAGCGTGCGCCAGTACGACAGCCGATCCCGGACCTCCTGCACCGAGCGAGCCCCGACCCCCATCACGGATGCACCGCCCCGGCCTCTCCCCCGAGCCCGTCCCGATCCCGATCCCCCTCCCGCTCTCCCTCCCCGCTCCCGCTCCGCTCCCCTTCCCCCGCATCGTCTGTCACCACGCGATTCCCTCCCGCCCGCTTGGCCCGATACACCGCCGCGTCGGCCCGCGCCATCACCTCCGCCAGCCCCGGGCTCGAGAGCGCCGCCGCCAGCTCGGGCCGCCGCGGCGACAACTCGTCCGCCTCGTCGAGGCTCATGGGAGCCTCGTCCTCGCCCAGCCCCTCGCTGGCCTGCCACTCCGGACCCCTGCCGCACCGCGAGATCACCGCCACGTCGCCCCCGCGATGGATCGACACGCCGAAGCTCGCCGTGAGCGTCGCCTCGCCCGAGCGCAGGCGCCGGATGCGCTCGGCCACCCGCTCGGCGAAGCGCACCCCCGCGGTCAGCGAGGCGTGCGGCAGCACCACCATGAACTCGTCGCCGCCATAGCGCGCCGCGATGTCGGTCTCGCGCGTCTCGTCGCGCAGCACCCGCCCCACCAGGGTCAGCGCCGCGTCGCCCGCCGCATGACCGAAGCGGTCATTGATCTCCTTGAACTTGTCGAGGTCGATCATCACCACGGCGAGCGGCGTGCCATACCGTCGGGCGCGCGACTCCTCCTGCGCCAGGCGCTCGCGCAGATAGCGCAGGTTGCCGAGGCCCGTGAGATCGTCGATGTGCGCCTGCGCGCGCAGCCGCGAACGCACCTCCGCCTGCCGCAGCGAACGCTCGACGCGCGCCACCAGCTCGGGGGCGAAGAACGGCTTGCACAGGAAGTCCACCGCCCCCATCTCGAGCCCCCGCACGCGCGTCGCCGCGTCGTCGCAGGCCGAGACGAACACCATCGGGATGTCGCGCAGCCGGGGATCGCTCTGCAGCGCTTCGGCCGTCGAGAAACCGTCGAGCCGCGGCATGAACACGTCGAGCAGGATGAGGTCCGGCGAGGCCGCCGCCGCGCGCGCGATGCCATCGGCCCCGTTGATGGCGATCTCCACCTCGAAGCCGCGCCGCTCGAGCACCGCCGCCACGATCGCCGCGTGGCTCGAATCGTCCTCGATGAGGAGCACGCGCGCCGGCCGCCGACGACGCAAGCCCGCCGCCCCCCGCGCCGGGGGCTCGGTCTCGAACAGCGCGCCATCGCCCGGCGGGATCTCCGCCGTCTCCCGCGCCCGCGAGCGCAGCCCCGACACCAGATGGCCCGCCAGGCGGCCGAGCGCGCGCGCCGTGGCCAGCACCCCGGCGCCCGTCCGGAGCGAGTGCCCGCCCGCGGCCACCGGGGCCCGCACCACCACCGCGCCGAGCACGAAGCTGCCCGCCACCAGGGGCACCGCGATCGCCGCGCCCACCGCCGGCGGCAGCTGCGCGAGCAGCCCGACCCATTGAGGATCACACCCGCTCCGCTCGAGCAGCACCACCTCGCGGCTCGCGACCGCCTCCCGCACCTCGGGATACTGCTCGAGATCCACGTCGTCATCCGGCCCCGCGAGCAGCGCCTCGCTCACCTCTCCGCCCGCCCCCGCCATCGCGCCGGCCGCCCGCACCGCCACCACCCGCGGCATCCCGCCCGTCACGATACAGGCGGCTTGCGCCCCGAGCAGCTCAGCCATGTGCTGCGTCGTCTCCGCGAGCAGCTCAGCCTCGTCCGCGTGCTCCGCCAGCTCGAGCAGCGCCGCCAGCGCCGCGCCCCCAAACGCTTCGATCGTGTTCGACATACTCGCAGCACCGGGCGACGGCCGGCCCCGGCCATCCCCCGGACCTGGCCCACGGCCCTCCTGCGCGGTGATACCGCCGGACGTACGAACCTGGGTTGTCGACGTGAGATCCATCGTGGCGCTCCCCACTAGAACGCCGGCCACATGCATTGATCCGCGCAGGCCTTCCGGCCTTCGCTCACCGCGGGCTTCGCCCGCATCTTGTCCCATCGACGCATGTGACCGGCGGAGTCGCATCGGCGAGGTTCATCGCCGGCCGCCATCTCCCCGCCCGAGATGGCGGATCGGTGGCGAGTCGGCGGAGCACAGCCCGTTCAAGCCACGTGCCCACGCAAACCGACAGAAATCCGTCCCTCGGTCAGTCGCCGCGCCCTGAAGATGGAAGTTCCTTGCACACTCGCGAACATGCTTTAGCCTTCTGCAGGCATACGGACGGACGGTACCTCTGATGAAGACCCTTCGCCTGTTCTCGGTTCAGGCTGGAATCCTCCTTCTGACTGGTGCGTTGCTCGGGCTCATGCTCGGCGGTCTCCTGCGCTCTGCCGGGGCCGGGGAGACCGGGGTCGTGGCACCGCCCCCATCGCCTCCCACAGGGAGCCGCAACGCCGCCGCGCGGGCCCTGGCCTACACGGTCACCATCGAGGAGCACGGCGTCTACGGCTCCGGCATCCTGGTCGTGCCCCGCGCCGGCCTGGTCCTCACCGCGGCCCACGTGGTGAGCGACATGAGCCGGCCCCTGGTCAGCTTCGGCGATGGGCAGCAATTCTCCGGTCGGCTCGTCGACAGCGATCGCGCCCTCGATCTCGCGCTGCTCGAGATCCCGCCGCAGGAGCGGCCCGCCCCGCAGTTCGGCGATCCGCTCGCCCTCGACGCCGGCGACGAGGTGTACGCCGTCGGCTGCCCGCGCCACCTCCCCTTCAGCGTGGCGCGCGGCATCGTGAGCTACCTCGGCCGCATGATGGACGGCGCGCGCTGGCTGCAGACCGACATCCCCGTGAACGAGGGCAACAGCGGCGGCCCCGTGGTGGATCGCACCGGCCGGCTCGTGGCCATGACCTCCTTCATCCTGCGCCGCGCCCAGGGCCTGTCCTTCGCGCTGCCCATCGCCTACGCCCTCGAGCGTTTCGCGCAGCTCACGCCGCTCGCGGATCGCGAGCAGCTCGAACGCTTCCGCCAGTGGCGCGGCGCCCTCCCGGGACGTTCAGAAGATCGCCCCGCGCAGCACTGAGCCCTGATGAAGGCGCTGGCGCATTCGCGCACACCACGCCCTCGGGGTTGGGCAAACTCTGCACGGGGATCGTGTGCCCCTTCGTTCGCGGTCCGAGTTGGGCCATGTTTCGCCGGCCTCGCCGTGGGAACGCTGCTTGCAGCCTTCATCGACCGCCATGGGCCAGCTCGCGGCATTCTTCGGTCAACTCACGAGACTCCTCGCACTCGCGCTCCTCTTTCTGACCTATCCGGTGTTCGTCCTCCCCCGCAGCCTGTGGAATTCTCACCAGGCCCGGCGGCGCCTGCGCACCTATGGCCCGCCGGTCGTGCTGGCCGATGGGTGGGATCGGTATGTCGGGGTGCTTTCGGCGAAGTCGCAGCGCCTTTGAACCATGGGAGGTCGGAGCGCGGGGCAGCCCATCCAGGCGCACAGGGCCTGGACAGGCCTGCACAGGGCCTGGACAGGGGCACCTCCCCCGTATTGTCGCCCCTCGGGGAAGCACGCTCCCAGTCTTGATCTTTGATCGCCACGATGCTACCCCACGTCGCGCTTTTACCATCGGTGCTGCGCGGGCACCGGTGAGCCCACCCTGCACACCCGGAGCCCACGTTGAAGATCGCATTCACCCACAACCTCCGTCTCAGCGACTCGGAGGATGAAGCCGAATTCGACACGCTCGAGACCGTGGAGGCCATCGGCTCGGCCCTGACCGCCGCCGGCCACGAGGTCCAGCGCATCGAGGTCTCGGGCCCCGCCTCGCACCTGGCCGCGCGCCTCGAGGCCTACGCTCCGGACCTCATCTTCAACACCGCCGAGGGCCGCCGCGGCCGCGCGCGCGAGGGCTTCTACCCCGCCCTCTTCGAGGAGCTCGGCTTCCCCTACACCGGCTCGGACGCCTACGTCCTCACCGTCACCCTCGACAAGTGGCTGACCAAGCTCATCCTCGGCGCGCAGGGCGTCGACACCCCGCGCGCGCGCCTCATCACCCCGCGCGATCTCGCCACCCTCGGTGAAGGCTCGCTCGGCGTGCCCTTGCCGGCGATCGTCAAGCCCAACTACGAGGGCTCCTCCAAGGGCATCGGCGACGACTCGGTCGCGCGCGACTGGCGCGCCCTCCGCGCGCTCGCCGAGAAGATGCTCAAGCTCTACCCGAACGGCGTCCTCGTCGAGGAGTTCATCCCCGGCATCGACGTCACCGTCCCCTTCGTCGAGGGCCTGGGCGACGACGGCGTCCTCGCCCCCGTCGAGTACGTCATCGAGCCGAGCGCGCGGAGCAAGTACAACATCTACGACTACCGCCTCAAGAACAGCGAGCCCGGCAAGGTCCAGGTGCGCTGCCCGGCCGACCTCCCGCGCGACGTCGGCGCCCGCCTGCGCACCATCTCCAAGCAGGTCGTGCGCTCGCTCGGCCTCCGCGACGTCGGCCGCCTCGACTTCCGCATGGGTGAGGACGGCCGCATCTACTTCCTCGAGGTCAACGCCCTGCCCTCCCTCGAACCGGGCGCGGGCCTGTACGCCGCCACCAAGCGCGAGGGTCTGTCCTACGAGGGCACCATCTCGGCCATCGTCAAGTCGGCCGCGCTGCGCTGGAAGCTCGGCCCCGGCCTCCTCGCCGAAGCCACCGAGGCCAGCCAGCGCCCGCGCCGTACCCCCGATCGCCTGCGCATCGGCTTCACCTTCAACATGAAGCGGGTCGACTCCAAGCACGGCAACGACGCCGAGGCCGAGTACGACCCGCCCGAGACCATCGAGGCCATCCGCGCCGCGCTCGAGTCCTTCGGCCACGACATCATCCTCCTCGAGGCCAACTCCGAGCTGCCCGGCCGCCTCATGGAGAAGTCGGTCGACCTCGTGTTCAACATCGCCGAGGGTCTCGGCGGCCGGAACCGCGAGGCCGCCGTGCCCGCCCTGTGCGAGCTGTGCGGCATCCCCTACACCGGCTCCGACTCGGCCACGCTCGCGCTCGCGCTCGACAAGGCGCTCACCAAGCGGATCCTGCGGCAGCAGGGCATCCTCACCCCCGCCTTCCAGGTCATGACCTCGGGCCGCGAGAAGCTCTCGCCCGGCCTGCGCTTCCCCCTCATCGTCAAGCCCAACGCCGAGGGCTCGTCCAAGGGCATCGCCGCCAAGGGTGTGGTCGACGACGAGCCGGCGCTGCGCCAGGCGGTGCGCGACCTCATCGACCGCTACCGCCAGCCCGCCCTGGTCGAGGAGTACATCCCCGGCCGCGAGTTCACCGTCGGCCTCCTCGGCGACCGCCGGCCGCGCGTCCTCCCGCCGATGGAGATCATCTTCAAGGACAAGGCCAACCTGCGGCCCGTCTACGACTTTGAGATCAAGCAGGAGTGGGAGAAGTACGTCGAGTACCAGTGCCCGGCCCGGCTCTCGCCGGCCGAGCTGCGGGCCGTCGAGAAGGCCGCGCGCGAGACCTTCGTCTCGCTCGATTGCCGCGACGTCGCGCGCGTCGACCTGCGCATGAACCCCAAGGGCGAGGTCTACGTCCTCGAGGTCAACCCGCTCCCCGGCCTCACCCCCGATTACTCGGACCTCGTGCTCATCGCCAAGGCCGCGGGCATCGAGTACCGCACCCTCATCGCCGAGATCCTGGCCGGCGGCCAGCGCCGGCTCCGCGACAAGCGGCGCGAGGCCAACGCATCGAGCATCGAGCGCGGGCGCTCGCTCGCCGCCAGCACCGGCACCGTGGTCGGCGCCGCGTCCGGCAGCGGCAACGGAAATGGCGCACGCCGCCCCGAGGACGTGGACAGCGGACGGACCACCCCCGTCCCGGGCTCGTCCCCATCGTCGTCGGGCTCCGGCTCCGGCTCCGGCGAGGCGCTCACCTGAGCCCCCATACGTCCCAGCGGCCGCGCCTGCGGCAGCTCGGCATTGCCATCGGCCGCTACCCCACCGGGCCGCTCAACGCCATCACCGACGTCGCCGGCGTGAAGGTTGGCCAGGTGACGCTGGTCGAAGGTGCGAGCATCCGCACCGGCGTGACCGCGATCCTGCCGCACGGTGGCAACCTCTATCAGGACAAGGTGCCGGCGGGTTTTTCGGTCGGCAATGCCTACGGCAAGTTCATGGGCTCGACCCAGGTCGGGGAACTGGGCGAGATCGAGACTCCGATCCTGCTCACCAACACGCTCAACGTGCCCGAAGCGGCTGCCGGCAGCATCGAATGGACGCTGAAGCAGCCCGGCAACGAGCAGGTCCGCTCGGTCAACGCCGTGGTCGGCGAGACCAACGATGGGACGCTCAACGACATCCGCGCCCGTCGCGTCAGACCCGCCGATGCGGTGGCTGCGATCGAAGCGGCGCGCGAAGGCCCGGTGCAGGAAGGCGCGGTCGGCGCCGGCACCGGAACCATCGCATTCGGCTGGAAAGGCGGGATCGGCACGAGCTCGCGCAAGCTGCCGGCGAGCCTCGGCGGGTGGACCGTGGGCG
>DATAGU010000087.1:0-26227 GCA_036263495.1 Polyangia bacterium | reverse complement strand
GCGGGCACCTGGCCTGCTCGCACGAGCTCGCTCATGGCCGAGGGCACGGTGTTGACCAGCGTCACCCGTTCGGCCGCCGGCAGCTCGGGCAGGTCGAGGACGGTGCGCGCCAGGATCACCGTGCCGCCGCGGGCGAGCGGCAGGAACAGCTCGAAGATCGAGAGGTCGAAGGCGATGGACGTCGCCGCCAGGGTGCCGGCCAGCACCGCGGGCTCGAACACGCCCTGCGCCCAGCTGAGGAACGCCACGGCCTGGCGGTGCTCGATGGCCACGCCCTTGGGTCGGCCGGTCGAGCCCGAGGTGTAGATGAGGTAGGCCAGGCCCTGCGGCGACACCCTGCGCACCGGTTCGTCGGTGCGGGCGTGCTGGAGGGCCGCGAGATCCTCTTCCAGATAGAGGATGCGAGCCGCCGTAGCCGGGAGGCGATCGCGAGACCGCTGCTCGGTGACCAGGGCCTGGATCTGCGCGTCGGCCATGATGAGGGCCAGGCGCTCCTCGGGGTAGGCCGGGTCGAGCGGCACGTACGTGCCACCCGCCTTGAGGATGCCGAGCAGGCCCACGACCATGCGCCAGGACCGTTCGAGGCAGATGCCCACCGTCGTCTCGGGGCCCACACCGAGCGCGCGCAGCTCGCGGGCGAGCCGGCTCGCGTGCTGGTCGAGCTCGACGTAACTGAGCGTGCGCGTACCATCGATGAGTGCCGCGGCCTCGGGCGTGCGTGCGGCCTGCGCCTCGAACAGCTCGTGCATGCAGGCGTCGGCGGGTGCGAGCGCCGCACCCTGGGCCCACTCCGCCAGGAGACGGTGTCGCTCAGCCGTGTCGAGGAGCGGCAGCTCGGCGAGCGTGGACTCGGGGCGGGCCGCGAGGCCTTCGAGCAGCACCCGGAAGTGCCCGGCCATGCGCGCGGCCGTCGCCGCGTCGAAGAGATCGGTGTTGTACTCGAGCGTCGCGCGCAGTCCCTCCGGGCCCTCCTGCAGGAACAGCGACAGATCGAACTTGGCGACCCGGCCCTCGAACTCGACGGGCGTGAGCACGAGCCCCGGCAGCGCCAGCGCCTGGGCCGGCAGGTTCTGCAGCCCGAACATCACCTGGAAGATCGGCGGCCGGCTGAGGTCCCGCTCGGGTTCGAGCGCCTCCACCACCCGCTCGAAGGGCACCTCCTGATGGGCGTGGGCGGCGAGCGTCACCTCGCGCACCTCGGCGAGGAGGTCGCGGAAGGTCATGCCCCGCCGGAGCCGGGTGCGCAGGGCCAGGGTGTTGACGAAGAAACCGATGAGGTCCTCGGTCTCGGCCCGGGTGCGCCCGGCGCTCGGGGTGCCGACGATGAGGTCTTCCTGCCCGGTGTAACGATGGAGCAGGGTCTGGAAGGCCGCGAGCAGGGTCATGAACAGGGTGACGCCGTGCTCGTGGCCGAGCGCCTCCAGGGACTGGGACAGCCCTGCCGGCAGGGTGAAGCGGTGCTGCGCGCCGTGGTGGGTCTGCACCGGGGGCCGCGGCCGATCGGTGGGCAGCTCCAGGACCGGCAGCCGCCCGCCGAGCTGCTCTCGCCAGTAGGCGAGCTGCCGTTCGAGCACCGGACCCGCGAGCCAGGTGCGCTGCCACAGGGCGAAGTCCGCGTACTGGATCGGCAAGGGCGCGAGCGGCGCGGGCTGCTTCTGGGAGAACGCCTGGTACAGGGCGCCGAGGTCGCGGATCAGGATGCCCGTGGACCAACCGTCCGAGACGATGTGGTGCAGGACCACGAGCAGCACGTGATCGTCCGCGCCGAGGCGCAGGAGGGACACGCGGAGGAGCGGGCCGTGCGCCAGATCAAAGGGTCGCAGCGCCTCCTCCTGCGCGATGGCGAGCGCCCGCGCCTCGCGCTCGGCCTCGGGGATCCCCGTGAGATCCAGCGGTTCGATCCGCGGGGACAGGGCCGGCACGACGCGCTGCACCGGCTGCCCGTCCCGGGTGGTAAGGCCCGAGGCGAAGATCGTCCGCAGCGACTCGTGGCGCGCGACCAGCGCGGCGAAGCTCTGCCCGAGGGCCTGCACGTCGAGCGTCCCGCGGAGCCGGAGCGCCGCCGGGATGTTGTAGAAGGGGCTGCCGGGTTCGAGCTGGTCGAGGAACCAGAGCCGCTGCTGGGCAAACGAGAGCGGCAGCGCCTCCGTGCGCGGCATCGGCACGAGGGGCGGCGTCGCGGCCCGCTCTCCCGCGCGCAGCGCCTCGTCGATGCGCTCGGCCAGGCCCGCGATGGTGGGCGCCTCGAACAGCGCGCGCACCGGCAGCTCGATCTGGAAGGCGGTGCGGATGCGCGCGACCACCTGCGTGGCCAGGAGCGAGTGCCCGCCGACCTCGAAGAAATCATCGGTCACCCCGATCGGCTCCCGTCGCAAGACCGTCTGCCAGATGGCCGCCAGCTCGGCCTCACGGGGGGTGCGTGGCGCCACCAGGCCGTTGCGCTCGTCGATCTCGACGCCGGGCGCCGGCAGGGCGCCGAGGTCGACCTTGCCGTGCGGCGTGAGCGGCAGGGCCTCGAGCAGCATCACGGCCGCGGGGACCATGTAGTCCGGCACGCGATCCTTGAGGAAGTTCCGCAAGACGACGGGCGACACCTCGATCGCCTCTCCCCCCGCCGGGGCCGTCGTCGCGGTGTCGGCCTGCGCCTCCACCGGACGTGGGCCCGCGCCGGGGCGAGGCACCACGTAGGCGACGAGCCGCTTGTCCCCGGTGCCGTCATCGCGGGCCATCACCAGGGCCTCCTGCACCCCTGCGTGCTGCTTGAGCACCGCGGCGATCTCACCGGGCTCGATGCGGAAGCCGCGGATCTTGATCTGATGATCGGTGCGGCCGAGGTACTCGACAAAACCGCCCGGCAACCACTTGGCCATGTCGCCGGTGCGGTAGAGGCGGCTCCCGGGCACGTCCGAGAACGGGCTCGGCACGAACCGGTCGGCCGTGAGGCGAGGCTCGTTGAGATAGCCGCGCGCCAGGCACTGGCCGCCGATGTAGATCTCGCCCGGGACGCCGATGGGCACCGGCTCCATCGCCGCGTTCAGGATGAATGCCTCGGTGTTGGGGAGCGGCCGGCCGAGCGGCACCACCGAGCCGCCAGGGGGCACGGCGTCGGGCACGATGGGGTAGGTGAGCATCCCCACGGTCGCCTCGGTGGGCCCGTAATGGTTGAAGAGGCGGATCTCGGGGGCCATGGCCGCGAGCGTCCGCACCCACTCCCAGTGCGAGGCCTCGCCGCCGATGACCAGCACGCGCCGGGGGAGAAGATCGCGGCTCGGCGCGGCGTTCACGAGCGCCGCCAGGTGCGACGGCGCGATCTTGAGCACGTCGATGGTGTGCCGGCGGAAGTACGCGGCCACGACGTGCGGGTCCGAGGCCCGGTCGCGCGGCAGGACGTGCAGCGTGCCGCCCCGGCACAGGGCGGGATACACGACCGTCTTGCAGGAGTCCACGGCGAGCGGCTGCAGCATCGCGAACTCGCGGCAGTCCTCGAGCCCCACCCGCTCGACCACGGCGTGCAGGTAGTTGAGGAGCTGCCGGTGCTCGATCACGACGCCCTTGGGCCGTCCCGTCGAGCCCGAGGTGTAGATGATGTAGACCTTGCTGGCGATCGTGGCGCCCGAGGGGAAGTCCCCGCCGTCGTAGGCGGCGAGCCGCTCGGCCGCAGCGTCGACGTACAGCACGGGGATCCCGATGGCCGGGATGCGGTCCCGCATGCTGCTCTTGCTGAGGAGCACCGGGGCGCCGGAGTCCTCGAGCATGTACCGCATCCGCTCCGCCGGGAACAAGGGATCGATGGGCACGTAGGCGCCGCCGGCCTTGAGGATGCCCAGCATGCAGAGGACCATCTCGCTCGAGCCTTCGAGGAAGATCCCCACCGGGACCTCCGGGCCCACGCCGAGGCTGCGGAGGTGGCGACCGAGCTGGTTGGCGCGCCGGTTGAGCTCGCGGTAGGTGAGCTGTCCGTGCTCGCTCGACACGGCGATGGCCTCGGGGGTGCGCGCCGCGTGCGCCTCGAAGAGCTCCTGGACGCAGCGATCGGTCTCCTCGTAGGCGCGCAGCGGCGCGAACCAGTGGTCGCGGGACCGGCGCAGGTCCTCGTTGGAGAGCAGGGGCAGCTCGTCGAGGCGTCGCCCCGGCGACTCGACCGCGGCCGTGAGCAGGACCTGGAAGTACCCGAGCAGCCGTACGATGGTCGCGGCGTCGAAGATGTCGGTGTTGTAGGTGAGCGAGCCCGTGAAGCCCTCGGGACGGTCCACCCAGGCGAGCGTGAGGTCGAACTTCGCCGTGGCGCGGTCCACATCGATCGGCTCGAGCACGAAGCCTGGGCTGGCGAGCGGCTCGGCCGGCGGCAGCATCCCGACCATCACCTGGAACAGGGGCGAGTAGCTCAGGTTGCGGGCCGGCTGGAGCTCCTCGACCAGCTTCTCGAAGGGCACGTCCTGATGCGCGTAGGCGCCGAGGGTGGCCTCGCGCACCTGGGCGAGCAGCGCCTGCACGGTCTGGTCGCCCGCGAGCCGGGAACGCAAGACCAGGGTGTTGGCAAAGAAGCCGATCAGGCGCTCGGTCTCGACGTGGGTGCGCCCGGCCACCGAGACGCCGACGCTGATGTCGTCCTGCCCGCTGTAGCGGTAGAGGAGCGCCTGGAAGGCCGCGAGCAGCACCATGAAGGGCGTGGCGCCCTCGCGCCGTCCGAGGGCCCGCAGCGCCTCGGACAGGTCGCGCGGGAGCTGGAGGGTCTCGGTCGCGCCGCGGAACGAGCGTGCCACCGGCCGCGGGCGATCCGTGGGTAATTCGAGCACCGGCGGCGCGCCCGTGAGCTGCTGCCGCCAGTAGGCGACCTGGGCCGCGAGCACCTCCCCAGACAACCATGATCGTTGCCAGAGCGCATGGTCGGCGTACTGCAGCGGCAGCGGTGGCAGCGGCGAGGGCTGTCCCCGGCGGAAGGCCTGGTACAGGGCGGCCAGCTCGCGCAGCAGCACCCCGTTCGACCAGCCGTCCGCGGCGATGTGGTGCATGCCGAGGAGCAGCACGTGCACCTCGGGCGCTAGGTATAGCATCGTGGCGCGGAGGAGCGGGCCGCGCGCCAGATCAAAGGGGTGCCGTGCCTCCTCCTCGGCGAGCGCGCGGACGCGCGACTCTTGCTCCGGGCCTGACGCGTCCCGCAGATCGAGCACCGTGATCGGCACGGTCTGGGCCGGGGCGATGACCTGGATGGGCTGCCCGTCGCGCATCGCGAAGGTGGTGCGCAGGACCTCGTGACGGCCGACGATCTCCTCGAGGCAGCGCTGCAGGAGCGCCGCGTCGAGGGGACCGGTGACCCGCACGGCCGAGAGGAGGTTGTAGGACGGGTCGCCGGGCTGCAGCTGGTCGAGGAACCACAGGCGCTGCTGGGCAAAGGACAGGGGCAGATCCTCGCCCGAGCGCACCGCCCGGAGCGACGGGGCCTGCGGGGCCGCGGCCGTCTTGCGCAGGGCCTCGATCGCGCGCGCCATGCCGGCCACGGTGGGGACCTCGAACAGGGCCCGCACCGGCAGCTCGACCTGGAGCGCGGTGCGCACGCGCGAGATGATCTGGGTGGCGAGGAGCGAGTGGCCGCCGAGCTCGAAGAAGTTGTCCTCGACCCCGATCCCGCCGGCCCCTTCGGCTCCAGCGGACCCGTGGGGCTGGGACCGGCCGAGCACCTCGGCCCAGATGCCGGCCAGGCTCTCCTCCACGGGGGTGCGCGGCGCGACGTGCTCGCTGGTCGGCGCGGCCGCCTCGGGCGCGGGCAGGGCGCGGCGATCGATCTTGCCGCTCGGGGTGAGCGGCAGCTGGTCGAGGAAGACGAAGGCCGCCGGCACCATGTACTCGGGCAGCCGTTGCTTGAGGAACTCGCGCAGCTCGGCGATCGAGGGCGCGGCACCTATGCCGGCGGGGCTCGCTACAAGGTAGCCGACCAGGCGCTTGTCACCGGGCCGGTCCTCGCGCGCCACCACCACCGCCTGACGCACGGACGGGTGCTGCCCGAGGGCCGACTCGATCTCGCCGAGCTCGATGCGGAAGCCGCGGACCTTGACCTGGAAGTCGCGCCGCCCGAGGTACTCGAGCTCGCCACCCGGCCGCCAGCGCACGAGATCGCCGGTGCGGTACAGGCGCGCGCCCGGCACGTCGCCGAACGGATCCGGCAAGAAACGCTCGGCCGTGAGGTCAGGCCGTCCGAGATACCCGCGCGCCACCCCGGCCCCGCCGATGTACAGCTCTCCGGGCACGCCCAGCGGCACCGGCATGAGCCGCCGGTCGAGGACGTACACCCGCGTCCCGTCGATGGGCCGGCCGATCGTCGCCGGTGCGTCGGCGCGGCGCAGGGTGTAGGTCGAGTACGTGGTGGTCTCCGAGGGACCATACAGGTCGTGGACCCGCTCGATGCCCGGACACTCGTAGAGCCGCTTCACGAGCGCCGTGGACAGGGGCTCGCCCGCCAGGTTGACGTTCCGTACGCCGGCCGGCATCGCCTCGGCCCGGAGCAGCTCGGCTACGGCCGAGGGCACGGTGTTGATGAGCGTGACCCGTTCCGCCGCTGCCGTGGGAAGGCGCGGCAGGTCGAGCACCGTGTCCGCCAGGATCACCGCGCTGCCCGAGGCGAGCGGCAGGAACAGCTCGAAGACGGACAGATCGAAGTTGATCGAGGTGCCCGCCAGCGTGCCCGCCAGCATCGCGGGCGAGAACACGCTCCCGGCCCAGTGCAGAAAGGCCACGGCCTGGCGGTGCTCGATGGCCACGCCCTTGGGTCTGCCCGTGGAGCCCGAGGTGTAGATGAGGTAGGCCAGCTGCCCAGGCGCGGCGACGCCCACGGGATCCTCGTCGCTCGCCTGGGCGATCCGCTCCCCGTCGGCGTCGAGGCACAGGACCCGGGCGCCGTGATCCGGCAGGCGCTCGACGAGCTGCGACTGGGTGAGGAGCAGCTGCACGCGGGCATCTTCCAGCACAAAGGCCAGGCGCTCGCGCGGATACGCGGGATCCAGGGGGACGTAGGTGGCGCCGGCCTTGAGGATGCCGAGCAGGCCGATCACCATCTCCGCAGTGCGCCGCATGCAGATGCCGACCGGCGCCTCGGCGCGCACGCCGAGCGCGCGCAAGGTGTGGGCGAGCTGGTTCGCGCGCCGGTTGAGCTCCGCGTAGCCGAGCTCCCGCGTCCCATCGACGAGCGCGACGCGATCCGGCGTGCGCCGCACCTGCGCCTCGAACAGGGTGTGGATGCAGGCGTCGGCCGGCGCCTCGCTCCGCGTCTGGTTCCAGGTGACGAGCAGCTGCTCGCGCTCGGCCGCGGTGAGGAGCGGCAGCTCGGCCAGGGGCTGATCCGGGTCCGCGGCGATCCCCCGGAGCAGCGACTCGAAGTGGCCCGCCATGCGGGCGATGGTCGCGGCCTCGAAGAGGTCGGTGTTGTACTCGAGCACGCCGCGCAACCCGGCGGCCGTCTCCTGCAGGTACAGCGACAGGTCGAACTTGGCGATGCCCGCGTCGAGCTCCACTGGGGTGATGGTCAGCCCGGCGGGCGCGAGCGCGGGGATGGGCATGTTCTGGAGCGCGAACAGCACCTGGAATAGGGGCGAGCGGCTGAGGTCCCGCTCGGGCTCGAGCTCCTCGACCAGCTTCTCGAACGGCAGCTCCTGGTGCGCGTAGGCGCCGAGCGTCACCTCGCGCACCCGGCCGAGCAGGGTGCGGAAGGTGGGGTTGCCGCCGAGATCCGTGCGCAGGGCCAGGGTGTTGACGAACAGGCCGATGAGGCCCTCCAGCTCCGCGCGCGTGCGGCCGGCGATGGGCGTGCCGACGACGATGTCGTCCTGTCCGGAGTAGCGCTGGAGCAGCGCCTGGAAGGCGGCGAGCAGGGTCATGAACAGGGTCGCGCCCTGCCGGCGGCTGAACCCATCGAGCGCTTGGGCGAGGGGCCGCGGCAGGGTGAACACGTGCTGCGCACCGCGGAAGGTCTGCACCGGTGGGCGCGCCCCGGGGCCCGGATAATCCGTGGGCAGCTCGAGCACCGGCAACCGGCCGCCGAGCTGGCCCTTCCAGTACGCGAGCTGCCGCTCCAGCACCGCCCCCGCGAGCCATTCGCGCTGCCACGCCGCGTAGTCGACGTACTGCAGGACGAGCGGCGCGAGCGGAGACGGCTGTCCGGACGAGAAGGCGGAGTAGAGGGCGCCGAACTCGCGCACCAGCACGCCGAGCGACCAGCCATCGGCCACGATGTGATGTAGCGTGACGAGGAGGACGTGATCCTCGGCGCCGAGCCGCAGCAGGCACGCGCGGAGGAGCGGTCCCCGGGCGAGGTCGAAGGGCCGCTGCACCTCCTCCTGGGCCCGCTCTCTCGCGCGCGCCTCGCGCAGCTCGGGGGGCTGGTCCTGCAGGTCCACGAGATCGAGCCTGAGGTCGAGCTCCGGGGCCAGGACCTGGACGGGCCGCCCCTCGTGGCCGACGAAGGTCGTGCGCAGCGCCTCGTGGCGACGGACCACCTCCGCGAGGCTGCGCTCGAGCGCAGCCACGTCGAGCTTGCCCACCATCCGCACCGCGATCGGCAGGTTGTAGAACGGGTTCCCCGGCTCGAGCTGGTCGAGGAACCACAGGCGCTGCTGCGCGAACGAGAGCGGCAGCTCGCCCGTGCGCGGGACGACGCGGGGCAGCGGCGGTTGATCCCCCTCCGCGGGCCCGCGGCTCTCCTCGGTCCACCGGGTCACGCGCTCGGCCAGGGCCGCCACGGTGGGCGCCTCGAACAAGACGCGCACCGGCATCTCCACCGCCAGCGTGGAGCGGAGGCGCGAGACCACCTGGGTCGCCAGGAGCGAGTGCCCGCCGAGCGCGAAGAAGTCGTCGTGCGCGCCGATCTCCGACACCCGCAGGAGCTCGGTATAGATCCCCGCGATCTGCCGCTCGACGTCGTTGCGCGGAGCCAGGTACACCCGGGGCCCGGCCGCCTGGGCCGCCTGCACGATGTCCGCCCGGCTCGGCGCCGGCAGGGCCTTGCGGTCGATCTTCCCGCTCGGCATGAGCGGCAGCTCACGGAGGAAGAGGAACAACGAGGGCACCATGTACTCGGGCAGCCGCTCCTGCAGGGCGGCGCGCAACCCGCCGCTCTCCGCCGCCGCTCCGTCCCCGTCGCTCACCACGTACGCCACGAGCCGCCGATCGCCGGGCACGTCCTCGCGCCCCACGACCACCACCTGCCGCACCCCGGGGACCTGCAGGAGGGCCGTCTCGATCTCGCCGAGCTCGATGCGCAGCCCGCGGATCTTGACCTGGAAGTCGGTGCGCCCGAGGTACTCGATGTCGCCGTCGGGCCGCCAGCGCACGAGGTCGCCCGTGCGATAGAGGCGACCCCCGGGCTCGCCCGTGAAGGGATCGGGCACGAACCGCTCGGCCGTCAGCTCCGGCCGGCCCGTGTATCCGCGCCCGACTTGCACGCCGCCGATGTACAGCTCGCCCGGCACGCCCACCGGCACCGGCTCGAGACGAGCGTCGAGGATGCGGATCTGGGTGTTGGCCACGGGCCGGCCGATCGATACTGAAGGCGAAACCGAGGGGAACACCGAAGGCGGTTCGGCGCGCAGGTCCTCCCCCGACCCGGGCTGGCAGTCGAAGTAGGTGACGTCCACCGCCGCCTCGGTCGGGCCGTACAGGTTGTGCAGCCCGGCCCAGGGCAGCTTGGCCAGGCACTGCGCCTTCAGCTCCGACGGCAGCGCCTCGCCGCTGCAGATCACCCGGCGGAGCGCGGCGCAGCGCTCGAGCCCCGGCTCCTGCAGGAACACCTGCAGCATCGAGGGCACGAAGTGCAGGGTCGTGACCTCGGCGGCGGCGATGAGACGCACGAGGTAGGCCGGGTCCTGATGCCCGCCCGGCCGCGCGATCACGAGCCGCGCCCCCACCAGGAGCGGCCAGAAGAACTCCCACACCGAGACGTCGAAACTGAAGGGCGTCTTCTGCAGCACCACGTCGCCCGGCCCGAGGCCGTAGGCGTCCTGCATCCACAGGAGCCGGTTGCACAGGGCGCGGTGGACGTTCATCGCGCCCTTGGGCCGCCCGGTGCTGCCCGAGGTGAAGATGACGTAGGCCAGGTGATCCGCGGTGGCGGCCGGCGCCGGCCGCGTGCGCGGATGCCGCGCCACCTCCGGCCACCCGGTGTCGAGGCACAGGACCCGGCCGCCCGGCTCGCCCCCGCCGGGGAGTCCGGCGAGCAGCTTCTCCGCCGTGAGGATCACCGGCGGCCGGGCGTCCTCCAGCATCCACACCAGGCGTTCCCGGGGATAGCTCGGGTCGAGCGGCACGTATGCCGCCCCGGCCTTGAGCGTGCCGAGGAGCGCGATCACCATCTCGAGCGAGCGTTCGAGGCACACGCCGACCCGGTCTTCGGGGCCCACGCCGAGGGCGCGCAGGTGATGGGCGAGCTGATTCGCGCGCTCGTCGAGCTCCCGGTAGGTGAGCGACTCGCCCCCCTCATCGAAGGCGACGAGCGCCACGGCCTCGGGCGTGCGCTCCGCCTGCGCCTCGATGAGCGAGTGCAGGCAGGCGTCTCTCGGATAGTCGGCGCGCGGCCCGTCCCAGTCGTGCAGGATCTGCCGCCGCTCCTTCGCCGTGAGGAGCGGCAGCTCGTCGATGGGGCGGTCGGGCTCGGCGAGCGCGCCCGCCAGCAGCACCTGGAAGTGACCGAGCAGCCGCTGCAGGGTCGCGGCCTCGAAGAGGTCGGTGCTGTACTCGGCCGTGAGCCGCAGCCCCCCCGGGACGTCCACGGCGATGAACGTCAGATCGTGCTTGGTCGTCCCGGTCTCGACCGGCCGCGCGTCCATCGTCAGCCCCGGCACCGCGAGCGGCGGCAGGGGCGCGTTCTGCAGGAGGAACATCACCTGGAAGATCGGCAGGTGGCTCGACAGGCGCGTGGGCTTGAGCGCGTCGACCAGCCGCTCGAAGGGCACGTCCTGATGCTCGAAGGCGCCGAGCGAGGTCTCGTGCACCCGCTCCACGAGCGCGCGGAACGTCGGCCGGCCCGACACGTCCGTGCGCAGGGCCAGGGTGTTGAAGAAGAGGCCGATCATGGGCTCGAGCTCGGCCCGGTTGCGCCCGGCCACGATCGTCCCCACCGTCAGGTCGCTCTTGCCCGTGTAGCGCTGGAGCAGGGCCTTGAAGACGGCGAGCAGGACGACGAACAGCGTCTTGCCCTCGCGCTGCGCGAACGACTTGGCCGCGTCGGTGAGCGCGGCCGGGAGGTAGATGATCTCGCGGGCCCCCGCGGTGCCGAGCACCGCCGGCCGCGGCTTGTCCGCCGGCAGCTCGAGCACGGCGTGGGGATCCAGGCGGGCGCGCCACCAGTCGAGCTGCGCCACCAGCGTCTCGCTCTTCAGCCACTCCCGCTGCCAGGCCGCGTACTCCGCGTACTGCAGCCCGAGCGGCGGCAGCTCCGCCGGCCGTCCCTCGCAGCGCGCCCGGTAGAACGACGCCAGCTCCTGCACCATCACGCCGAGCGACCAGCCGTCCGCGATGATGTGGTGCATGTTGAGGAGGAGCAGGTGCTCGGCCGGCGCCAGCCGGAACAGCATCGCCCGCAGGAGCGGCCCCTGGGTCAGATCGAACGGCTGCCGCACGAGCGCCGCCATGCGCTCCTGCGCCACGCGCTCCCGCTCCGCGTCCGACGCCCCCGGCGCCTGCGCCGCGAGGTCCTCGAATGGCAGCGACACGGCCAGGGCCGGCGCGATCACCTGCAGCGGCCGCCCGTCGACGGACGTGAACGTGGTGCGCAGCACCTCGTGCCGCCGCACCATCTCCTGCAGGCTGCGCTCGAGCGCCTCGCGGCGCAGCTCGCCCCGCAGGCGCACCGCCACCGGCATGCTGAACACCGCGCTCCCGGGGCTCCACTGGTCCAGGAACCACATGCGCTCCTGCGCAAAGGACAAGGGCTCCTGCTTGGGTTTACGGACCTTTTCCTGCAGCAGCTGCGCGAGGCGCGCGCGCTGCTCCTCGGGAGTCAGCATCATCACCTGCTCCTTCTCGCCTTGCTGGCCATTGCGGCCCTGAGGAACGACGAACGACGAATTACCGAAGGACGGAGCTACTGCTCGCCTTCGCCTGACATCTCCGCGAGGAGCGCGGCCACCTGCTCATCGGACAGCTGGTCGAGGTTGGCCAGCAGCTCCTCGGCCTTGGCCGCGGCGGCGGGCGCCGGCGGCGCCTCGCGCCGAGGCGGCGGCGGGGCCACCTCCGGCACCTCGTAGCCGAGCCGTGTCACCAGCTCGCGCGTGCTCGGGTCGAGCGGCCGCGGCCACTTGATGCGCTTCCAGGCCTCGCCGAGATCCGGCTCGATGCGGTTGTGCTGGAGGAGGTTGGGATCGCCGAGGCCGCCCATCATGCGCTCGCGCTTGCCGTCGTAGGGCGCGAGCACCCGCTCGTCGAAGGGGATGCCGAGGAACGCGCACACCCCGGTCATCACCTTCTCGGGCTGGGCCACGAGCTCCTCGTAGCGCACCCACAGGCACCGCTCGCGCCCGATGCGCTCGAAGAAGGTGAGGAGGTTCCGGTTGGACAGCGCCCACACCGTCTCCGCGACGACGTACGGGTCCACCTCCACCTCGCCGAACAGGCTCGGCCCGAACAGGCGGTCGAAGCGCACCCGCAGGATCGACTCCATCACCGGGTACGGGTGGCGGTAGAGGTAGATGTACTTGGGCGCGTCGAACATCGCCTCGGCGCGCCAGATCGTCTCGAGATCCAGCGAGTAGCTCGGCGTCTTGTCCACGAGCAGGCGCGGCCGGCACAGCTCCTGGAGCCGGCCGTATACGTGCTGCGCCGAGACGTTGTCGCTGAGCATCTTGTCGATGAGCGCCTGCCCCGCGGCCGAGTCGATGCCGAGGAGCTCCATGAAGGCCCACTGCAGCCCGCCCGTGGTCCACTCCATCTCGTGGCCAAAGCCGATGTTCTGCCGCCACTCCTGCAGGTTGTCGAAGAAGAGGAGGTTCACCTCGGGCGGGCAGAAGAGCTGCGGGTGCCCGGCCAGCATGACCCGGAACAGCGTCGAGCCCGCGCGCGGGCTCGAGTGGACGAACACCATGCTCGGGTTCTTGCCCTGCGCCGCCTGCGTCCCGGCCCCACCCGCGACCGTCACGTGCTTGCGGTAGGGGCGGAGCTTGTAGTCGGACAGCGGCCGATCCGTGAGGAAGCGCGTCGGGTCCACCTGCCGATCCATCTCGGCGAGGAGGTAGCGGGCCAGGCTCGGGATCGTGGGGTGCTCCTGCACCTCGTGGGGGAAGAGCTGGAACTTGAAGTCCTGGCGCAGGTCGTACTCGAGCTCGGCGCCGAGGAGGTGCAGGTCGAACTGGCGCAGGCTGCCGTCGCGCGGCAGCTCGTCCACGCCGAGGCGCATCCCGGCCGCGATCTTCTTGTGCAGGTACTCCTCGAGGATCGCCTGCTTCTCCGTGGGGAAGGCCACGCGCAGCCGCTCGCGGATGGGCTTCTCCTGCGCCGCGGCCTGCTGCGCGCGGTGCTTCTCGACCAGCTCCGCGACCCCGGCCACGGTCGGCTTGTCGAAGAGGTCGCGCAGCGGCAGGTCCACGCGCACCACCTCGTGGAGGTGGTTGCGCAGCTGGGTGGCGAGCAGAGAGTGGCCGCCGAGCTCGAAGAAGTTGTCGTTCACCCCCACCTCGGCCATGCCGAGCACCTGCTGCCACACCGCCGCGATGGCCTGCTCGAGGTCGCTCCGCGGCGCGAGGTAGGGCGTGCCGAGGGCCGGGCGCGCATGGCCTGCCCGGGTGGCCTCGCTCCGCTTCGGGCCTTGGCCCTGACCCTGCGCACGATAGATCTCCTCCCAGTGCCGCTGGCGCGCCTCGAGATCGGCCGTGGACACCACGATCTGACCCACCGGGGCCTGGGTGAGGAGCCGGCGCATCACCTCGCGACCTTCGGCCGGCTGGATGGCGAACTGGGCCAGCGTCGAGCTCAGCGCCGCCGCCGGCTGCCCGTCTTCTCTCGGGAACTGCCAGGCGTCCCAGTCCACGCTGATCCAGCTCACGGCGCCGCGCTCGTTGCGGCTCTCGGCGAAGGCGTCCATGAAGTGGCTCGCCGCCGCGTGCGCCACCTGCCCGAGCCCGCCGAGCAGCGCCGACAGCGAGGAGGTGAGGCAGCAGAAGTCGAGCCCCTCGGACGGCAGCACCCAGGCGAGCACCTGCAGGCCATGGATCTGGTGGGCGAAGTGCCAGGCGCAGTCGGCCGGCCGGGTCTCCTGGAGCGTGCGCAGCGTGGCGCCCTGCATGCCGCCCGCGGCATAGAAGACGCCGTCGATGTCACCGAAGCGCTCGCGGCCCGCGGCCACGGCGCGCCGCATCTCGTCCTCGTTCGTGGGGTTCGCCCGGACCACCAGCACCTCGGCGCCGGACGCCTCGAGCGCCTGCACCTGGCGCTGCTTGCGGCGAGCTGGGTCCTCCGCGCCCTGGGCCGCCGGTCCGTCCGAGCTCTCGGTGCCTTCAATAAGGACGAGCCGGGCCTTGTACGTGCGGGCGAGGTCCTCGGCTAGCACCTGGCCCATGCCGGCCAGGCCATCGACGATGAGGTACACGCCGCGCTCGTGCAGCGAGCGCACCGGCGGACCGTCGCCCGTGAGCCGCAACGGCTCGAAGCACTGCGCCCAGCGCTGCGCGCCCCGGAGCGCCACCACCGCCTCTTCGGCCGGCGCCACGATCTCGCCGAGGAGCGCGCCCGCGATCCCGGCCGCGCCGCCGTCCCGCCCGAGCGCCACGTCCACGAAGCGGCAGGTGACCTGCGGCACCTCCTGCGGGATCACCCGGCAGGGACCGAGCAGGGTGGCCTTCTCGGGCCAGGGCCGGTCCGCGCTCTCGACCTTGTGCACGTCGTTGGCCGCCACCCACAGCGCGAGCGGCTCCTTGCGCTCCCCCTTGCCGAGCGCCTGCGCCAGGTAGAGGAGGCTGTAGAAGCCGACGTCGAGCGCGTGCTCGAGCGACACGGGCCCGGGCAGGACGCTCCAGAGGTGCACGATGACCTCCGGCCCTGCGCCCTGCGCCGTCAGCTCCAGGAGGAGCTTGTCGTAGTCCTCGCGCTGCCGCGGGTCGATGGCGTAGGTGCCATCGGCCCGGCGGGCAAAGCCGCTCCCCCGCACCACCTGGGTCACGGTCTGGCCGGCCTGGCCGAGGCGCTCGGCGAGCGTCGTGCCGAGGCCCTGCTCATCGGTGAAGACAAGCCAGCTGCGCCTCTTGGCCGCGAGCGACTGGGCATCGACGGGCCGAGCCGGCGGCAGGCGCCGCCACGAGGGCGCGTAGAACCAGTCCGCCACGTCGGGCTTCTTCTCGAGGGAAGTGGAGGACGAAGAGAGCGCCGCCGTGGCCCCCGGCGCCGCGCCGGCCGTGGCGCCGAGCGGCCGGGCCTCGATCCAGTAGCGCTTCCGTTCAAAGGGATAGCCGGGCAGCGGCACGCGGCGCCGCCGCTCCTTCGCGTGGTAGGCGGACCAGTCTACGCTGACCCCGCTCAGCCACAGCTTGCCGAGCGTGCCCACGAGCGTCGCCAGGTCCGAGGTCTGCTCGCGCACGTGGCGCATCGACGACAGCACGAGACGCGCCGCCTGTCCTGCGGCCTGACCCGCCTGATCCACCTGGCGGGCCAGCGTGCCGAGCGTCTGTCCCGGCCCCACTTCGAGGAGCACCGCGTGCCCCTGCTCGCGCAGCGTCTCGAGCCCCGCGGAGAAACGCACCGCCTGCCGGAGGTGCTGCGCCCAGTAGCCGGGATCCGTGGCCTGCGCGGCCTCGATCCAGCGCCCGGTCACGTTGGAGACGTAGGGAATCTTCGGCGCCTGCAGCTTCACCTTGCGCACCCGCTCGGTGAACGGCCCCACGATCGGGTCCATCATGGCCGAGTGGAAGGCGTGCGAGGTGTGGAGCCGCTGGCAATCCACGTTCTCGGCCTTGAGCCGAGCCTCGAGCGCCTCGATCGCCGCCGTCGGCCCCGCCACCACCGTGAGCCGGGGCGCGTTGATCGCGGCCACCGAGAGATCCGGGCCGAGGCGCGGCTCGATCTCGGCCGGCCCGAGGAACACGGCCAGCATCGACCCCGCCGGCAGCGACTGCATGAGCTGGCCGCGCGCCGCCACCAGGGCGAGCGCATCGCCGAGCGAGAACACCCCGGCCAGGCAGGCCGCCACGTACTCGCCGATGCTGTGGCCGATCATGGCGCTCGGTCGCACGCCGAAGGACATCCATAGTCGGGCGAGCGCGTACTCGATGGCGAACAGCGCCGGCTGGGTGAACGCGGTCTGCCCGAGCCGCTCCCCCGCGGCCTCGGCCTCGGCCGGCGCGGGGTAGAGCAGCGTGCGCAGATCGAGTCCGCCCGGGAGGTGCTGCCGCAGCGCCTCCGCGCACGCGTCGAGGTGCTCGCGGAACACGGGCTCGGTCTCGTACAGCTCCCGCCCCATGTTCACGTGCTGCGCGCCCTGCCCCGGGAACAGGAACGCCACCGGCCGCTCCGTGACCGACGGCGTCTCCGTCCACAGCTTCTGCGCGTCGCCGGACGCGAGGGCCGCCACCGCCTCGGTGCGGTCCCGGCACACGAGCACGCGGCGATGGGCCATGGCAGAACGTCCCACTTGCAGCGTGTACGCCACGTCGGCGAGCGCGAGCTCGGGGTGCGCCCCGAGGTGCCGGCCGAGCTGCGCCGTGGCCGCCTCGAGCGCCGTGTCGGTCTTGGCCGACAGGACCAGGAGCTGCACCGGCCGCGCCGACTCCGAGGCCGTGGCGACGCCCTGCGCCGGCGCCTCCTCCAGCACCACGTGCGCGTTGGTGCCGCCCACGCCAAAGGAGCTCACCCCCGCGCGCCGCGGGCCCTCCGCCGCCGCCGGCCACTCGGCCAGCTGGGCGTTCACGTAGAAGGGGCTGCGGGCGAAGTCGATCTCCGGATTGGGCGCCGCGAAGTGCAGGGTCGGCGGGATCTGCCGGTGCTCGAGCGCCAGCACCGCCTTGATGAGGCTCGCGATGCCCGCCGCGCCCGCCAGGTGGCCGATGTTGGTCTTGACCGAGCCGATCGGGCACCGACTGGCCACGTCCTTGCCCGGACGGAACCCGAAGGCCTTGGTGAGGGCCCGGATCTCGATCGGGTCCCCGAGCTGCGTGCCGGTGCCATGCGTCTCGACGTAGCCGATGGTCTCGGGCTCCACCCCCGCGGCGCCGAGCGCCTCGCCGATGACCGCGGCCTGGCCCTCCACGCCCGGCGCGGTGTAGCCCACCTTCACCGAGCCGTCGTTGTTGATGGCCGAGCCCTTGATGACCGCGTGGACGTGGTCGCCGTCGGCGAGCGCGTCCTTGAGCCGCCGCAGCACCACCACGCCCACCCCGCTGCCGAACACCGTGCCCTTGGCGCGGGCATCGAAGGCGCGGCAGTGCCCGTCGGGCGAGACGATGCCGCCCGGGAGGTAGCGGTAGCCCTCGGGGTGCTTGACGTGGATCGACACCCCGCCGGCCAGGGCCAGGTCGCACTCCTCCGCGAGCAGGCTCTGGCAGGCCACGTGCGTGGCCACGAGCGAGGTGGAGCAGGCGCTCTGCACCGTGTAGCCCGGGCCGTGCAGGTTGAGCTTGTAGGCCACGCGCGTGCTCAGGAAGTCGGCCCCGTTGCCCACGTCGATCTGGACCTGGTCGAGCCCGGACAGGAGCTCGGGGTTCGAGACCAGGTTGAAGATGAGATAGGTGTTGGTGGTGGCGCCGCCGAACACGCCGACGGCGCCGCGGAAGGCCTCGGGCGCGTGGCCGGCGTGCTCGAGCGCCTCCCAGCAGCACTCGAGGAACACGCGGTGCTGCGGGTCCATGAGCTCGGCCTCGCGCGGGGTGTAGCCGAAGAACCCCGCGTCGAACGTCTCCATGCCGTCGAGCACGGCCGCGGCCTTGACGTGGTGCGGGTCGCGGAGGAGCGCCGGGTCCACGCCGCGGGCCCGTAGGTCGGCGTCGCTCACCGGGCGGATGGACTCCACCCCGGCCGCCAGGTTGTTCCAGAACTCGTCGAGGTTGCGCGCGCCGGGGAACCGGCCCGCCATGCCGACGATGGCGATGTCCTGATCATCTACGAGAACGTCTGACTTGGTGGATGACATGCTGGGGCTCTCACGGGGTTTGGTAAGTGCTATGTCCAAGCTCGTATGAAGACCATGCGCCCTCGGGGGACGGCGCAGGTCAGGGGTTGCTGTCGCCCTCGTCCTCGGTATCGCCCTCGGCCTCACCCGACGGGCCCTCGCCCGGGGTGCCGCGGCGCTGCCTGCGCGCCCGCCGCCGCTCGCCGCGGCTGCGGCCACCTGCAGACTCTGCGGCCTCCGCGGCCTCCGTGCCCTCCGCGGCCTGGGACGCCTCCGCGCCCTCGCCGCGGCTCTGGCGGATGAGGTTGGCCAGCGCCTGCACCGTCGGCCCCTCGTACAGGCTGATCGCGGGGATGGACACGCCGAACTGCTCGCGCGTCCGGGCGATGAGGCGCACGCCCACCAGGGAGTTGCCGCCGAGCTCGAAGAAGTTGTCGTACATCCCCACGCGGTCGATGCCGAGCGTGTCCTCCCACAGCCGGGCGATGGCCGCCTCGAGCTCGTTGCGCGGGCCCACGTAGGCGTTCTGCAGCTGGGGCCGCGGCGCGCGTTCGCCCGTCGTACCCGGGAGCGTCGCTGGCTCGGCCCCCGCGGCGTGGGTCTCTCCGCCCTCGGCCGGCTGGTTCCAGCGCGTGAGGCGCCACGCCAGGGCGTGCGTGGACACCGCCACCCGACCGGTCACGCCGAGGGTGAGGAGCGCCTCGCAGGCGCGCTCCCCCTCCTCGTCCGTGATGGCCTTCTCCCCGAACGGGTTCTGACCACCAGCCGGCGATTCGGCCCCGGCCTCGAACTGCCACGCGTCCCAGTCCACGCTGAGCCACGGCGTCGGCGACTCCTCGGCGCGCGCGACTGCGAAGGCGTCCATGAAGCTCGTGGCCGCCGCGTACGTGCCGAGCCCGAGCCCGCCGAGCACCGCGGCCAGCGACGACGCGAGCAGGCAGAAGTCGAGCCGCTGCCCCTGCAGGACCTCGGCGAGCGCGCAGAGCCCGTGGAGCCGCGATCGGAGGTGCGCCTGCATCTCCTCGGGCCGCGTGTCGCGGAGCGCGCGGAAGAGCCCCTCGTCCACCGTGCCCGCCGAGTAGAGGACACCGTGGAGCGCCCCGAAGCGCGCCCGCGCCGCGTCGAGGACCGCCGCGAGCTGCGCGCGACCGGCCCCGTCCGTGGCGGCCACGTCCGCGGCTGCCACCATCACCTCGGCGCCGAGCGCCTCGAGCGCCTGCACCTTGCGGATCCGGCGGCTCACCGGGTCGTTCGGCTCGTGCCCAGCGAGCCACGCCTCCCAGCCCGATCGCTCGGGCAGCACCGAGCGGCCGACGAGCACGAGCCGCGCCCGCGCGCGCCGCGCCAGCGTCAGCGCCTGCACGTAGCCGACGTGACCGAGCCCACCGAGCACGAGGTAGACCCCCTGCTCGCGGAGCGGCAGCGGCCTCGCGCCGAGCCGCTCCGGTGCGACGGTCTCGAACGTCTGCACCCAGCGATGCGAGCCGCGGTAGGCCACCACCGGCTCCGTGCGCGAGCCCGCGGCGCACTCGCCGAGGAGCTGCTCGATGAGCGCCTCCTCCTGCCAGCTGCCATCCTTGCTTGGCGCCGGCAGCGCCACGTCCACCGCCTGGCAGGTGATGTGAGGGTATTCCTGCGGCAGCACGCGGCACGGGCCGAGCACCGGGGCCAGCTCCGGACACGGCGCCGCGCCGCCCAGTCCCTGCATGCGGTCGGTCACCACCACGATCGACAGCGGCGTGCCGTGCTGCTGCCGATCGAGCGCCTGCGCGAGGAAGAGCAGGCTATAGAACCCACGGTCGAGCGCGGCCTCGACGTCCGGCCGCTCGGCGCGCGCATTCCATAGATGAAGGATCCGCGCCGGCACCTGCCCGGCGGCGAGGAGCCGCTCGGCCAGGGCCCCGTACGCCTCCGCCGCCCCCGCGCCGCCGACCGGCATCGACCACCGATCCGGCCCGAGCTGCGCCAGCTCCGTCCCCGGGCTCACGGTCACGACCTCCTGCCCCGCCGCCCGCAGCCGCTCGGCGAGGCGGGTGCCGATCCCGGTCTCCCCCGGCCGCTCGGGCGCGAACACCCACCAGCACGCGCGCGACTCGCTCCACGCGCCCGAGCGCAGGAGCGGCGTGGGCTTCCACGCCGGCAGATAGAACCAGCGCTCGACCGGCAGCTTGTCGCCGCTCAGCGCCGCCTCCGCCGGGCCCTTGCCTGCCGTCTCCTTGGGCTCCACCCAGTGACGCTGCCGCTCGAAGGGGTACGTCGGCAGCGGCACCCGCCGCCGACGCTCGCCGCCATAGAAGCCCTCCCAGTCCAGCTCCACCCCGGCCAGCCAGAGCCGCCCGAGCGTGCCCAGCAAAAACGCGCTGTCGGGCTGCTGCTCGCGCGGATGCCGCAGCGACGGCAAGACCACGTGCCGGGGCCGCCGGTCCGGGTGCTGCCGCACGAGCGTCGACAGCGTCTGGCCCGGGCCCACCTCGATCAGGATGGCGTCCGGATCCTTTAGCAGCTCGCCCACGCCGCTCGCGAACCGCACGGCCTGACGCAGGTGCCGCGCCCAGTACTCGGGGCTCGTCGCCTCCTCGGCCGTGATCCACGTGCCGGTCACGTTCGAGACGTAGGGCAGCTCCGGCGGGCGCCGCGCCACCCGCCGCACCTCTTCCCGAAACTCCGCCAGGATCGGCTCCATCATCGCCGAGTGGAAGGCGTGCGAGGTGTGGAGCCTCGTGCAGTGGAGGCCGCGGCTGCCGAGCCACTCGACGAACGCGTCCACCTCCGGGATCGGCCCCGCCACCACCGCCGTCGTCGGGCTGTTGATCGCCGCCAGCGACAGCTTCCCGCCCGCCTCGGCGAGGAGCGGCTGCACCTCGGCCTCGGGCAGGGGCACGGCCACCATGGCCCCGGGCGGCATCTTCTGCATGAGGCGCCCGCGCGCCGCCACCAGCGTGAGCGCGTCCTCCACCGTGAACACGCCCGCCAGGCAGGCCGCCACGTACTCGCCGATGCTGTGGCCGATCATGGCCTTGGGCTCGATGCCCCACGACTGCCAGAGCCGCGCGAGCGCGTACTCGATGACGAACAGCGCGGGCTGGGTGATGGAGGTCTGCGTGAGCTGGGCCTGCGCCGCCTCCTTCTCCGCGGCCGGCGGGTAGAGGAGGGCGCGCAGATCCAGCCCGAGGAGCCGGCGCAGGCGCTCGGCGCAGGTGTCCACCTCGGCGCGAAACACCGCCTCGGTCTCGTAGAGCTGCCGGCCCATGTCCACGTACTGCGAGCCCTGCCCCGAGAACATCCACATCACCGGCCGGCCCTCGGTCTCGGCCATGCCGCCGAGGAGCCGCTCCGGCTCGCGCCCCGAGAGCGCCGCCAGCGCCTCGTCGCGGCCCTGGCACACCACCACGCGGCGATGCGCGAACCGCTTGCGCCCCACCTGGAGCGTGTGGGCCACATCGGCGAGCTCCTGCTCGGGGTGCGCGCCGAGGTGCTCCGCGAGCGCGGAGGTCATGGTCGCGAGCGCGCTCTCGCTGCGCGCCGACAGGAGGAGGAGCTGCGCGGGCCGGCGCGACGCATCGACCACCGGCGCCTCGAGCACCTCTTCCAGCACGCAGTGCGCGTTCGTGCCGCCCATGCCGAGCGAGGTCACGCCCGCGCGCCGCGGCACCGAGCCGGCCGGCCAGTCCCGCAGCTTCGTGTTCACGAAGAAGGGGCTGTGCTCGAAGTCGATCGCCGGGTTCGGCGTCTCGTAGTGCAGGCTCGGCGGGATCTGCTTGTGGTGCAGGATGAGCGCCGCCTTCGTGAAGCCCACGGCCCCGGCCGCCGAGTCGAGGTGGCCGATGTTGCTCTTGGCCGAGCCGAGCGCGCAGTACCCGCTCCGGTTCGTGCCTTGCCGGAACGCCTGGGTGAGCGCCGCCACCTCGATGGGATCGCCCATCCGGGTGGCCGTGCCGTGCGCCTCCACGTAGCCGATGGTGTCGGGCGAGACGTCGGCCACCGCCTGCGCGAGCGCGATCACCTCGGCCTGGCCGTCGACGCTCGGGGCCATGTAGCTCACCTTGGCCGAGCCGTCGTTGTTCACGGCCGAGCCCCGCACCACGGCGTAGATCGTGTCGCCGCTCTCGAGCGCGTCGCTGAGGCGCCGCAGCACCACCACCGCGGCGCCGTGCCCGGCGACGAAGCCCTCGGCACGGGCGTCGAACACCCGGCAGTGGCCGTCGGGCGCGGTGGTGCCGCCCTCGTAGTAGAGGTAGCCCGCGGTCTCGGGGAAGTGGATCGACACGCCGCCGGCGAGCGCCATATCGCACTCGTAGGCGAGCAGGCTCTGGCAGGCGTAGTGGATGGCCGTCAGCGAGGTCGATGAGGACGACTGGATGGTGACGGCCGGGCCCTTGAGGTCGAGGCGGTAGGCGACCTCGGTCGTCAGGCTGTCCTTGTCGTTGCCGATCGAGGCCTGCAGGCTCTCGACCGACGCCACGTGCGCGAGGTGCGAGTAGATGTTGGTGAGGAGGTAGGTGTTCATGCTCTGGCCACCGAAGACGCCGACGCGGCCGGGCTGGCGCTCGGGGCTGTAGCCGGCGCTCTCCATCGCCCCCCAGGCACACTCCATGAACAGACGGTGCTGCGGGTCCATGAGCGCGGCTTCGCGGGGGTTCATGCCGAAGAAGGCGGCGTCGAAGAGGTCGGTGTCGCGGAGGACGCCGCGAGCCTTCACGTAGTTGGGGGCGCGCACGAGCGCGGGGTCCACGCCGGCCGCGAGGAGCTCTTCGTCGCTGAAGAAGGTGATCGATTCGACGCCGCTGCAGAGGTTGCGCCAGAAGTCGGCGACGGTGCGGGCGCCGGGGAGGCGGGCACCGAGGCCGACGATGGCGATCGCTTCGGGGGCGGAGGAGCTGGAGTCCATCAGGCGGTTCCTTTCTTCGGCGTGTCTTCTATTTCCACCTTTGCGGCGGCGGGGGACGTCAGGGGCCGTGCCTGTTGCAGCGTCATCGGCCGGGGCGGCGGGGTTTGGCGGCTTGCTGGCGCCGGGCGAGCGCTTCTCTGCGCTTCTGCGCCTCGTCCTGGATGCGCTGGTGCGCGGGCGCGTCGCCGGTGGGCTGGGCGCCGAGGTGCTTGGCCAGGGCGCTCACGGTCGTGTACTTGAAGAGGTCCACGAGGGCGAGGTCGGGTTTCAGGGTCTCGCGCAGGCGGCGGTGCGCTTGCGCGAGGAGCAGGGAGTTGCCGCCGAGCTCGAAGAAGTTGTCGTGGATGCCGACCTGCTCGAGCTTGAGGACCTCTTGCCAGACGGCGGCGACGCGCCGCTCGAGCTCGCTCTGGGGCGGGGCGTAGGTGGCGCCGAGCCCGAGGGAGGCCCGGCTCGCCTCGGGCGCGGGGAGCGCTCGGGTGTCGACCTTGCCGTGGGCGTTGAGCGGCAACGCCGACAGGGAGACGAAGGCCGAGGGCACCATGTAGGGGGGAAGGTGCTCGCTGAGCCAGGTGTGGAGCGCGCCCGGGGTCAGGGTCTCGGCGGCGACGACGTAGGCGACGAGGCGGCGCTCGCCGGGGGCGTCTTCGCGCGCGGTCACGTAGACGTCGCGGAGGTCCGGGTGCCGGCGGAGGGCGGCCTCGACTTCGCCGAGCTCGATGCGGAAGCCGCGGATCTTGATCTGATCGTCCACCCGGTGGAGGTACTCGAGGACGCCGCCGGTGAGGCGCGCGAGGTCGCCGGTGCGGTACATGCGCTGGCCGGGGCGGAAGGGATCGGGGACGAAGCGCGCCGCGGTGAGGTCGGGGCGGTCCCAGTAGCCGCGCGCGAGGCCCAGGCCGCCGACGCACAGCTCGCCGGGGACGCCCTCGGGGACGGGGCGCTGCTCGGGGTCGAGGACGTAGACCGTGGTGTTGGGGATGGGGCGGCCGATGGGCATCCAGCCCTGGGCCTCGAGATCGCGGGGCGCGAGGGGATAGTAGGTCGCGCACACGGTGGTCTCGGTGAGGCCGTAGCCGTTGACGACCGTGACCTTGTCGAGGAGGTGCTGGATGTCGCTCGCGCCGAGCGCTTCGCCGCCGCTGAGGAGGAGGCGCAGGGGGGCGAGGTCGGTCTGGCGCGCGTTCAAGGCCTTGACCACCGCGGGCACGGTGCTGGCGATGGTGACGCGGTGGCGGCCGATGAGGCCGAGGAGCGCCTCGAGGTCCAGGATCTCGGTCTCGGTCGGCAGGACCAGGGTCCCGCCGACGCACAGGAGGGGCAGGATCTCGCCGACGAAGCTGGCCGAGGCGATGGAGGTGAGCGGCAACATCCGGTCTTCGGTCGTGGCCTCGTAGGATCGGATGAAGGAGTGGACGAGGTTGACGAGGCCCCCGTGCTCCAGCATCACGCCCTTGGGCTGACCCGTGGAGCCCGAGGTGTAGATGAGGCAGGCGAGATCGTGGGGCGCGATGTCGGCGAGGCGCGGCGGGCGCGCGCCGGCGTGATCGGCGTGATCGATGCCGGTGTCGAGGCACACGAGCTCGGCGGTGGCGCCCACGGCGCGGAGCTGGGCCGCGAGCTGGGGCTCGAGCCGCTCGTGGGTGAGGAGGAGCGGGGCCCGCGCGTCGGCCAGGATGAAGCCGAGGCGCTCGGCCGGGTAGGCCGGATCGAGCGGTACGTAGGCGGCGCCGGCGCGCAGGACGCCGAGCACGGCGACCACGGTCTCGAGCGAGCGTTCGAGGCACAGGCCGATCACGGCCCCGCGCCCGACGCCGCGCTGGTGGAGCCAGGCGGCCAGTCGCTCGACCCGCCCGGCCAGGGCGCGGTAGTCGAGGGTGGCGTCCTGGAAGCGCACGGCCACCTGCGCGGGCGTGCGCTCGGCCTGTGCGGCGAACCACGCGGACAGGTTCGCCGCCGGCAGCGCCACCTCTTCTCCGCTCCCGCTCCTGCGCAGCTGCTCGCGCTCGGCGGCGGTGAGGAGCGCGAGATCGCCGAGGCGCTGCTCGGCCCCGCGCTCCTGGGTGATGCTGTCCAGCAGGGCCTCGAAGTGTGCGGTCATGCGCGCCACGGTCTCGGGGCGGAAGAGGTCGGTGTTGTACTCGAAGGAGGCGACGAGCTCGCCGGCGGCCTCGCCCATGGTCAGGGTGAGATCGAACTGCGCGGCGGTGTGCTCGAGCGCCACGGACTCGATGGGGAGCCCGGCCAGCTCGGCCCGCGCGCCGCCGAGGTCGAGCCCGAGCGCGGTGAGGCCCCGATCGTCGAGGCGTGGGGCGCGCTGGTAGACGAACATCACCTGGAAGAGCGGCGAGCGGCTGTAGTCGCGCACGGGCTGGAGCCGATCCACCAGGGCGTTGAACGGGTAGTCCTGATGCTCGAGCGCCGTGGCCACGCGCTCGCGGGTCTCGCCGAGGTAGGCGATGAACGAGGCGGCGGGCGTCGGCCTCGTGCGGATGACGAGGGGGTTCACGCAGTACCCCACCATGCGGCCGAGCGCCGCGCGGCTGCGCCCGGCGCCGACGATGCCGATCATCAGATCCCGCTGGCCGCCGTAGCGGTGGAGGAGCACCTGGAAGGCGGCCTGCAGCACGGTGCCGAGCGGCGCGCCGTGGCGCTGCGCCAGGGCCTTCAAGGCCTCGGTCCGGCGGGCGCCGAGGCGCGTCGTGTGGACGCGGCCGTTGTAGGTCTGCACCGGCGGCCGGGGGAAGTCCGTGGGCAGGTTCAGCACCGGCAGCTCGCCGCCGAGCGTCTTCTGCCAGTGGTCGAGGAGCGCCGCGCCCCGCGGCCCGGCCAGCATGTCGGCCTGCCAGCGCGCGTAATCGGTGTAGGTCCGCTCGGGCGGGGGCAGGGCGGCGGCGCGGCCCGCCACCTCGGCGGGATAGAGCGCGTCGATGTCCTCGGCGAGGAGCGCGAGGGACCAGAAGTCGGTGACGATGTGGTGCAGGACGAGGAGGAGGAAGTGATCATCGGGCGTGCGCGTGAGGACGCGCACGCGGAGGAGCGGCCCGCGCTCGAGATCGAAGGGCCGGCGCGCCTCGGCCGACAGCGCCTCGTGGATCTGCGCCTCGCCCAAGTCCTCGGCGCTCTTGGCCTCGAAGTCGAGCGGCAGCTCGGCGTGGACGCGCTGCATCGGGCCCGCGGGCGTCACCGCGAACGTGGTGCGGAGCGCGGGGTGCCGCTCCACCAGCTTCGCGAGGGTGCGGCGCAGGGCCGCCACGTCGAGGCGCGCG
>DATAGU010000086.1:0-17190 GCA_036263495.1 Polyangia bacterium | reverse complement strand
CTCTCGCAGGGAGGGAGAGCGCGAGAGGGCAACCGTAGGTTCCCTCTCGCATGGGGGTCCTGGGGGCCCCGCCCCCGGTCGTCCCCATCTGCAGCAAGGATTGCTGCCATCCCATTTGAAGAAGGCGCCATCCTCCCCCATGATCCCCTCATGCCCCCCCTCCGGCCCCTGCCGTACCTCAGCCTCCTGGCCCTCCTGGCCCCCAATCCCGCCGCCAAAGCGGCCCCCCTCCCTCCTCAGGGCCCCCTCCGGTGCCCCCCCGGCACCGAGCCCTACACCGGCGGCGGCCTCGCCCGAGGCCTCCAGGGCTGCATCGACAAAGACCAGAAGTTCCAGGGCCCCTTCCGGGAGACCTACGCCGACGGCACCACCGCCGCCGCCGGCCCCCTCCGCGGCCGCCGCCACGGCGAGTGGAACTTCTGGAACCCCGACGGGACCCTCCGCGCCACCTGGGTCTACGACGACGGCGTCGTCATCGACGCCCGCCCCGCGATCGACCCCAAGCTCACCCCCGACACCGGCCACTGCGACGCGGTCTTGAAGCGCATCCACGAGCTCCAGGAGCGCGACAGCGGCGCCGGCGACGAACGCCGCCTCCCCTCGGCGGGCAGCGTCTACGACCTCCTCGCCAAGGCGCAGGCCGAGGCCGACGACGCCATCCTCAAGGACTGCGAGAGCGGCAAGCTGACCCCCCGCCAGCGCAGCTGCGTCATGAACGCGCTCAACGACAGCGCCACGCTGCAATGCCTGCGCGACCCCACGGCCCCGACGCCCGACGAGATCCTGGTTCAGCGCGACAAGCTCACCCAGGAGCTGTGCGCCTGCAAGGACGCCGCCTGCGCCGAGCATTCCCTCGAGCTCCTGCGCCTCTACAACGCGAAGATGCCCGAGCTCGTGAACACGCCCGCCCAGTATCGCCGGGCCGCGCAGCTGGCCGGGCGCAAGAACGACTGCCTGCGCCGCCTGGCGCCGCGGCTCGCGCGCCCGAAGAAGTGACGCCCGCCGCCGCGCGCCCCGTCAGGCCGCCGTGCCCGCCGCCGTCTCCTCCGTCCCCGCGGACCCCTGGGCAGGGGCCTCCTCGCGCGTCCCCCGCCCGAGGATGATCACCTGGTCCTCGGCTCCGAACGCCACCGTCGTCGACTTCTTGGGATTGACCTTCACGCCGTAATCGCGCGACGCGTCCTCGGCCTGCGAGCGCAGCCGATAGCCGATGGCCACCTCGCCGCGCCGTCGCGCAGACTCGACCACCGTGTAGAACGAGATCGGCCGGTACGGCGCGACGTAATCGGCCGCCGGCCGCAGATAGAGCCCCGAGCCGCGGGACATGAAGAGGTCGGCGAACACGGTGGCGAGCTCCGGGTTCTCCGCGATCTGGGAGACGAGGAGGCTGACCAGGGTGTCGCTCACGATGAAGTCGTCGATCTGCGCCACCTCGGCGAGGTCGCGGTTGCGCACGTCGAGCATCTGGCTCACGACGGAGAACTTGCGGTCGCTGCGGTTGGCGATGTCGCGCAGGTGGAGGAGGGTCACCAGGGTCTGCGCGTCGGCCTCCTGCGGCTCGAGGTGGTCGGCGTAGGAGAGGACCATGACGTGGTCGTAGGTCGGCACCTGCAGGCGGTCGAGGACCCTGCGGTCGGCGATGTCGCCGCGCTGGAAGGTGAGCTTCTGGCGCGTGAGGTTCGCGCATTCTTCGCCGAGCTCGGTCTCGGCCGTGACCGCGAGCTCGCCGGCCACCACCGTCACCTCCGAGCCCGGGGCCACGTAGTTGTCGAGCTCCTTGATGACGGTCGCGGCCCAGCGGTTCCAGCCGAGGATGAGCATGCGCTCGGGCTGGGGCGCGGTCTCGGACTTGACCCGGATGGAGGTCGTGTCGACGCTCGGGTGGCCCTGGCCGCGCGCGCTCGCGGCCTGGGAGAGGTGGATGGTGTCGTCGTCTTCGGAGATGACGATGACCTTGTCGCCCGCCTCGATGAGCGTGCCCGGGGGCGGGTTCATCTGGATGCGACCGTCTTTTTTGCGCAGGCCGATGAGGGTCGAGTCCTCGTAGAGGAACAGCGCCTCGCCGAAGGTCTTGCCCACGAGCGCGGGCTCGTCCTGGAAGTAGATCTCGTCGCCCGAGAAGTTGAGGAGCTCGGTGTAGACGGCCGACAGGCCCGACTGGCGGCAGGTCTGGACGGCGATGCGGGAGATGAACTCGCCGGTGAGGACGAGCGCGACCTCGCCCTTGCCCACCATGCGCGCCACCTCCATGTTCCGCGCCTCGCGCATCTGCGCGACGATGTGGTAGGGCTCGCGCCGCTGGCCGCGGCTGCCGATGAGGGCGAGCAGGGTCTTGATGACGCGCAGGTCGGCGTCTTCGCCCTCGGGCGAGAGGACGATGATGGACCGCGCGGCGGTCGGGTTGACGACGGCGAGGTCATTGGTGTCGAGCGGGTCGCCGTGGCGGCACACGATGTGGGTGCGGCCGGAGTCGGGCAGGCGGGCGCGGATCTCGTCGTCCATCTCGCCTTTGTCCTTGTCGGCGAGGATGGCGACGCAGGTGTGGCGCTGGTTGGCGTTGGCGTAGATGAGCTCCTGCAGGACGGCGAAGACCTGGGCCGACCAGCCGAGGATGATGGTGTGTCCCTGCTCGGCGACGACCGAGCGGCCCTTGCGCAGCTCTTCGAGGCGGTTCTCGATGCCGCTCGTGAGCACGCCGATGAAGGCGCTGACGAGGAAGACGCCGCCGAGGGTGACGGCGAGCATGGCGATGAGGAAGCTCCAGCGGCCTTTGTCGCCGCCCATGGTGCCGGGGTCGAGGGTGCGGAGGAGGCTCATCCACAGGACCTCGATGAGGCCGATGGGGGTGCCGTTCTCGCCGGCGGGGGCGATGCCGGTGAGCCAGACGAAGAGGGAGATGGCGAGGATGAGGACGGCCGAGAGGAGGCCGAGGCCGGCGATCATGGTGACGGTGCCGCGTGCCATGGCGTTGTCGAAGCGGTAGCGCAGGCGATCCCAGAAGGTGATGCGGTGCATGTGTCTGTTTGACCTTGCCTCGGAAGGAAGCGCAAGCCCGGAGCGACGCAGGCCGGCTGATGGCCGTCACACAGTTTGCACAATTGTCGGTTGCCGGCGTGTGGCGGCTGCGCGAGGATGGGGCCGCGGGCATGTGGTGCTCCTCCATGCCCCGATAGACTGGTCCACGGAGGCTCCCCATCGCCTGCAGGTGACATGGAGGGGCCGCTTTTCCCTGGTTGGGTCTCACGTTGATGACATCGCGAGGGTGATGATGGTGTCCTGGACGGCAGGCCCCGGTACGCTGGTGGCCAATCGCTTCGAGCTGGAATCGGTGGCGGGCAGGGGTGGGATGGGGGTGGTCTTTCGGGCCCAGGACCGGATGACCGGCGAGGTGGTGGCGATCAAGCTCCTGCTCCCGGGGCCGGGCACGGACGAGGCGAACGGGCAGGACATGGAGCGGCTCCTCCGCGAGGCGCGCATCCTCGCCGAGCTGCGTCATCCCGGGATCGCGGCGTACGTGGGGCATGGGCAGACGCCGCAGGGCGAGGTGTTCCTGGCGATGGAGTGGCTCGAGGGGGAGAACCTGGCGGAGCGGCTCCGGCGCGAGCCGCTCACTGTGGCGGAGAGTCTGACGCTGGTGCGCGGGGTGGCCGAGGTGCTGACGCTCGTGCACGAGCGCGGCATCATTCATCGCGACCTCAAGCCGAGCAATCTCTTCCTGCGTCAGGGGCAGGTCGAGCGGGTGTCGCTGCTCGACTTCGGGATCGCGCGTGGCAGCGGGGCCTGGTCGCTCACGCGCACGGGGGAGATCGTGGGCACGCTGCAGTACCTCTCGCCCGAGCAGGCGCGTGGGGCGCGGCAGCTCGAGCCGAGCACGGATATCTATGCGCTCGGCTGCGTGCTCTATCAGTGTCTGACCGGGGCGCCGCCCTTCGATGAGGACAACGCGGCGGTGCTCCTGGCCCGCATCCTCGGCGAGGAGGTGCCGCCGCTCGGGCGGCGGCGTCCGGATCTGCCCGTGGCGCTCGAGGAGCTCCTCGGACGCATGTTGCACAAGCAGCCCGAGCGGCGCCTGCAGAGCGGGGCGGCGCTCCTGGCGGCCCTCGAGGCGCTCGAGCTGCCGCCGCAGGCCGGGCAGGCTGGGCCGGTGGGGCGGAAGCGCTCGATCTCGGCTCCGATGCGGCAGCTCACGCGGAACGAGCTACGGCTCGTGAGCGTGATCCTGGCCGAACCCGGGCCGGAGCGGGGCGAGCCGGCGGGGAAGGGCGCCGCCCTCGTGGAGGCGGTGGATGCCCTCTTGCGGCCTTATAGCGCCGAGGTCGAGCGGCTCCTCGATGGGACGCTGATGGTGATCCTGTCGAGCGGGGACACGGCCACGGACTTGGCGGTGCGTGCGGCGCGCTCGGCCTGGCTGCTGCGGGGACGGCTGCCACGGGCGCGCCTCGCCCTGGCCATGGGGCGAGGGCTCGTGTCGGAGGCGCTGCCGGTGGGCGAGGCCATCGAAAGGGCGGGCCGTCTGCTCGCGGCCTGCGGCCAGGCTACGGGCCGCGGCGGTGAGGCTGGTGAGGGGCAGGTGTGGACGGACGCGCTCACGGCCGGCCTGCTCCAGGATCGCTTCCACCAGCGGGAGGTCGCGGAGGGGGTCTTTGTCCTCGAAGGCGAGCGCCGGCTCCTCGACGATACACGGCGGCTGCTCGGCCGGGCGACGCCGTGCGTGGGACGCGAGCAGGAGCTGCAGATGATCGAGACCCTCCTGGCCGACTGTATCGAGGAGGAGCGGGCGCGCCTGATGCTGGTGGTGAGCCCGGCGGGCGTGGGGAAGTCGCGGCTGCGGCAGGAGTTCCTCGGCCGCGTGAGGGCTCGCGAGGGCTCGGTGGCGGTGATGATCGGCAACGGCGATCCCCTGCACAAGGGGTCCTCTTATGCGGTGCTCTCGCAGGCGCTGCGCCGGCTGTGCGGGCTCGAGCAGGGAGACGACGTGCCGCCGGCCGTGCGTCGCGAGCGGCTCCTCGGCCGGATGGGGCTGCATCTCGGCGCCGAAGAGCGGCGCGGGGTCGAGGTGTTCCTCGGCGAGCTGTGCGGGATCCCCTGGCCCGAAGACGAGAGCGCGGCGCTCAAGGCCGCGCGCCAGGATCCGCGCATCATGAACGAGCAGATCACCCGGGCGCTGCTCGTCTTCTTGCGGGCCGAGTGTGCCGCGCACCCGGTGCTGCTCGTGCTCGAGGATCTGCACTGGTGTGACGCGGCCACGGTGCGCCTCGTGGATCTCGTGCTGCGCGAGCTCGCGGAGGAGCCGCTGTTCGTGCTCGCGCTCGGGCGGCCGGAGGTGAAGGACACCTTCCCGCGCCTGTGGCAGGAGCGCAGCTTCCAGGAGATGCGGCTGCGCGGGCTCTCGCGCCGGGCGAGCATGCAGCTCGTGCGCGAGACGCTGGGGCCGGACGTCGCGCCCGAGACCGTGGAGCGGCTGGTCGAGCGGGCCGAGGGCAACACGCTCTTTCTCGAGGAGCTCATCCGGGCCGAGGCCGAGGGCGCGGGCGGGGAGCTGCCGGGGACGCTCCTGGCCATGATGCAGGCGCGCTTTCTCCGGCTCGCGCCCGGGGCGCGGCAGCTCCTCCGGGCCGCCAGCCTGTTCGGTGAGACGTTCTGGCGCGGCGGCTTGATCACGCTGCTCGGGGCGGCGCGGACGGCGGACGAAGAGGTGGACCGCTGGCTCACGGTGCTGATGGAGCAGGAGACCGTGGTGCAACAGGCCGAGTGCCGCTTCGCCGGAGAGACGCAGTATGGTTTCCGCCACGCCTTCATGCGCGAGGCTGCGTATAGCCTCCTCACCGAGGAGGATCGGCGGCTCGGGCACCGCACCGTGGGGCGCTACCTCGAGCGGATGGGGGAGACGGACGCGGCCGCCATCGCGGAGCACTATCGCCTGGGCGAGTTGCGCGAGCGTGCGGCGTTCTTCTATGCGCGGGCCGCGGCCCAGGCGCTCGACGTGAGCGACCTCCCGGGCGCGCTCGGTCTGGCCGAGCAGGGCCTCGCGTGTCAGGCCGAGGGAGAGGTCCTGGGGGGCCTCCGCGGCGTGGCGGCGCAGGCCCATGTCTGGCAAGGGAACCCCGAGGCGGGGTGCCTGGCTGGTGGTATGGCGCTCGAGCTCCTGCCTCCCGGCACGGCGCCCTGGTACCGGACGGGGACCATCATCCTCGGGGTCCTCGGTGTCATGGGCCAGCGCGAGCAGCTCCTGGCCGAGCTTCGGCGCTTCGAGGCGGTGGAGCCGCTGCCCGGGGCGGAGAGCGCCTTCATCGAGTGTCAGTCGGTGGGAGGGGTCTTCAGTTGCGGCCTGGCCGGGCTGCATGAGGCCGCGGCGGTGTCGCTCGCGCGCCTCGAGAAGGTGGCGCGGGGTCTGGGGCCGAGCGATGCCCGCGCCCTCGGGCTGTATCACCTCGGTGGATCGTGTTACCGGCTCTTTGTCGAAGGCGATCCCTGGCCGGCCTGGGTGGAAGGGCGGGCCGCGATGGAGGCGCTCGAGCGGGCCGAGGATCGTCGGTTCTTCTGGGCGCAGGAAGGGCAACTGGCCTTCATCTGGGGCCTGATGGGCGGTGGGGAGCAGGCCCGAGCGGACCTCCAGCGCTCCACCGCGAGGCTCGGGAGCATCCAGGAGTACATGCTGATGGTCTCGATCCAGGCCCAGGGGGCGATCGCGCTCGCCGATGGCGGCTCGTGCGAGGATCAGGAGCTGGCGCGGGCCATGGCCGAGTCGGTGATCGCGCTCGTGCCGGCGGTGAGCTTCTGGAGCGGCCTGGCGCATTCGGCCCGGGCCGTGATGCTCGTCGAGCAGCGGGGGCTCGGCGAAGCGGAGGCGGAAGCGCGCCGGGCCCTCGAGGCATTCGTATCCTCGTCGGGCCGGGTGCTGGCCCTCGGTCTCCTTTGCCGGATCCTGCGCGAGCAGGGACGCGTCGCCGAGGCCCGGATGGCGGCGGAAGAGGGGCTCACGTTCCTCGACGGCCTGGGAGGGCGCTGCTGGTTCGACGGCAAGCTGCGCCTTTACGCAGCCCAGGCGCTGCATGCGGCCGGCGAGCTGGCGGAGGCCCACCGGGTGCTGACCAAGGCCTGCCGCGAGCTCCAGCGGCGCGCCGACCAGATCGAAGACCCCACGCTGCGTGAGCATTTCCGCGAGCGCGTGAGAGACAACGCCCACACCCGGGCGCTCGCGCGGGACCTTGGTATGAGCCTGCCGATTCTAGAGAGCAACGGCTAGAATCCCCCCGGAACTCACCCAAGAAGAGGATGGCTCATGAAGAGATGGTCTTGTTCCCTGGCTGCCGTGCTCGTCCTCGCTGCATTCTCCCGGCCCGCGGCCGCCGAGAAGGTGCGGCGCTTGCCCATCGTCGACCGCGCCATCGCCTATCACGGCGGCGACCTCTACCGCGCGAGCGAGACCCGTCTGACCATCCGCTCGCGCTCCGGCGCCTTCCGCGTCACTGCGCGGATGGACGGCGAGAAGTTCGAGCACGTGGTGGTGGATACGCTCCCGGACGGACGCGAGCGGAAGACCCGCGCCACCAACGACACGGTCGAGCGCTGGGAAGGAGCCGGGCAGGTCCCCCTCGACGCCGCGGGCGAGCAGCGGGCGCGCGACTTCGTGCAGGGCCGTGTCTACTTCCCCTTCCTCCCCTTCCGGCTCAACGATCGGAGCGTCTGGAAGGAGGACCTGGGCCTCGAGGAGTGGGAAGGGCGCAAGCTGCGCAAGGTCAAGGTGACCTTCGACGCCGGCACCAGCACCGACGCCTCGGACGAGTACCTCTACTGGTTCGAGCCCGACACCGGGCACCTCGTGCAGTTCGCCTACAGCTTCGGCACGGGGACGGCGCAGGGCGGCCTGCGGCTGCGCAAGAATTTCAATGAGCGGCGCGTGGGAGGGATCCTGTTCGCCGACTCGGAGAACCTGGGCATCGATGGACCGGCGGGCCCGGGGAGCCTGCGCGTGAGCCTCATCACGCCCGAGTACGTGAAGTCGAAGATGCACAAGATCTCGACGGTCACGCTGGAGGACATCCAGGTCCAGCCGCTCAAACCGCAGGCTGGGGCGGGGAAGTAAAGAGTAGAGGGGGGGCGCGCCCGCTATTTCTCGCCGCGCAGGATGCCGCGGGCCCCGAGGAGGGCGAGGAGGGATCGCAGGCTCTCTTCGACGCTCTCCCCGCCGGTCTGGATCCGCAGCTCCGGGGCATCGGGCGGCTCGTACGGCGAATCGATCCCCGTGAACTGCCGGATCTCCCCCGCCCGCGCACGGCGGAACAGACCCTTCGGGTCGCGCGCCTCGCACACCTCGAGCGGCGCATCCACATAGACCTCCAGGAACTCGTCGTCGTTGACGATGCTCCGTACGAGCGCCCGTTCGCTCTTGAAGGGCGAGATGAACGCCGTGATCACGATGAGCCCGGCGTCCACCATGAGCTTGGCCACCTCGCCGATGCGGCGGATGTTCTCGACCCGGCCCGCGTCCGAGAAGTCGAGGTCCTTGTTCAGCCCGTGCCGGACGTTGTCGCCGTCGAGGAGATAGGTGTGATGGCCGCGCATCCACAGCGCCTGCTCGAGGGCGTTGGCGAGCGTGGACTTGCCCGAGCCCGAGAGGCCCGTCAGCCACACGATGCACGGCCGCTGGCCCTTGAGACCCGCGCGCTCGGCCTTGCTCACCTTGTGCGTGTGCCACACGACGTTCGTGACCGGGCCGGTGTCGATCTCGGCGACGAACTCAGGGGCGTCGACCTCGACCCCGCGGATGATCATGCCCGCGCCCACCGTCCCGTTGGTGATCGCGTCGATCAGGATGAAGCTCCCGGTCTTGGGCGAGAGCTCGTACGGATCAAAGGCCACGGGCTCGTTGAGGTGCAGGCGGCACTGCCCGATGTGGTTCATGGGCAGCATCTCCGCGGGGTGCTGCTCCTGCGTGTTCACGTCGATCTGGTAGTCGATGCGCACCACGGTGCCGCGCACGTACTTGGTGCCGGTGCGGAAGACATACGGCTTCCCGGGCACGAGCGGCATCTCCCCCATCCAGAGGATGCGCGCGTCCATCAAGGTCCCGAGGCCCGCCGGCTCCGCGGGGTGCACGAGCATGTCCCCGCGCGAGATGTCGATCTCGTCCTCCAGCGTGAGCGTCACCGGCTCGGGCGCGCTCGCCTCCGCGAGCTCCCCGGCCGCGGTCACGATCGACTTCACCCGGCTCGTCCTCTTCGAGGGCAGCACCATCACCGGGTCGCCCCGCCGCACCTGGCCGGTGACGATGGTGCCGGCAAAGCCGCGAAAGTCGAGGTGAGGCCGGTTCACGTACTGCACCGGGAAGCGCAGCGCCTGGAGCTGCACGTCGTCCGTCACCTCGACCGTCTCGAGGAGCTCCAGGATGGACGGCCCCTGGTACCAGGGCATGTGCGCGCTCCGGCGCACCACGTTGTCGCCGTGCTTGGCCGACACTGGCACCAGCGTGAGGTCGGTGAAGCCGAGCCCCGCGGCGAAGGTGCGGTAGTCGGCGGCGATGCGTTCGAACACCTCCTGGTCGTGGTCCACGAGGTCCATCTTGTTGACCGCGATGACCGCGTGGCGGATGCCGACCAGCGAGACGATGAACGAGTGGCGCCGCGTCTGCGACAGGACGCCCTTGCGCGCGTCGATGAGGATGATGGCCAGATTGGCGGTCGAGGCGCCCGTGGCCATGTTGCGCGTGTACTGCACGTGCCCCGGGCAGTCGGCGATGATGAACTTGCGCCGCGCCGTGGCGAAGTAGCGGTGGGCCACGTCGATGGTGATGCCCTGCTCGCGCTCGGACTGGAGCCCATCGACGAGGAAGGCGAGATCGATCTCGCCGCCCGCGGCCATCCCCTGGGCCTGGCCCCCCTGGACGGCCCCGGCTTCCTGGCTCTGCGCGAGCGGCACCGAGGTCTTGCGCAACGCCTCGAGGTGGTCCTGGAAGACATTGCCCGAGTCATAGAGTAGCCGCCCGATGAGCGTGCTCTTGCCATCGTCGACGCTGCCGCAGGTGATGAAGCGCAGGAGATCCTGCCGCTCGCGCGCCTGGAGATACGCATGGATGTCGGAACGGATGAGCTCGGCGAGCGCGACCATATCTAAAAGTATCCCTCCCGCTTCTTCTGCTCCATCGAGCCCGCACCGTCATGATCGATGACGCGACCCACCCGCTCCGACGTGTGAGCGAGCAACATCTCCTGCAGGATCTCCGGCACCGTGCGCGCCGTGGACTGCATCGCCCCGGTCAGGGGGTAGCAGCCGAGCGTCCGGAAGCGCACCATCTCCATGCGCGGCTGCTCTCCGGGATGGAGGCGCATGCGGTTGTCGTCCACCATGATGAGCACCCCGTCGCGCTCCACCACCGGCCGCTCCTTGGCGAAGTAGAGCGGCACCACCGGGATGTTCTCGACGTGGATGTAGTGCCACACGTCGAGCTCGGTCCAGTTCGACAGCGGGAACACGCGGATGCTCTCGCCCTTGTTGATGCGGCCGTTGTAGAGGTTCCACAGCTCGGGCCGCTGGTTCTTCGGGTCCCAGCGGTGGTGGCGATCGCGGAAGGAGTAGATGCGCTCCTTGGCGCGCGAGGCCTCCTCGTCGCGTCGCGCGCCACCGAAGGCGGCGTCGAAGCGGTACTTGTCGAGGGCCTGCTTGAGCGCCTCGGTCTTCATCACGTCGGTATGCTTGCGGCTGCCGTGATCGAAGGGGTTGATGCCCGCGCGGAGCCCTTCCTGGTTCGTATAGACGATGAGGTCGAGGCCGAGGCGGCGCGTCTCGTGGTCCCGGAACTCGATCATCTCGCGGAACTTCCAGGTGGTGTCGATGTGCATGAGCGGGAAGGGGGGCTTGCCAGGATGGAAGGCCTTCATGGCCAGGTGCAACATCACCGACGAGTCCTTGCCTATGGAGTAGAGCATCACCGGCCGTTCGAACTCGGCCGCGACCTCGCGGAGGATGTGGATGCTCTCTGCCTCGAGCTGCTGGAGATGGGTCAGACGTTTCATGAGGGGCCGAGGAGTAGGTTGCGAGGACTCTAGCAACTGTGACGGGCCAAGACCAGCCGGCCCGTCGATCGGGCCTGGCTTCTCTCTCGGTGGGGTCCTCCTGAAGGCCTGAAGGGAGGAGGCTACGGTCGGCCGAGCTCGTCGAGCTTCTCGACGATGGCGGAGAGGGCCGCCGCGCCCGCGAACCGGAACAGCTCCTGGCCACCGCGGAAGAACGCGATCGTGGGCAGCGCCTTCACGCCGAAGTCCTCCGCGGCCGCTGGTTGCGAGGCCGTGTTGACCGCGACGAAGCGCCACTCGCCCTCGCGCTCCCCGGCGAGCCGGGCCAGGTGCGGGCGCAGCGTCCGACACGGCGCGCACCAGGGCGACCAGAAGTCCACCACCACCCCGCGGGCCTCCTGGCCGAGCACCTCGCGCAGGGCCGTCCCGTCGAGCTCCTGGATCTGGCTCATGCGACCTGCTCCTGCCGGTAGGGCATGTTCTTCTCGTACTCGCTCGCCTCGTCGGCGTCCATGTGCATGGTGATGTTGAACTTGTTGCCCCAGTTGAAGATGCCGCAGGCGAAGACCATCTCGACGATCTCGTCCTCGGTGAACACCTTCTTGAGGTCGGCGAAGAACTCGTCGGTCACCGTGTGGGGATCGAGCGCGATGCGCTCGGCCAGCGAGACGGCCCAGGCCTCCCTCTCGCTCAGGACCGCGCTCGGCTTGGGTTGATGCTTGGCACACTCCGCTTCCTTGGGACCGACAGCACCGCGCACGGCGGTGGTACGAACGGCCATTCAATACGCGCAGTCGTTGATCTGCCCTGTCTTGATGCGCATGAGCTCGTGGATGTGGGGCTCGATCTTGCCGGCGCCGAAGAAGGCGCCGAACACGGGCAAGATGGCCTTGAGCAGGGCCGGGTTGCGGCCGATGACGCCGAACATGGCAGGGTCTCCCCACCAGCTATCGCGTCCTTGCTGCAGGAGCTCGTTGACCGTGGGATCGGGGCTCTCGCCCGGCTTGAGGGGTTTTATGCGAGTGGACATCGGGGGCCTCCTTTTCGGTGTTTGAGGAGCGAGGCCAGCCTATCAAATTCCTGTTTCCCGGAGTGGGCGGAGCGAGCGGTGGGGGAGCCCGATCAGGAGATGCAGAAGAGGTTCTCGCACAGCGTGCAATATCCCGTGGTCGGAGCGGCCGCCGCGGCGGCACCGCCGCCATCGCCGGGGAGCTCGGCCGGGTCGAGCACGCCCAGGGCAGGGCTCCGCGGCAGCGCCGTGCGCTCCTCCTCCGAGAGACTGTTGTAATCGTCGGGGTCGCGCCATGCGCGGATGATTCGGGCCGTGGTGGCGTGGCTCATGGGGCGGTCTCCTTGGCTCGATGGATGACCGAGCCGGCTGATGGGCTAAGTGGGACCTCAACAACGATTGGGGGGGCGGCGGCGAGGAGGCACGGCACGCGCTCGGGGGCCGCCAGGCGCAGGAGGCCGTGACCCACGCCCGCGAGCCCGACGAACAGGCCCGGTGTCTCGAGGTTCCCGGGCATGCCGTAGAGGTAGCCGCGCTCGGTCATGCTCTCGAGCAGCCCCCTCGCCATCCGATACACCCGCGACACGAGCGCCTCGTCTCCCAGCGTGCGTCCGGCTTCGAGGAGGAAGTCGAGGTTGCCGAGGTCGCCGTGGCACAGGCCGTGGTTTTTGCCCAGGCCGCTCGCCATCGTGGTCTCGATGGCCACCGCGAGCTCCTCGCGCACACGCGGGTCGTCGAGATGTGGCAGGCCGGCCAGGCGCGCGAGGCCGATCCCGGGCGCGCCGTGGCACCAGGCGCACATGAATTGTGACCCCGCCTCATGCAGGTCGGCTCGCTGGGACGCGCCCGTGCGCAGATCCGGCCAGTTCCGCTCCGATGGTGCGTACAGCCCACGCTCGTACTCGATCCCCTCGCGGGCCAGGCGATGGAAGCGCTCATCCCCGGTCGCGGCGTGGAGGCGGAGGAGCGCCAGCGCGATGCCCGCCGCGCCATGCGCCATGCCGCAGAGCGGCCGGGGCCCCCCGAGCGGCACCACCCAGCCCAGGCCCAGCGCCTGACGCTCGGCCCGCGCGAGCAGCCGCTCGCCGCAGGCCCGCGCCGTCTGCCATAGCCGCTCCGATGGGCGATGAGGCGCGAGCAGGAGCAGCGCGAGCAGGCAGCCTGCCGCGCCCGCGCCGAGGTCGAGGAACTCGTCCTGCTCCACGAGCGGCAGGAGGTCCTGGACCCAGCCCTCGGCGCGATCGAGGAGCACGTCGTCGATCCACAGCACCCCGAGGTGCACCAGGCTGTAGATGATGCCGCCCCAGCCGTCGAGGAGGCCGAGGCCCTGCACGTGCAATGGCGCCCGAGCGAGCTGATGATCGAGGCCGGCCAGCGCCAGCCGGGCCGTGCGGGTATAGACCTCCTGGCCGGTGAGCGCGCCGAGCTGACCGAGGAACAGGGCGATCCCCGGGAGCCCCTGGTAGAGATCCGGGCCGACCGGGGTCAGGCGCCAGCCTTGAGGGTCGGCGTGGTCGACCATGAGCCAGCGCGCATCCACCGGGCCGGAAAAGACCAGCTCGACGAGCCGCTCACCGATGTCCTGCGCGGCCTGGAGGAGCTCGGTCCGCTCGGCCGGCGCCCGGGCCTCACGAAAGCGATACGAAGGTCGCTCGGCCGGCGCGTCCGTCAGGGCAAGGACGTCGAGCGAGCGGCGCAGCACCCACTGCTGGCGCTCGTGGTCTTCGGGCCCGAGGCGCGCGACGCGGCGCTGCACTCGCTTGAGCCCGCTGTCCTCGAAGAAGTTGGCGAGCCGCGCGCCGGTGCTGGTCCACAGGTGGCGTGAGCCGGCGCGGGTCGTGAACCTCGGAATGTCGCCTTGGCCGAGGTCCTCGAGCTCGAAGGGCACGAGGGCGGTGAGGAACGGGCGCTCCTTCACCCCGCCCCAGAGGGCATCGAAGAAGCGCTGCCGCTCGAGCGCGTTGCCCAGGAGGTGCGGGTGATAGCTCTCGTGGAGCAGCGTGCCGTAATGCGCGGTGTGGCGGAAGAGGACCCGCACCTCGACCTCGGTGAACGCGGCGAGCGGCCCCGTCGGGGCCAGGAGGTCCCGGCGGTGGGTGAGGAGGAGGCGATACAGGCGGGAGAACCCTTCGCTCACCTCGGCGGCGTAATCGAGCAGATCGGCCGGGCCCTGGAGGTGCGGGCGGTGCTTGCGCGCCGCGGTCTCGATGGGGTGGCGTTCGAAGCGCATCTGATCCGTGCCGCGGTCGGTGGACGAGAGATACGCCTGGGGCGTCATCTGTCCCGGGCGGGAGCCGAGGCCGCTCACGTCGATCCCGGGGCGCTCGCGGGTGCCGAAGGTGCGCTGCGGCAGGAGCCCGCTCCGGAGCACCGATTCGGCGAGCTGCGCGCCCGGCTGTTCGGCGATGTCTCGCAGCTCGGGGAGCGTGACCAGGGGGTGGAACAGGGTCTCGAGGTCCACCAGGACCGGATGCTCCCCGTGCGCGATCAGGTTCTCGTGGTGGAAGTCGGTGGCGTCGAGCACGTAGAGCAGGGCCACGTAGGCGCCCTGGCGGAGGTAGAAACGCCTGAGGCCCTCGGGCGAGTCGCAGGGCTCATGGTCCACGAACTCCATCCACCCGTGATCCCCGGCATCGAGCACGGCCAGCGTCCGGAATTGCGGCTCGAAGCCACGATCATTGATCCAGGCGAGCAGCTTCTGGAAGGCCGACTCCACGCCGAGGGACTTGGGCTTGTAGACCAGGCGCAGGCCCGAGTCGAACCGCAGGAGGAAGACCGTGCGTCCGCCGCGGTGGGGGTCGGAGGCGCCGCCCTCGGCCTCGACCAGGGCGCCGAGCGGCTGCTCGCGACCGACGACGAAGCGGCGGCGCAGCGCCGGCGCATCTTCGGCCAGGTGGCCGAGGAGATCGAGCCCGGTGGCCTCCCATTGCTCGAGGCGCAAGACGAGCTGCTGGGCGAGGACGGGATAGCGTTCGAGGATGTCGAGGGCCACCTCGCGGCGGCGCAGGCTGTGGACGAACTCCTGGAAGCGGGCCTCGGAGGTGTCGCCGCCGAGCCGTTCCTCCAGCCTGGCGGCATGGAGCTCGACGACCAGGGCCCGGGCGATGAGGGCGTGCAGGGTGGAGGGCAAGCCGCCGAGGAGTGCCCGGGCGGCGGTGGCCGCGTCGAAGGGGGCATCGGGCACGCGGCCGAGGAGCTCCCGGATGGCGCTGAGCAGCCGGGCGTGGGCCGCGCGGACCAGGGGCTCGACCAGGGCGAGGAACGGGAAGCGATCCAGGGATCCGGCCGGAGGCCCGGCGGTCCCAGGCGAGGGCCAGGGGAAGGGGTCGGCGAAGGGCGCGCGATACGCCCGCTCGATCTCTCCGAGCCAGATCGGGACCTCCATCCGCGCCTGCAGGGCCGTGGGCTGTTCCCCGAGGAGCACGAGGAGCTCGCCTTCCGTGATGCCGGCCACCTGGAGTCGGCGCTGCCAGAGGTTACCCTCGGCGAAAGGGGCTTGCTTCTGCCAGCGCTCGTGACGCTTTCGGGCGAGCTCCACGTCGATCAGGGGACCCGGCGCCAGGCGGGGTGTGCCGCTCCGGCGCAGGGCGCCGAGGCGCTCGCCGAGGTCCGTGCCGAGGTACCAGCGAGGCGAGGTCAAGGGGTTCCTCTCGATCGTCATGGTAGGAAGCCCTCTCCCAGCGCCCGACCCCCGGCGCCGGGAGGCCGGAGGAGCGGAGAGCCAAGCGCCGGGAGACGAGCGCTGGGAGAGTGTTGCCCAGAGACACCTGCAGCCGCCGTTCCACCTGGCCCGGAGCCCCCTGGGGGGTCAGGGAAGGCTCCCGGAGACCGCTCGAGGGGGCCAATTCGTGGAACTTTCGGGCGCCAGCGGCCTTTTATGACCCGGGTGGAACAGGGCCGTCCGTGGGGCGGTTCCATGGGACGTTCCATGGAACCGGTCCATGGAACGTCCCATCGCCAGAAGGCAGGTAGAGCCACGGTGCTTGTGGCCAAGAGGGGAGGAGAGGAAAAGGGAGGGGGAAGGGGAGGAGAGGGGGAGGGGCCGGGGGCAGACTACCGGCGGCGAGCGCGTCGGTACCGGCTCAGGCCAAAGAGGCCGATGAGCGCGGCGAGCGCCAGCGATGCCGGAGCATCCGAGGCACGCGAGCGACCACCGACCTCGCAGCTGCAGCCGCGTCCGCCACCACCTGTGCCGCCGTCGTTGCCGCTGGTGCCGCCGTCATTGCCCGTGGTGCCGCCGTCCGTGCCGACCGTGCCGCCGTCGTTGCCGGTGGTGCCGCCGTCACTGCCGGTGGTGCCGCCGTCACCGCCGGTGGTGCCGCCGTCACCGCCGGTGGTGCCGCCGTCACTGCCGACCGTGCCGCCGTCACCGCCGGTGCTGGTGCCACCGTCACACACGTTGGTGCGCTGGCAGCCGGCGACTGGATCGCAGCTGTCGGTGGTGCACGCATCGCCATCGTCGCAGTTGAGCGGTGTGCCCGTGGAGCAGGTGCCGGCCTGGCAGGTCTCGGCGCCGTTGCATACCGTGGCGTCGGCGCACGAGGTGCCATCGGCGACCGCGGTGTGCTGGCAGCCGGCCACCGGATCGCAGCTGTCGGCGGTGCATGGGTTGTTGTCATCGCAGCCGAGCGCCGTCCCAGCGGAGCAGGTGCCGGCCTGGCAGGTCTCGGCGCCGTTGCATACCGTGCTGTCGTCGCACGGCGTGCCATCGCCGGCGTTGGGGTTGGAGCAAGCGCCGGTCGAAGGATCGCAGGTGCCTGCGACGTGGCACTGGTCGAGGGCGGCGCAGGTGACGGGGTTGGCGCCAGAGCAGGCGCCGGCCTGGCAGGTGTCGGTCTGCGTGCAGGCGTTGCCGTCGTTGCAGGAGGTCCCGTCCTGGGCGTTGGGGTTGGAGCAAGCGCCGGTCGAAGGATCGCAAGTGCCCGCGACATGGCACTGGTCGAGGGCGTTGCAGGTGACGGGGTTGCTGCCGTTGCAGGCGCCGGCCTGGCAAGTATCGCTCTGGGTGCAGGCGTTGCCGTCGTTGCAGGAGGTTCCGTCCTGAGCGTTGGGGTTGGAGCACTGGCCGGTGGCGGGGTTGCAGGTGCCCGCGACATGGCACTGGTCGAGGGCGTTGCAGGTGACGGGGTTGCTGCCGTTGCAGGCGCCGGCCTGGCAAGTATCGCTCTG
>DATAGU010000085.1:0-32817 GCA_036263495.1 Polyangia bacterium | reverse complement strand
TTGCGTGCGAGGTGTCACCATTTGCGTGCGAGGTGTCACCATTTGCGTGCGAGGTGTCACCATTTGCGTGCGAGGTGTCACCATTTGCGTGCGAGGTGTCACCATTCCCGTGCGAGGTGTCACCATTTGCGTGCGAGGTGGCGCCTGGTGACCGCAAGGTGTCACTTGCGGTGTGCGAGGTGTCACCATTTGCGTGCGAGGTGGTGCCTGGAGACCGCAAGGTGACACTTGGGCGCCGCATGATGACACATGACGACGCGATGGTCTTCGCGCGTGCGGGTGGGAGGCAAGTTGGGTACTTTCATGCCGTCACCACGACACCCCGCGGCGTGGTTTCGCCCTGGACAGGGTCGTTTCGGGCCGTGTACCGCTAACCGCTGACGCTGACAGCGAAAGGGAGCGGCGCGCATGGCTGAGAACGAGGCGATGGAGGTCGGCCCCGGTGACATCGCGATCATCGGCCTGGCCGGCGAGTTCCCGGGGGCCCGCTCGGTGGCGGAGTTCTGGCGCCACCTGCGACAGGGGCAGGAATCCATCGCTCGTTTCTCGCCCGAGGAGGTTGAACCTCTGCCCGGTCTGCCGGAGGGGATGGCGCTCGCGCAGCACCCCCGGTTCGTGCCCGCGGGAGGGGTGCTGGCCGATGTCGACCGGTTCGATCACGAGTTCTTCGGCCTGCCCCTGCGCGAGGCGCAATGGATGGATCCGCAGCAGCGGCGGTTCCTCCAGTGCGTGGTCACAGCGCTCGAGGACGCGGGCTGCGACCCGGAGCGCTTCGAGGGGCGCATCTCCCTGTACGCGGGGGCCACGGACTCGGGCTATGCGCAGGCGGTGCGTCGGAGTCTGCCGCTCGACCCGGCGCTCCACTTCGAGGTGAGCGCCACGGCGACGCACGAGGCGCTGGCCACGAGGGTCTCCTACAAGCTCGGGCTCACGGGCGAGAGCCTCCTCGTGTACACGGCGTGCTCGACGGGGTTGGTGGCGGTCCACATGGCCTGCCAGAGCCTGCTCCTCGAGCAGTCCGACGTGGCGCTGGCCGGGGCCACGCGCATCGTGGTGCCGCAGCGCACGGGCTACGTCTACCAGGAGGGGATGATCTTCTCGCCCGACGGGCACTGCCGGGCGTTCGACGCGCGGGCGCAGGGGACGGTGGGCGGCAACGGCGTGGCGGTGGTGGTGCTGCGGCGGCTGGCGGACGCGGTGCGCGATGGGGACCCGATCCGGGCCGTCATCAAGGGGTCGGCGATCAACAATGATGGGTACCTGAAGTCGGGGTACACGGCGCCGAGCGTGCAGGGGCAGGCGGCGGTCATCGAGCAGGCGCTGGCCTACGCGAACCTCGAGCCGGCGGATATCGGGTACGTGGAGGCGCACGGGACGGGGACGCCGCTCGGCGATCCGATCGAGGTGGCGGCGCTCATGCGCGCCTACGGGCTCGGGCCGGAGCGGCGCGGCACGATCCCGATGGGGTCGGTGAAGACCAACATCGGTCACCTCGATACGGTGGCGGGGCTGGCCGGGCTCATCAAGACGGTGCTCGCGCTCGAGCACGAGGAGATACCGCCGAGCCTGCACTTCGAGCGGGCGAACCCGCAGATCGACTTCGACGGGGGGCCCTTCTTCGTCAACACTCGGCTGCTGCCGTGGCCGAGGGAGAGGGGATGGGACCGGGGGAGGCGGGCGGCGGTGAGCTCGTTCGGGATCGGCGGGACCAACGCCCACGCAGTGCTGGAGGAGGCGCCTGAGCTCGGGAGTGGGCCGAGCGCGCGGGCCCGGCAGCTCGTGCTCCTCTCGGCGCGCACGGCGGCGGCGCTGGAGACGATGTCGCGGGAGCTGGCGGCGTACGTGGAGGCGCATCCGGAGGTGCCGCTCGCGGACGTGGCGTTCACGCGGGCGCTCGGGCGCAGGGGCTTCGAGCTGCGGCGGCCGGTGGTGGCGCGCGATGGGGCGGAGCTGGTCGAGCGGCTGCGCCAGGCGGCGAGGGCCGTGGAGGTGGACAGCCGCTCCCACGTATCGATGGGACAAGATGCGGGCGAAGCCCGCGGTGAGCGAAGGCCGGACGGCCTGAGCGGATCGCTGCGTGTGAGCGGCGTTGTGAGGGATCTGGCGGCGGGGCGGCAGCGGCGGGTGGCCTTCCTGCTCCCCGGGCAGGGGGCCCAGCAGGTGGGGATGGGGCGCGAGCTGTATGAGGCGGAGCCGGTCTTCCGCGAGGCCATCGACGAGTGCCTGGGGCGCCTGGAGGCGTCCCTGCGGGAGGAGGTGCGGGGGCTCTTGCGGCCGGAGGCGGGCGAGCTGGCGTCGCGCCGGCTCCTCGATACGCGGGTGGCACTGCCGGCCCTGTTCATGACGGAGTGGGCGCTGGCCCGGCTGTGGATGGACTGGGGCGTGCGGCCGCATGCACTCCTCGGACATAGTTATGGCGAGTACGTGGCGGCCTGCCTGGCGGGGGTGCTCTCGGTCGAGGACGGGCTGCGGCTGGCGGTGGCGCGCGGGCGGATGATGAGCCGCTTGCCGCCGGGGGCGATGCTGGCCGTGGGGCTGTCCGAGGCGGAGGTGCGCGCGCTCTTGTCTTCCTGGCCCGGGGCGCTGTCGCTGGCGGCGGTGAACGCGCCGGGGCGCTCGGTGATCTCGGGGCCGGTCGCGGAGGTGGAGCGGCTGCAGGAGGAGCTCGAGCGCCGGGAGGTGGCGGCGCTGCGGCTGCCGGCGCCGCACGCGTTCCACTCGGCGGCGGTGGAGCCGCTCATGCCCGAGCTCGTGCAGGTGGTGGCCTCGCTCGAGCGCTCGCTGCCCGCGCTGCGCTACGTGTCGAGCCTGACCGGCACGTGGGCGCGCCCCGAGGCGGTGACCGATCCGCGCTACTGGGCGGATCAGATGCGCCAGCCGGTGCGGTTCGCCGAGGGGGTGGACGCGCTCCTCCAGGAGGGCTGCAGCCTGCTCGTCGAAGTAGGCCCGGGGCAGGATCTGACGGGGCTGGCTCGTGCGTGCCTGGGTGAGGCGCGCGAGCAGGTGCAGGTGGTGCCCTCGCTCGTCCGGGCGGGGAGCAGGACCTCCGAGCACGCCACCCTGCTCGGCTCGCTGGGCGAGCTGTGGGCGCAGGGCCTCGCGGTGGACTGGCGCGCCTTCTATGCCGGCGAACAGCGGCGGCGGGTGCCGCTCCCCACCTACCCCTTCCAGGAGAAGCGCTGCTGGGTCGAAGCCCCCCGTGAGCGTGAGCGTGAGCGTGACCGTGAGCGTGAGCGCGAGCCGGCGCCGACACCCGTCTCCGCCTGGCTCTCTCCTGCCGCCCCCACGGCGCAGCCGGCCCCCGCCGCCGCGTTCGCGCCCGAACCGGAACCGGATCTCCCTCTATCCGAGTCCGCGCCCCGCGGCCCCATCGAGGAGCAGGTCGCCGCGCTGTGGCGTGAGCGCCTCGGCCTCGCGCACGTGGGACGCGACGACAACTTCCTCGAGCTCGGAGGCAACTCCCTCACCGCCGCGCAGCTCCTCAACCAGCTGCGGGACACATTCGGCGTCCAGCTGCCGCTCGCCGACCTCTTCGAGGCGCCCACGGTGGCCGGCACGGCCGCGCGCATCGCGGCCCTGCTCGCCGAGACCCACCCGGCGTCCGCCTCATCCGCCCCATCCCTTTCATCCAAGACACGCGCGCTCGCGCTCGCCCCGCTCGACCGCACGGGCGAGCTCGCGCTCTCCTACGTGCAGGAGCGCGTCTGGCGCCTCGAGCAGTTCCTCCCCGGACTCTCCGCCTACAACATCCCTTTTGTCCTGCGCCTCGAAGGCCCCCTCGACGTCGCCACGCTGGAGCGCAGCCTCCAGGAGATCGTCCGCCGGCACGAGGCGCTGCGCACCACCTACGACGTGGTCGAGGGCCGCCCGGTGCAGCGGTTCCACGATACGGTCGAGGTACCGCTCGTGCGCGTCGCGCTCGCCGGGACGGCCGAGGCGCGCGAGGCCGAGGCGCTCAGGCTGGCGCGCGAGGACGCGGCGCGGCCCTTCGACCTCGTGCGCGGCCCGGTGCTGCGCACGACGCTGCTCGTCCTCGGCGAGGCGCTGCACGTCCTCCTCTGCAACGTGCACCACGTGGTCTGCGACACGCTCTCGGCCGGCCTCTTCATCCACGAGCTCGGGCAGCTCTACGGCGCCTTCCGCCAGGGCAAGCCGTCGCCGCTCGCGCCGCTCCGGCTGCAGTACGCGGACTTCGGGGCCTGGCAGCGGCGCTCGGTGTTGGAGGGGTCCTTCGCCGACGAGGAGCAGTGGTGGCGAAAGGAGCTGGCCGGGCTGCCGCGTCAGCTCGACCTGCCGCTCGATCTACCGGGGCTACCGAGGCTGCCGCAGGGGCAGGCGCGGCCGGCGGTGTGCCCGCTCACCTCGGCGCGCCTGCCCATCGAGTTTCCCCCGAGACTGGCCGAGGCGCTGACCGCGTTTGGCCGGCGTGAGGGGTACACGACCTACACGCTGCTGCTCGCGGCCTGGCAGGCGCTCCTCCACCGCTACAGCGGGCAGACGGACATCGTGGTGGGCACGCCGATCGCGAACCGCACCCGGCCCGAGCTCCAGCCCCTCATCGGGTACGTGGCCCACTCGGTGGCGCTGCGCACGGATTTTAGTGATGACCCGACGTTCCGCGAGCTGCTGGGCCGCGTGCACGACGTGGTGCTGCGGGCGCAGGACCACGCGAACGTGCCGTTCGAGTATCTGGTGGAGCAGCTCCTCCCGGGGCGCGACACGGGGCGGGGGCGGCTCACGGATTCGATCTTCGTGCTCCACAGCGGCGGCGTGGCGGCGGGGCCGCCGCCGGAGCTGGCGGGGTTGCGGGTGACGCTCCTGGAGGTGCCGGGGACGCCGGTGCAGTGGGGCACGACGCTGGCGGATCTGTCGCTCGTGCTGGCCGAGGCGCCGGGACGGGTGAGCGGGGCGCTCGAGTACGCGACCGAGCTCTTCAGCGCGGCGCGCGCGGCGCGCATGGTGGAGCACCTGCACGCGCTGCTCGCCGCGGGCCTGGCGCGGCCCGAGGAGCGGGTGTCGCGGCTGCCCCTCGCCACCGAGGAGGAGCAGAGGGCCTGGCCGCGCCCCCGGCCGGCGCCGTCGAGTGTGGGCATGCTCGAGCGGTTGCGCGGGCACGCGGCCGGGCACCCGGAGGCCGTGGCGGTGATGCAGGGCGAGCGGCGCTGGAGCTGGGCGGCACTCGCGGCGCGGGCGCGGCGGCTGGCGGAGCGCCTGCGGGCGCTCGGCGTGGAGAAGGGCGAGCCGGTGGCCGTGTGCCTCCGGTCCTCTCCCGAGAAGTTAGCGGCCTTGTGGGGTGTGCTCGAGGCCGGGGCGGCGGTGGTGGCGCTCGGGCCGACGGATCTGGGGCAGCTCCCGGCCTATCTGGCGCCCGCGCGAGAGAGAGGGGGCCAGCCGCTGCTCGTCACCTGGCGCGGGATGGGGACCTCGGCGCGGCTCGAGGCCTCGCGCGTGCTGTATGTCGAGGACGTCATCGAGGAGGGGGAGGGCCACGCGGCGCTGGCCCCGGTGGCGGCTCACGAGCGGCCGAGCCCGCCGGAGACGTCTCTGGCCTGCCTGGTGCCAGTGGGGACGGCGCAGCCGGCGTGGGTGCTCACGCATGGGGGGCTCGGGCGGCTGTGTCGGGCCCTCGATGAGCGGCTCGGCTCGAGCGCCGGTGGAGATAACGAAGGAGGGGCCTGGCTGGCGGCGGGCGGGGGTATGGCGGAGCGGCTGGAGCTCGAGCCGCTGTGGGCGCTCTCGCGTGGCCTGCGGGTGGTGTTTCCGCCCGAGGACGTGGCTGGGCGGTTGCGCGACCTGGCGGGGGGCGGTCGGCGCACGCGGCCGGTGGAGCTGAGCCTCATGTACTTCGCCAACGACGAGGACGCGCTGCGCGGGCCCAAGTACGAGCAGCTCCTCGAAGGGGCGAAGTTCGCCGACGCGCACGGTTTCACGGCGGTGTGGACGCCCGAGCGTCACTTCCATTCGTTCGGCGGGCTCTACCCGCAGCCGGCGGTGGTGGCGGCGGCGCTGGCGACGATCACGCGCCACCTGCGCCTGCGCGCGGGGAGCGTGGTGCTGCCGCTCCATGACCCGCTCCTCGTGGCCGAGCAGTGGTCGGTGGTGGACAACCTGTCGGGCGGACGCGTGGGCCTCTCGATGGCCACGGGCTGGCACGTGCACGACTTCACCTACGCGCCGGAGCGCTACGCGGACCGCCGCGCGATCGCGCTGCGCCACCTCCAGACGCTGCGGGCGCTGTGGCGCGGGGAGTCGATGGAGCGGCCTGGCGGCGGCGGGGTGCCGGTGACGGTGAGCCTGCGGCCGAGGCCCGTGCAGCGGGAGCTGCCGGTGTGGCTCACGGCGCCCTCGCACCCGGAGACCTTCCGTCTGGCCGGCGAGCTCGGGGCCGGGGTGCTGACGAGCCTCCTGGCCCACGACCTCGCGGCGATGACGGCCAAGGTGGAGCTCTACCGGGAGGCCTGGCGGCGGAGCGGCCACCCGGGGCGCGGGCACGTCACGCTCATGCTCCACACGTTCATCGGCGCGGGCGAGGCGGAGGCGCTGGCCACGGTGCGGCAGCCGCTGCTCCGGTATTTCCGGAGCTCGGTGGACATCATCACCACGCTCTTCGCGAGCCAGGGCTATCAGGGCGAGATCGACAAGATGTCCGAGGAGGACATCACGGTCATCCTGGAGCGTACGTTCGAGTATCACGCCTATCAGGCCGGGCTCATCGGCACGATCGAGAGCGGGCTCCGGCGGCTCGAGGAGGTGCGGGCCGCGGACGTGGACGAGGTGGCCTGCCTCGTCGACTTCGGCCTGGAGACGCCCGTGATGATGGAGGGGCTCGCGCGCCTGGCCGAGCTGCGGGCGCGCGGCGAGCGGGACGCCGCGGTTCGCGAGGACGTGGTGCTGGTGGAGGGGGCCGAGGGCGTGGGGGCGCTGCTCGAGCTCACCCGGCGAGAGGGCGCGGTCTTTGTGCAGGCCCCGGCGCGGCTCGGGCGGAGCCTGGCGGAGTCGGCAGCGGCGCCGGCGCCGTCGTCGGAGCGTCGGGAGGCGCTCGGGCCGGTGCGGGCGGTGGTGCTGGAGGAGGGCTCGGCGGAGCTGGGCACGTTCCTGCGTCAGGCGACGGGGGCGGAGGTGCTCCTGGCCGGGGCCGCGAGCGAGGGCTGGCTCTTGCCGCGCGCGCTCGGGGCCGGAGGCGAGGCCGGCACCGAGGAGCCGCTGCCCGCGGGGCTGCAGGCCTGGGTGCTCGATGCGGCCGGTCGGCCCGTACCGGTGGGTGTCGTGGGCGAGCTAGCGCTCGGCGGTGCGGGGTTGCCCGAGGGGCTCTGGCAGGCGCCGGAGGCGGAGCGCCAGCGACTGGTGGCGCACCCGCTCGACGCAGCGGAAAGGCTCTATCGCACGGGCCGCCGGGCCCGCCTGCGCCCGGACGGCGGCGTGGAGCCGGTGGCGGCGCCGCCGGCCCCGGCACGCCCTGCACGCCCGCGCACCGAGGCGCCTCGCAAGGCCCCTTCATCTATATCGGGCCCCGGGGCGGCGGCGCTCGACGCACCGACGGCGATCCCGCGGGTGCCGCACGACCGGCCGCTCGTGCTCTCCTTTGCGCAGCAGCGCCTGTGGTACCTGCAGCAGCTCGAACCCGAGAGCGCGGCCTACAACAACCCGGCCATCTTCCGCCTGCGCGGCCGGCTCGACGTGGCGGCGCTGCAGGCGGCCCTCGACGAGCTGGTGCGCCGCCACGAGGTGCTGCGCACCACCTACACGCTCACCGAGGACGGCCCGGTCCAGATCATCCACCCGCCACCACCGTCGGGCCTGGCCTCCGGCCAGACGTCGGGCCAGACCTCCGGCCAGGCATCCGGCCCGGCATCCGGCCAGACGGGCGGCGTGCCCCTCGCCCTGGAGGACGTGCAGGGCGAGACGGCCGAGGACCGCGAGGCCGCGGTGCTGCGGCGCTGTCAGGCGCACCTCGGGATCCCCTTCGATCTCGAGCGCGGCCCGGTGCTGCGCGCGCTGCTCCTCCGCGTGGGGCCCGAGGAGCACGTGCTCAGCCTGGTGCTCCACCACATCATCTCGGACGCCTGGTGCTCGCTCGTGCTGGCGCAGGAGCTGGTGGCGCTCTACACCGCGTTCGGCGCGGGCCGGCCGTCGCCGCTCCCGCCGCTGCCGGTGCAGTACGCGGACTACGCGGTGTGGCAGCGCGAGTGGCTGGCGGGGGCGGTGCTGGCGGCCCAGCTCGACTGGTGGAAGCGCGAGCTCACCGGGGTGCCGGCGCTGGAGCTGCCGCTCGACCGGCCGCGGCCCAAGGTCCAGTCCTACGCCGGGGGCGCGCATCACTTCCTCGTGCCGCCCAAGATCGTCGAGCCGCTGCTCGCGCTCGGCCGGCGCGAGGGCGCCACGCCCTTCATGGTGCTGCTGGCGCTCTACCAGGCGCTCCTCGGCCGCTACTCGGGGCAGGAGGACTTCGCCGTGGGCACGCCGACGGCCGGTCGCACCCGGCCGGAGGTGACGGGGCTCATCGGGTGCTTCGTGAACACCCTGGCCTTGCGGGCGTCGCTCGGTGGCCGGCCCTCCTTCCGCCGGCTGCTCGCCGAGGTGCGGCGCAAGGCGCTCGGCGCCTATGCCCATCAGGAGGTGCCGTTCGAGCGCCTGGTGGAGGTGCTGCAGGTGCCGCGCAGCCTCGACCGGACGCCGGTCTTCCAGGTGATGATCAACCTCGTCAACACGCCTGAGGCGAGCGCGCGGCACGAGGCGCTCGAGCTTGGGGTGCTGGAGGTGCCGGCGGACACGGCCAAGTTCGATCTGTCGCTCGACGTGTTCGAGCGGCAGGGCGGGCTCTCCTGCCGCTTCGAGTACGCCACGAGCCTCTTCGAGCCGGCCACGGTGGCGCGCCTGGCCGGGCACCTCGCGGCGCTGGCCGAGGCGGTGGTGGCCGAGCCCGACCGGCCGCTCTCGGAGCTGCCGCTCCTCACGACGGAGGAGCGCGAGGCGGTGCTGCGCACGTGGCAGGGCGCGGCCGTGTCGTATCCGGCGGAGGCCTGCATCCACACGCTGTTCGAGGCCGCGGTGGCGCGCTCGCCCGGGGCCGTGGCGGTCTGGTTCGAGGGGGCGTCGCTCACCTATGAGGCGCTCGACCGCCGCGCGAACCAGCTCGCCCATCACCTGCGCGGGCTCGGGGTGGGGCCCGAGGTCCGGGTCGCGGTGTGCGCCGAGCGTTCGCTCGAGCTGGTCGTGGCGCTCCTCGGTGTGCTCAAGGCCGGCGGGGCCTATGTGCCGCTCGATCCGGACTATCCGCGGGAGCGCCTCGGCTGGATGCTGGAGGATGCGCGCCCCGAGGTCGTGCTGTTCCAGCACAGGCTCGTGGAGCGCCTGCCACCGCTCGCGCAGGGGATGCGCCAGCTGCGCCTCGACGCGGACGGGGCCGAGGTGGCCCATCGGCCGGAGACGCGGCCCGCGCCGCTCGCCCGTGCCGAGCACCTGGCCTACGTCATCTTCACGTCCGGGTCCACGGGGCGGCCCAAGGGCGCGATGAACACCCACCGCGCCGTGTGCAACCAGCTCCTCTGGCTGCGGGACGAGTACGGCATCGGCCCGGGCGACGTGGTCCTGCAGAAGGCGCCGTATGGCTTCGATGCCTCGGTCTCGGAGCTCTTCTGCTCACTCATCACCGGGGCCCGCCTGGTGCTGGCGCGACCCGGCGGGCATCAGGAGCCCGCGTACCTCGTGCGCCTCATCGCCGAGCAAGGGGTCACGCTGGCGGACTTCGTGCCCTCGATGCTCCAGGTGTTCCTGGAGGAGCCGGGGGTGGAGCGGTGCACGGGGCTCCGCGGTCTTCTGGCGGGTGGCGAGGCGCTGCCCGTGGAGCTGAAGGAGCGCTGCCTCGAGCGCCTGCCCAGGGCGGAGCTGCACAACCTGTACGGCCCGACCGAGGCGGCGATCCAGGTGACGTACTTCACCTGCCAGGCGCGCGACGGGCGGCGCACGGTGCCGATCGGCCGCCCGGTGGCCAACACGGTGATCCGCATCCTCGACGCGGACCGCGAGCCCGTGCCGGTGGGCGTGCCGGGCGAGCTGTGCATCGGCGGCGCGCAGCTCGGGCGCGGGTACGAGGGGCGGCCGGACCTGACGGCGGAGCGGTTCATCCCGGATGCGCTCGGAGATGTGCCGGGGGCGCGGCTCTACCGCACCGGGGACCTCGTGCGGTGGGGCACGGACGGCAACATCGAGTACCTCGGGCGCACGGACTTCCAGGTCAAGGTGCGCGGGGTGCGCATCGAGCTCGGGGAGATCGAGGCGGCGCTCGTGCAGCACCGCGCGGTGCTGCAGGCGGTGGTGCTCGGCCGCGAGGACGTGCCGGGCGAGAAGCGCCTGGTCGCGTACGTGGTCGCTCGGCCTGGTGAGGCAGGGGTGGAGGTGGGGGCGCTGCGCGACGTCCTGCGCCAGTGGCTGCGCGAGCGGCTGCCCGAGTCCATGGTGCCCTCGGCCATCGTGAGCCTGCCGTCCTTTGCGCTCACCCCGAGCGGCAAGGTGGACCGCAAGGCGCTGCCGCCGCCGGAGGCCGGGGCGGCGTCGGCCCGGAGCGTCCAGCCGCGAAACTCATGGGAGCAGAAGATCGCGGAGCTGTACGCCGGGCTCCTCCAGGTCGACTCGGTGGGGGTGGACGAGGACTTCTTCTCTCTCGGCGGACACTCGCTCCTCGGTATGCGTCTCATCTCGCGCATCCGCGCGGTCTTCGGCGTGGAGCTGCCGGTGCGTGTGCTGTTCGAGGCGCCCACGGTGGCGGCGCTGGCCGAGCGGGTGGAGGAGGCGGCCGGGGGGCGCCGGGCCCCGGAGACCCGAGACACCCGGGCCCTGTCAGACGATGCGCGGGCCACGATCACGCCGATCCCGCGCGACGGCGAGCTGCCGCTCTCGTTCGCGCAGCAGCGGCTCTGGTTCCTCGACCGGCTCGCACCGGGGAGCCCCTTCTACAACATCCCCGTGGCCGTGCGCGTCACCGGCGCGCTGTCCGTGGAGGCCCTGGAGAGGAGCCTCGGCGAGGTGGTGCGGCGGCACGAGGCGCTGCGCACGCGGTTCGAGACGCGCGAGGCCGAAGGGCGTCGGGTGCAGCGGATCGCGCCGCGCCTGGATCTGCCGCTCGCCCGAGTGGATCTCGCGCCGCTGCCGGAGGACGTGAGGGAGGCGCGGGCGCTCGCGCTGGCCCGGGAGGAGGCGCAGCGGCCGTTCGATCTCGAGCACGGCCCGCTCCTCCGCGCCACGCTGCTCGGCCTTGGGCCCGAGGACCACGTGCTGCTCCTCACGATGCATCACATCGTCTCGGACGGCTGGTCCATGGACGTGCTCGTGCGCGAGCTCGGCGCCCTGTATCCGGCCCTGGCCGAAGGGCGACCGGCGCCGCTGCCGGCGCTCAGCATCCAGTACGCCGATTACGCGGCCTGGCAGCGCGAGTGGCTGGCGGGCGATGTCCTCGACCGACAGCTGGCCTACTGGAAGCGGCAGCTCGGCGGGGCGCTCCCGGTGCTCGAGCTGCCGGCCCATCTGGGAGGCCGGCCCCGGCCGCCGGTGCAGACGCACCGCGGGGCGCAGCACCTGTTCACGCTGCCGGCCGCGCTGTCCGCGGCGCTCGCCAGCCTGAGCCGCCAGGAGGGCGTGACGCTGTTCATGACGCTGCTCGCGGCGTTCCAGACGCTGCTCCACCGCTACACCGGGCAGGACGACGTCATCGTGGGCAGCCCGATCGCGGGGCGCACGCGGCCGGAGACCGAGGGCCTCATCGGTTTCTTCGTGAACACGCTGGCGCTGCGCACGGACCTCGGTGGCCAGCCCCGGTTCCGCGACCTCCTCGGGCGCGTGCGCGAGGTGACGCTCGGGGCCTATGCCCACCAGGACGTGCCCTTCGAGAAGCTGGTGGAGGTGCTCCAGCCCGAGCGCGATCTCGGCCGCTCGCCGGTGTTCCAGGTGCTATTCGTGCTGCAGAACCTGCCCGCGACCACGCTGGAGCTGCCGGGGCTCACGCTCCAGCTGCTCGCGGTGGACGGTGGGGTGGCGAAGTTCGATCTCACGATGTCCCTGGAGGAGACCGGAGAGGGGCTGCTCGGGGCGCTGGAGTACAACACCGATCTGTTCGCGCCGGCCACGATGGCGCGGCTGGCGCAGCACTTCCGCACCCTGCTCGAGGGGATCGTGGCGCACCCCGAGCACACGCTGGCCGAGCTGCCGCTCCTCACCGAGGCCGAGCGGCACACCCTCGTCCATGAATGGAACCCGGCGCGGGGCGACGCGCTGGCCGAGGTCTGTCTCCATGCGCTGTTCGAGGCGCAGGCAGAGCGGGCGCCCGAGGCCGTGGCGCTCGTGTGTGGGGACGCGTCCCTGACCTACGGGACGCTGAACCGGCGCGCGGACGAGCTGGCGCGGCATCTCCGCGCGCTCGGCGTCGGGCCCGAGGTGCGGGTGGGGCTGCTCCTCGACCGTTCGCTGGAGCTCGTGGTGAGCCTCCTGGCGGTGCTCAAGGCGGGGGGCGCGTACGTGCCGCTCGACCCGCTGTATCCGGCGGAGCGGATCGCGTTCATCCTCGATGATGCGCGTGCCCCGGTGCTGCTCACCGAGCGCCGTCATCAGGAGGCGCTGGCCGGAGCGGCAGCGAAGGTGGTGTATCTCGACCAGCTCGCGGCCCTGCCGGCGCCGGCAGAGGAGGTCTTGGGTCCGGCGGCGCGGCCCGAGCAGGCGGCGTATGTCATCTACACGTCGGGATCGACGGGGCGGCCCAAGGGCGTGGTGGTGGAGCACCGGCAGGTGTCGCGGCTGCTCGGCGGGGCCGAGGCCCTGTTCGGCTTGGGCCCGGCCGACGTGTGGACGCTCTTTCACTCATACGCGTTCGATTTCTCGGTCTGGGAGCTGTGGGGGGCGCTGGCCTATGGCGGGCGGCTCGTGGTGGTGCCGTTCGACGTGAGCCGATCGCCCGCGGACTTCCACGCGCTGCTCGTGCGCGAGCAGGTGACGGTGCTCAACCAGACGCCGTCGGCGTTCCGCCAGCTGGTCGCGGCCGACGCCGAGGCGCCGGCGGGCGCGCAGCTGGCGCTGCGCTACGTCATCTTCGGCGGCGAGGCCGTCGACCTCGCGAGCGTGCGGGCGTGGATGGAGCGTCATGGCGACGAGCGGCCGCGGCTCGTGAACATGTACGGCATCACCGAGACCACGGTGCACGTGACCCATCGGGTGCTGCGCCGTGAGGAGGGGCCGGGCGTCGCGAGCCCGGTGGGCCGCGCCTTGCCCGACTGGGCCGTCTATCTCCTGGGCCCGTCGCAGGAGCTGGTGCCGGTGGGCGTGCCGGGGGAGATCTACGTGGGCGGGGCCGGGGTGACGCGCGGCTACCTGGATCGGCCGGGGCTCACGGCCGAGCGCTTCGTGCCGGATCCGTTCGCGCGGACGCCGGGGGCGCGCCTCTATCGATCGGGGGATCTCGGGCGCTGGCGCGAAGGCGGCGAGCTCGAGTACCTCGGGCGGGCAGACCATCAGGTGAAGATCCGCGGCTTCCGTATCGAGCTCGGAGAGATCGAGGCGGCGCTGGCCGCGCACCCTGGGGTGCGCCAGGCGGCGGTGGTGGCGCGGGAAGATCGCCCCGGGGACCAGCGGCTCGTGGCCTATGTGGTGGCCCAGGCCGCGCCGATCGAGGGGGGCGAGCTGCGCGCGGCGCTCAAGGCGCGCCTGCCCGAGTACATGGTGCCCGCGAGCTTCGTGCTCCTCGACGAGCTGCCGCTCACGCCGAGCGGCAAGCTCGACCGGCGCGCCTTGCCCGCGCCCGAGGCGGCCGCGGTGGCGCGGACCTCGATCGCGCCGCGCACGCCGACCGAGGCGCTGCTCGCCGTGCTCTGGGCCGACGTCCTCGGCGGCGGGGTGCCGGGCGTGGAGGAGCACTTCTTCGAGCGCGGCGGGCACTCGCTCCTGGCCATCCAGCTCCTCGCCCGGATCCGCGCGGCGATGGGCGTGGAGCTGCCGGTGCGGGCGCTGTTCGAGGCGCCCACGCTCGCAGGGCTCGGGCAGAAGATCGATGCGGCGTGCAAGGCTGGCGCGGCGCTCCGAGGGCCCGCTCTCGTGCCGCTGCAACGCACCGAGGAGCTGCCGCTGTCCTTTGCGCAGCAGCGCCTGTGGTTCCTCGACCAGCTCGAGCCGGGGCGCCCCTTCTACAACATCCCGGCCGCGCTCCGGCTGGTGGGCGAGCTGGACGTGGACGCCCTGCGCCAGAGTTTCGACGAGCTCCTCCGGCGCCACGAGGCCCTGCGCACCTCGTTCGTCGCGCGTGAGGGGCAGCCGGGGCAGCGCATCCGGCCCGCGCTGCCGCTGCCGCTCGTGATCGCCGATCTCATGGACGTGCCCGAGGCGGTGCGCGAGGCGCGGGCCCTGGAGCGGGTCCGCGAGGAGGCGCTCAGGCCCTTCGATCTCGCCGAGGCGCCGCTCCTCCGCGTGGTCCTCCTCCGCCTGGGCCTGCGCGATCACGTGCTCGTCATCACCGTGCACCACATCGTCTCGGACGGCTGGTCGATGGGGATCCTGGTGCGCGAGCTGGCGGCGCTGTATCGGGCGTTCGGTCGCCGGCCAGGACAAGAGCCAGGACAGGCGCAGGGCTGGCCGCCGGTGCCGCCGCTCGAACCGCTGCCCGTGCAGTATGCGGACTTCGCGCTGTGGCAGCGGGCCTGGCTCGAAGGCGAGGCGCTGGAGGAGCAGCTCCACTATTGGAAGCAGCAGCTCGGGGGACGACTGCCGGTGCTGGAGCTGCCGACGGACCGGCCCCGACCGGCCGTCGAGACCCACCGCGGGGCGCAGCTCGGGGTCACGCTGCCGGCGGCGCTGTCCGAGGCGCTCGCAGGCCTGAGCCGCAGGGAGGGCGTGACCCTGTTCATGACCCTGCTCGCCGCGTTCCAGACGCTCCTCCATCGCTACACCGGGCAGGACGACGTCATCGTCGGCACGCCCATCGCCGGGCGCACGAGGCCCGAGACCGAGGGCCTCATCGGTTTCTTCGTGAACACGCTGGCGCTGCGCACGGATCTCGGCGGGGACCCGCGCTTCGTCGACCTCCTCGGGCGCGTGCGCGAGGTCACGCTCGGGGCGTACGGCCATCAGGACGTACCCTTCGAGAAGCTCGTGGAGGTGCTCCAGCCCGAGCGCGACCTCGGCCGCGCGCCGGTGTTCCAGGTGCTGTTCGTGCTGCAGAACCTGCCCGCCACCGCGCTCGACCTGCCCGGGCTCACGCTCACGCCCATCGAGATCGACGGCGGGATCGCGAAGTTCGACCTCACGCTCACGCTGCAGGAGTCCCAGGGAGGGGCAGGCGGGCTGCGCGGGGTGCTGGAGTACAACACGGACCTCTTCGACGCGGCGACGATGGAGCGGATGGCGGGGCACCTCCGGCGGCTGCTGGAGGGGGTGGTCGAGGATCCGGAGCGGCGCGTGGCCGAGCTGCCACTCCTCACCGAGGAGGAGCGCGAGCAGCTGCTCGAACGCTGGAACCAGCGCCCGGTCGTCCTGCCGGGCGCGTGGTCAGGGGGCGGCGTCGAGGCGCTCTTCGCTGAGGAGGCGGCGCGCCGACCCGAGGCCCCAGCCGTGGTCTTCGGTGACGACTGCTTGACCTACGGCGAGCTCGATCGCCGCTCGAACCAGCTCGCGCATCACCTGCGCGCGCTCGGGGTCCGCGAGGAGACGCTGGTCGGCGTGTGTGTCGAGCGTTCGCCCGAGCTGGTGGTGGGCCTCCTCGGCGTGCTCAAGGCGGGCGGCGCGTACCTCCCGCTCGACCCGACCTATCCCCAGGAGCGCCTCGCCTTCATGCTGGAGGATGCGGGCGTCCGGCTCGTGCTCACCCAGCGCCACCTCGGCGGCGTGATCCAGAACACCGCCGAGGTGGCGCTCGATCAGGACTGGCACCTCATCCCTCGCCACGGCACCACGGCTCCGGGCCACGCGGCGACGGCCGAGCACCTGGCCTATGTCATCTACACGTCGGGCTCCACGGGCCGGCCCAAAGGAACCCTGCTCCTCCGCGGCGGTCTCACCAACACGGCCCTCACCGCGGCGCGGCACCAGGGCCTCGAACCGGGACGCCGCGTGCTGCAGTTCGCGGCGCTCGGCTTCGACGCCTCGGTGTTCGAGATCTTCTCGGCGCTCGTGAGCGGTGCCTGCGTGGTGCTGGCCCCGCGGGACGAGCTCCTCCCCGGCGGCCCGCTCGGCGAGACGATCCGGCGCCAGGGCGTGACCTCCGCGCTCTTGCCCCCTTCGGTGATCGCGGAGATGGAGGCCGAGACGCTGCCGCTCGAGACGCTCGTCTCGGGCGGGGAGGCGTGCCCGCAAGGGGTGGTGGACCGCTGGGGCGGTCGGCTGCGCCTGCTCAATGCGTACGGCCCGACCGAGACCACGGTGTGCGCCACCATCAGCGAGCCGCTCGGCCCAGGCGACGAGCCGGTGATCGGCGGGCCCTGGGACCACGCGCGGCTGTTCGTGCTGGATGCGCACGGGCAGCCGGTGCCGGTGGGCGTGCCGGGAGAGCTGCACATCGGCGGGGCGGGGTTGGCTCGGGGATATCTCGGACGCCCGGAGCTGACGGCCGAGCGCTTCGTGCCAGATCCGTTCAGCCACGATCCGGGGGCGCGGCTCTACCGGACCGGCGACGTGGTGCGCTGGCGGCCGGGCGGCCGCCTGGCCTACGTCGGGCGACGGGACCATCAGGTCAAGTTGCGTGGCTTCCGGATCGAGCTCGGCGAGGTGGAGGCGGCCCTGGCCGCCCATGAAGACGTGCGTCAGGCGGTGGTGGTGATGCGCGAGGAGGGAGCGGGGGATCGGCGCCTGGTGGGATATGTGGTGGGGCGCGAGGGCCGGCCACTCGGGGCGCAGGCGCTGCGTGCGTCCCTCAAGGAACGGCTGCCCGAGTACATGGTGCCCTCGGCCTTCGTGTTCCTCGCCGAGCTGCCGCGCACCCCGAGCGGCAAGCTCGATCGGCGCTCGTTGCCAGCCCCCGAGGCCGGCGCGCAGGGAGCGCTGGCCGGGCCGCTCCTGCCGCGCGACGACCTCGAACGCACGCTCGCTCTCCTCTGGGAGGAGGTGCTCGGCGTTCGCCCCATCGGTGTGCAGCAGAACTTCTTCGAGCTCGGCGGCCACTCCTTGCTGGCGGCCCGGCTGGCGGCCCGGGTTCAAAAGGCTTTGGGGCAGCCGCTCTCCCTGATGACGCTCTTCCGGCATCCGACGGTCGAAGAGCTGGCCGCGGCCCTGCGCCGCCCGGCGGAAGCCGTACCGCCAGCCGCCACGCCCCATCGGACGATCCTCTGCATGAAGCCCGGTCGAGCGGGCACGAGGCCCCTCGTCCTGGTCCACGGAGGCGGCGGCAACGCGTACAGGTACACCGAGCTCGCCCGCCACCTCCACCCGGAGCAACCCGTCTTCGCGCTGCAGGCCCCGGGGCTCGACGGGGGGGGGATGCTGCCCGCCTCCATCGAGGCGATCGCACGTCACTACATAGAGCAGGTGCGTGGCGTCCTGTCCGAGGGCGCCTGCGTACTCGGTGGTTGGTCCTTGGGTGGCGTCGTGGCCTTCGAGATGGCGCAGCAGCTACGGCAGGCCGGCGTGGCCGTCCCCCTCCTGGTCCTCATCGACAGCCACGCACCGCCGGCAGAGCCGGCGCCGATGCCCGACGAGCTCCATCTCCTGGCCGCGTTCGGCCGGACCCTGGGCCTCGACGAGCAGCGGCTCGGGCTCGATCCGGCGTCCTTGCAAGGGCTCACCGTCCGGGCGCGCCTCGAAGCCATCCTCGAGCTGGCCCGGCGCCACGACGTATCACTAGACCTCGGCGACATCGGCGACCTCGGGCTCGACGAGGCCGAGCGCTACTTTGCCGTGTTCCGGAATCACCAGGAGGCGCTGCACCGCTACCTTCCCCGGCCCTACCTCGGACCAGCCCTCTTGCTCCGGGCTAGGACCCAGGCGGCTCCTCAAGACGCGGGGATCGATCTCGGCTGGGGCACGTGGATCGCGGACGACCTGACGATCACCCAGGTGCCTGGCGACCACGAGACGCTCCTCACCGCCCCCGACGTCACCAGCGTGGCCGAAGCACTGACGAAACGCCTGTGAGAGGAGGCTGCCCTCAGCTCGCCTTGGCGAAGGGGATCGCGGCGCCGCAGCACTTCTTGTGCTTCTTGCCGCTGCCGCAGGGGCAGGACTGGTTGCGTCCGATCTTCTGCTCCACGCGCACCGGGCCCTCGGGGCGGGCGAACTCGGCCAGGGCCATGGCGGCCATGGGGGAGAAGCTCGGCGCGCGGTGGACCTCGCTCGCGGGGAAGTAGAAGTGCTCGGCCGGGAGGTGGGCGAGCGCGGCGGTGCCGAACAGGACGGCGTAATAGCCCTGCGGATGCTCCAGGAAATCGAAGGGGGCGTTGGCGAGCCGGGTGAGGATTAGAGGATCATCGCGGAACCGCTCGCGATCGTACTGCGTCTCGACCTCCGGGCACTCCAGGGTCTCGAGCACGTGGCCGGCGAGGCTCCGGAGCGCCGGCTCGGCCTGCTCGAAGGGGTGGCCCAGGCCCTCGAACTCGCCGCGCAGGAGCTTCTGCAGGGTCGAGACCCACTGCTGCGCCGCGGGATCGCTCCGCAGCCTGGCCGGGAGCCGCGCGACGCTCATCGCCCCGAGCGCCTCGGCCCGCAGCCGCTGGTGGCGCAGGCCCACGTTGATGAGGCCGAGCACCGGGGCGACCCAGTCCATGAACTCCGGGGCGCTCGCGGCCAGGCGCTTGAGCGAAGGGAGCGCGATCTTGCCCGCCAGGCCGACGGCCCACAGGGAGCGCAGGGCCGTCGGGCCGTAACCGAAGAAGGGCAGCCGCAGGAAGAGCCCATCGAAGATGTCGATGCCCCGCTCCTCGCGGATGTGGTCCCACACCTCGAAGCTGCGCCGGCCCCCCAGGCTGGCGAGGAGGATGAGGTGGTTCATGCCGAAGAAGGCGTTCCAGAACACCCGCAGCCGCCGCTCGTCGCTCGGGCGCGGACGCTTGAGGCGCGCGACCCCGAGGCCGGTCCGGTAGATGATGCTGTGGTACCGGATGAGGTGCTCCATGAAGACGCGCTGGAGCAGCGGTTCGACCGCCATGAGCTGCTGGAACTCTTCGCGGCTCAGCTGGGCCCCGGCGGTGAAGAGGCGGTCGATGAGCTCGCGGGGGCCCTGCTCCTTGAACACTTCCTCGGCGCGCTCGCGCTGCGCGGCCCGGAGGTCGGCGCGGCGCCGGTGGTGCTCGAGGCGCTCCCACGAGATGGCGGGGGTATGGCCGACGTCCATGCCGGAGCCGAGGCAGGTGACGAAGGCGCCACTGCGGGCGACGACGATGTGGGGCGGCGCCGGGCTGGGGTCGATGGCGATGGCGATGCGATCGTATTCGCGCGGGCAGGTGGGGTCGGCGAGGATGGCCCGCACCAGGGCGGGGTCGCGGTAGAGCCGCAGCGCAAGCTCGGTCTGGCCGTAGGTGACGCGCTCGAGGCGCGAGAGGAAGTGCACATCCTGGCCGAGGTGGGTGAGCAGCTCGTCGTCTTCTAGCGGTAGAGCGTCGTTCATGGCCATGGATCCGCTCAGGTCTTCTGGCCTTCGCTCACCGCGGCCGCTGCCCGCACCCGGTCCCATCGATACCTGCGAACGGTTGGTTAGCGCAGTCCCCATATGCTGGAATTATTCAGCATGGGTGGCGCTTGGCTAGGGGGAAGGCGCTTATTTGTGAATTTTTCTATCATGACGCGGTGCGAGGGCGGTCTGATGCCGGGTTTACGTACCTGTGGGTACCGTGCCCTGGAACCGCTATACTTTCAGCGGGCCCGGATCAGGGGTCGGGGTGGGTGTGGACCGAGGGGCCCCGGGACCTTTCGCCATGCTCCTGCTCCAAGACTTCTTCTCAGACAACCGGAACCGTTGGTATTTGGCCGACGAGGAGGGGTGCGTCGTCCGCATCGAGGGCGGTTCGCTCGTGTTCGACCACCGCCGCGATAGCAACCGCTCCTGGAGCAGCTACATCCACCTGCCGTTCCAGCAACTCGCAGACTTTCGCGTCCACGTCGTCCTCGAGCGCACCGGGGGGGCGCAGCGCTCCTCGTTCGGGCTCCTGTGGGGGTGCGACCTCAAGTCCTTCTCCGAGTTCCTGATCCGCTCCGACGGCCACGTGCGCGTGGCGCGCTACGACGGCGGCGCGCTCAAGCCCCTGGTGGACTGGAAGCACGATCCCGCGATCCACCCGGACGACGCGATCAACCTCCTCGAGATCGTGCGCGTCCAGGGCGGGCAGGTGGACTTCCTGGTCAACCGCGCGGTGGTGGCGAGCCTCGACCCCAAGGTCTTCGCTGCGCTCGAGGGCGATGCCTTCGGCTTCCTCCTCCGCGACCGGGTGCGCGTGAAGGTGCACTCGCTCCTGGTCGAGAGCTCCGACCCCACGAAGCCGGGCAAGACGACCTCCGAGCGGGAGATCAAGGCCGTCTACAAGGAGCACCCGCCGCCCGCGGACGACTCCCTGGAGAAGGTGCTGGCCGAGCTCCATCAGCTCGTGGGCCTGGAGGAGATCAAGAAAGAGGTGGTCCATCTGGCCGGCTTCCTGCGCGTGCAACAGGAGCGCAGACGGCGGGGGCTCAAGGTGGGCCCGACCTCACTGCACATGGTGCTCTCCGGGCCGCCGGGCACGGGCAAGACGACCGTGGCGCGGTTCCTCGGACGCATCTTCAAGCACCTCGGGGTGCTGTCCAAGGGGCATGTGGTGGAGACCGACCGGGCCGGCCTGGTGGGCGGCTGGATCGGCCACACCGCGATCCGCGTGGAGGACGCGGTGCAGGCGGCCCTGGGCGGGGTCCTGTTCATCGACGAGGCCTACGCCCTGGTGCCCGAGAAGGACAATTACCGCGACTTTGGTCACGAGGCCGTGCAGGCCCTGCTCAAGCGGATGGAGGACCACCGCGAGCAGCTGGCGGTGGTGATCGCGGGTTACTCCAAGGAGATGAACCGCTTCCTCGCCACCAACCCGGGGATGCGATCGCGGTTCACGCGCCACCTACGCTTTCCCCACCTGCGCCCCGGCGAGCTTAGCCGGGTGCTCGATCTGTTCTGTCAGGAGCACGGCTACGTGCTGGACAGGGAGGCGGCGCGCGAGTTCCGCCTGCTCTTCGAGTACGCGCACGCACGGCGTGCCCCGACCTTCGGCAACGCCCGCTTCGTGCGCAACCTGTTCGAGCGCATCATCGAGCGGCAGGCGACGCGCGTGGTGGACCGGCTGTCCACGCTGTCCGACGAGGAGCTCTGCCGCATCCTGGACGACGATCTCCTGGCGGCCCTGAGCCTCACCGACCAGGAGCGGATCGCGGTCCCGTTGCGGGCCTGGATGCGGAAGCCGAGGAGCGATGAGGACGCGCCGCCCTTGGCCGGAGAGGATGTCCAGGGGGAGGTCGAGGCGCCATCGCTCGGCGTCAGGCCGGATACGGACCTCGGGACCGAGCCGCCGGAGGCAGCGGGGCCGCCCGTCGTGGATCCGTGGTGGTCTCCGGCCCGATCTCCGGCAGGGTCTCCGGTCTCGGCCCCTCCGATCCCTGCGAGCGGGACGGGCGCCGAGGAGGTGTCGGAGCGCCTGCTCTACGCCGAGCGCGCCGCGGTGCGCCGTGACGTCTCGCCACCCGCAGCGGTCGACGTCCCGGGCCCCTGGCTCGAAGGGCTGGTGGTCGTCGAGCCGATGATCGCCACCGCCAGCCTGACCTGCCACGCCGTGGCCTTCAGTCCGGATGGCATGTTCCTCGCCTCGGCCCATACCGCAGATACGATCTGGCTCTGGCACGCGGCCACGGGCAAGCCGCTCCGGTCCCTCATGGGGTTCGATGAGGAGACGAGGAGCGTGGCCTACAGCCCGGACGGCAAGACCCTCGCCGCGGGTGCGAGCGACGACACGGTGCGGCTCTGGGACATGGCCACGGGCAAGCTGCTCCGGGTCCTGATCGGCCATGACGCCGGGGTGCGGAGCGTTGGCTTCAGCCCCGACGGCCGGATCCTCGCTTCGGGCGCCGATGACCAGCAGGTGCGGCTGTGGGAGGTCGCCACGGGCGAGCCTCTCCGGGTCCTGGCCGGGCACGAAGCCGGGGTGCGGAGCGTGGCCTTTGCCCCCGACGGCCAGACCCTCGCCTCGGGCGCCAGCGACAACCGGGTACGACTCTGGAAGGTCGCCACGGGCAAGCTGCTGCAGAGCCTGGCCGGGCATGAAGCCGGGGTGCGGAGCGTGGCGTTCAGCCCCGACGGCCGGATCCTCGCCTCGGGCTCCGACGACAAGACGGTGCGGCTGTGGGACGTGACCACGGGCAAGCCGCTCGAGGTCCTGCATAGCTCGGCGGGGGAGCTGCGCCTGGGCGGGCGCAAGTCGGCCACGGGCAGGCCGCTCCAGGTCCTGACCGGGCAGGACTGCGCGGTGCGGAGCGTGGCCTTCAGCCCCGACGGCAAGACGCTCGCCGCCGGGTGCGAAGACAAGAAGGTGCGGCTATGGGAGGTGCCCGCGGGCAAGCCGCTCTGCGCGTTCATCGGGCATCACCGCGACGTGCGGAGCGTGGCGTTCAGCCCCGACGGCCAGACCCTGGCCTCCGGCTCCGTCGACAAGAAGGTCCGGCTCTGGACCGTGGGCACGGGCGAGCCGCGCCGGACCCTCACCGGGTACGACAACTGGGTGGAGAGCGTGGCCTTCAGCCCCGGCGGCCAGACCCTCGCCGCGGCGTCCCTGGACGGCACCGTGCGACTGTGGGAGGTGGCGACGGGCAGGCCGCTCCGGACCCTCACGGGCCTCGATTGCACGGTGGAGTGCGTGGCGTTCAGCCCCGATGGTCAGATCCTCGCCGCCGGCTCGATCGACACGAAGGTGTGGCTGTGGGAGGTGGCGACGGGCAGGCCGCTCCAGAGCCTGACCCGGCAAGATGGGGAGCCGGGCGGGGAGGTGAAGGGCGTGGCGTTCAGCCCCGATGGCCAGATCCTCGCCGTCACCTGCGACCGGGCGGTGCGGCTGTGGGAGGTGGCCACGGGCCGGGCGCTCCTCACGCTGGCCTGGCAGGGGCAAGACTTGATGGACGTCGCCTTCAGCCCCGACGGCCAGGTCCTCGCCGTCGGCTGCGACGATGCGGTGCGGCTGTGGGAGGTGGCGACGGGCAGGCCGCTCCGAGCGCTGACCGGCCATGGCGGCTGGGTGCAGAGCGTGGCGTTCAGCCCCGACGGCCGCCTCCTCGCCTCCGGCGCCTATGACAGGACGGTGCGGCTCTGGGACGTGGCCACGGGCAGGCCGCTCCGCGTTCTCGCCGGTCATCGCAGCGAGGTGACGAGCGTGGCGTTCAGCCCCGACGGCCAGATCCTCGCCTCGGGGTCCGAGGACAGGACCGTGCAGCTGTGGGAGGTGGGGACGGGCATGTTCCTCCGCTCCCTGGTGGGCCACGGGCACAAGGTGCAGAGCATCGCCTTCAGCCCCGACGGCCAGACCCTGGCCTCGGGCTCCTACGACACGACCATCCGCCTCTGGGACGCCGCCACGGGCCAGTGCCGCGTCACCCTGGCCCACTTCCTCGGGGGCTGGGTCGCCTTCATGCCCGACGGCCGCTACAAGATGGAGGGCGACGTCGCCGGCTACTTCTGGCACGTCATCGGACTGCGCCGCTTCGAACCCGGGGAGCTCGATCGTCATGCGCCCTACCTGAGGCTCCCCAGCGACGCCCCCCTCCCGGCGCCGCCGCCTCGCAATCGCTGAGGCACCTGCCGGTCCGGCTGAATCGGTACGTCGCTGCGCCCCGGATGGCGTTATCCTGGGGGCGATGCGACGATCGACCTTGTTCCCTTATCGGATGCTGTTCCTTCTACTGGGCTGCGGGCTGGCCCTGGCCCATTGCTCCCGCGCCCCCTCGGAGGCCGAGCGCAAGCGCTACCGCGACGCCCTGGTCGATACATACATCCATCCCCTGACCATCGAAGAGGTCTGGACCGGGGTGCGCCAGGTCCTCGAACGCCATGGCTACCAGATGCCAGGGCTCCCGCCGGGCGGGGACTTCGTCGGCAGCACGGACTGGTATCAGGATCCCAAGGGCGGACGGACGCGCTATCACGGCCAGCTGATCCACACCGGCCTGGGGCATTGCAAGCTGACCCTCACGCGCGAGCATGAGGAGCCGGGCGCCGGAGGGCAGGTCCGCAACACGAACGAGCGCGCCTACGATACCGAGTGGGAGATCATCCAGCACCTCGAGCCCGACGCGGCCCCCCAGATCGAGACCGAGGCGCTGCGCCGCGCCCAGGCCGCCCACCAGCGAGGCTGCAGCCGCGGTGGGAGCGGCGGCACCTCGTCCGCGAAGTGAGCGGCCTCTTGTTTCGGATCAGGGGAACGTCGTGAGGTCGACGGCGAAGGTCTCGACGTAGTAGCGCGGGGGCTGGACCTGTTGATTGATCGCGTAGCTGGCCAGCACCGCGGTGCTGCCGGTCACGCGGGCCCGCGCGTAGAAGCCATAGGATCCCTGGTAGGGCGAGCCGTTACCGGCCACGGTGGTGAGCAGCCAGCGCCGCGCGTTGGGATCGCGGATGGCGAAGCGCAGCTCGATCGCGGTGGAGTCCTGGTAGGCGATGAGCGGCCGGCTCTGCCACATCTCGAGCGATGAGGAGTCGCCCACGAGGTGATACACGGGCACGGTCACCCCGGCGTCCGTGCTCTCGTCGCTCGGGCGATAGCCGTCGTCGACCACCTCGGGGACGCGGTCGCGCGTGTTGACGTAGAGCAGGTTGTCGCGCCGCGCGTCGACGTAGGAGATGTGGGCGCGGTCGACGTTCCACGCAACCGAGGGGTACTGGCCCACGTCGCCGGTGTCGGTCCCACCCGCTTCGCCGTCGAGGATGGTGGGGGTGCCGAAGCGGCTCGTGGCGGCGTCGTACTCGACGTAGCGCAGGTTGCCCCGCTCGCGATCGTAGTAGGCGATGACCGGCGCGTCGTCGCCCTTGCGCGCGGAGGCGCAGAACAGGGCGATGCCGGCGGGCAGGACGTCGGGCGGCGGCGGTGGCGTGCCCGTGACCTCGGGCAGGGGGCGCGTCTCGACGGTCGTGATCTCCCAGTCGTCCCGGGTGCGCGGGGCGGCGACCTTGGCCTGGGCAAAGCGGAGCTGGCTCTCGCGCTTGCCCGAGGCCCCGCGGGCCACCTCGGCATAGTAGGCGATGCCCGGCCGCCCATCGCGCGTGAGGGTGAGCGAGGCATAGCGCCCGAAGTCATCGCCCCCGGTCGTGGGCGTGCCCGTGCCTTGATCCACCACCTGGCTCTGCCAGCGCACCACGCCAAAGGAGGCGTACTTGAGCGCGCCGTGGCTGGCATCGTAGTAGGCGATGACCGGGTCGCCTGCGGGGGTGAGCGCGATCGAGGCGTAGCGCCCGACGTCGTCCCCCGGGCTGCTGATGCCGCCGCGCACCTTGGACTGCGGGTTGTCCGGCGGCACGTCCTCGGGCACGCCGTCGACGAACTCCCAGTTGTCGATGACCCCCGGCGGGGTGACGTGGCCGATCATCAGATCGCCGTAGGTGTTGTTGTAGGCCGCGACGTAGGCCGTACCGTCGCGGAGCACCAGGCTGGAGAAGCGGCCCACGTCGCCGCGCGGGGTGTCCGGGTTGCAGCCGCAGGTGCCGTCGGGCATGCAGGCCGGGATCTCGTTCGGGCCGCACTGGGTCTGGCGGCAATCGTCCGCCACACGGCAGAGCGGGGCGCGCTTGCAGCCGGCCTGGCCGAGGAGGGCGGCGCCGAGCAGCGCGCAGAGGCCGGTGCTCCGTCCGAGCCGCATCTGGCGCAGCCGGCGCCGTCCGAGGCGCAGGGCGAGCGGCACCATGACGAGGAGCGCGAGGAGCCCGCCTGTCGCCTGGCCGCGAGCGCCATGCCCACCGAGCGTGCAGGCGCATCCGGTCGAGGTCCCCGGCTTGTCATGGAAGGGCTCGAGCTCCGTCACGTCGACGTCCTTCTCGGTGCGGTTCCCGGCCTCGTCGATCGCGGCCACGACCAGAGGGTCCTTGCCGCCGTGGGTCGCCGCCGCGACGTCGGCCGAGGAGAGCTCGCTCCGCTTGCCCGCCTCCTGCCAACCGGCGGGCGTCTTCCAGGCGTAGCGCAGCGCGGCCTCGTCGCTCACGTTGTCCTCGGCGTGGAGCACCACCCGATCACCCTCGACCCGGGTCGTGAGCTCGGGCGGCACCGAGTCGATCAGCACCGATAGCCGGACCGGCGCGGGGCTCTCGGTGGTCCAGTCGTCCTGGACGCGCGCCCGCACCTCGATGCTGTGGCGTCCCTGGAGGAGGAACGCCGGATCGACCAGGGTCCGCAGCTGCTCGCGGGACCACGGCTGCCAGATGCCGCCGTTGACGCGCACTGACCACTCCAACGTCGAGAGCGTCGCCGGCTCGGCGCCCTGGGCACCGAGCCGCAGCGTCACGGCCGGGAGCGCGCCGGCTTCACGGCGACCCGCCTGCACCGCCTCACGGATGAGATCGCCGGGCGGCACCGACACGTCCGCCACCTCGGCGGTGGCGTCGATGGCCAGCGCCGGCCGGGCCAGCGGCACCCAGTCGGCGGCGAACAGGCCGAGGCCCGCCGCCTGCTTCACGATCGAGCCGTTGATCGCGAGGAAGTCGTCCTGCTGCGTCTGGACGCGCGTGACGCTCAGGCCGTCGAGCCCGAAGCCCTGCAGCGAAGGCAGGGACACGGTCGGGATAGCCCCCGTGAGCTGCCCCACGGCGATGTCGATGAGGCTCGAGAGCGCCCGGGCCAGCTTGTCGGGATCCTCCTGGAGGAGGTCGGTGTTGCTGACGCGCAGCTTGATCGAGTTCTTGTCGATGCCGCTGATGATCGGCTGGAGCGCCGGGTTGCCGTTCTGGTCCCGGGTGAACGTCAGCCCGAGGCCCACGTTGAGGTCGGCCGACACGGTGAAGATGCGCACGTAGCGCTCTTCGACGAACGCGTAGAAGTCGATGCGCAGGTCCTGCACGAGGACGTGGAGGAGCGAGTCCTGGGCCGTGCCGGCGCCCAGCGTGAACTGGAGCGGCGTGGTGGGGCGCAACGATAGATAGAGCGGCGCGCGGCGGTTCTCGACGATGTTGCCGAGCGACGGGATGAGGAGCGAGACGGTGCCGGCGTTGAGCTGCGCGAGCTGGGGGCCGCCGACGGCGAGGCACAGGCCGCCCGAGTTGAAGAAGTGGAAGCCGGCCAGGTCGAGGAAGGTCCGGCTGAGGCCGATGGCCAGGTCCTGGACCTGATTGTTGCTGTCCTTGGGCTCGGGCTGGCCGGTGAACTCGGGGGCGGGAGGGAGCCGGAAGTCGGGCCGCACGGTGTTGCGCGGGAGGTTCCAGGGCGCGCTGCCGAGGTTCGGGGTGGGCAGCGCCGGGACGCACAGGTTCGGCTCGGACGTGAGGCCGGCGGTGCGCGTGCGTTGGTCGCGATCGGAGTTGACGCCGGTGATGACCCCGAGGTTCAGGCCGCCACCCGAGGCGGAGGTGTAGCCGCCGGGGACGATGTACAGCTCGAGGTTGGCGTCGCTCGGCGCACTCGCCGCGGCGAGCAGGGTGCCGAGGGGGACCGTGGAGCCGAGGCCGAGCGGGTTCGGCAGGAGGGTCTGGATGAACGAGTTCAGGGTGGGCCGGAGGGCATTGATGATGAAGTCGCCGATGAAGGAGTCGAGCACCTGGGCGAGCCCGTTGAGGATGCTCGCGAGGATGCTGCAGCCGAGCCCGCTCGAGCTCGAAATATTGATGTTGAGCGTGTCGCGCCGGAGGGCGTTGAGACCGACGGTGAGCTGCCCGGTGGTCGCATTGGTCCCAAGACCGATGTCGGCGTTGACGTGGGTGCCATTGGTCGTGGCGTTGAAGGTGCAGGTGCCGAGAAAATTGCTGGTCCGGACTGGCACGCTCACGTTGAAGGCCGTGTCGATGTGGACCACGGCTTGATTGGCGTTGTTCGGCGCCGTGACCGCGATGCCCTGGGGGGGCACGAGATCGCCACGGAAGGTGAGGGTCACGGGGCACCCCGTGCCACTACCGCATGCACCGCCGCAGTAGGTGGTACCGGCGAGGCTGCCCGTCGGGATACAGAAAGGGGTGCTCAGGACAGGCTTCAGCAGCTCCGGGATCACCGACGAGAGCTTCGTGAAGCCCGGCGGGGTGATGCGCACCTGCAGGCCGCCTTCGATCTGTTGATCGAAGGGCAGCCCGACGGGCGCCGGCGCGCTCGGGAGGGGCGTGAGCCCGCCGCAGCCGCTCGTGCCGCCGCTGCTGCACCCCATTGCAAGACAAACCAAGACTGCGACCGCACCCGTGCCGAGCCAGGGCGAACCACGCAACTGCGGCTGGCGAACCATCGGCCCCTCCGTCTCCAATTTCATGGGAAAGTAGCGTATCTGTTGGAATTTAGCGATGTCAATGGGGGCCTGCCCGGGGGCCGGGGCCAGGTCCGTGGGGGGATGGGGCGAGGGTAGGGGGTAGGGCTGGTGGCAGATGCGTCTAGGCTGCTGCCGTCCGGATGCCGGACGAGGGGACGAGGAGCGAGCGAGCGCCGGACGGCACCCGGCCGCGACCGGACGGAAACCGGACAGCTGCGCTGGTGGCGCGTTTGAAGTCCGCGTCCTCCAGGCTCTTTGTCGGAGGCACGGCGCTTGCTGTGAGGGGGCACCGAACGCGTGCTGCCGGCGCTCGCTGATTCGCCGTACCTCGGGCGCCGCCCGTCTCGCCCATCCACGCCACCAGGAGGACATCCATGTGCCAGGTTCCCTTGCCCGTCGAGATCTACGGCCCCCTGCTCGAGCGCATGCGCGGGGTCCCGGACCTGCTCCCGCAGGAGCATGCCGACCTCGTCCTGCTCCTGCGGGTGGCGACGAGCGACCTCGAGAAGTGCGCCGGCCCCGCCCTCCTCGAGGCGGACGTGATGCAGCTGCAGCTCGCCTTCACCCGGTGCGCGCAGGCCGAGACCGCGCTGCTCCTCGCGATTCAGGAAGCGCGCCGCCGGCGCGTCATCTCCACCGAGGAATTCCAGCGCCTCCGCGGTGCGCTCGACGCCGTGCGGCGCCAGCGCAGCGACGCCTTCGGTGCGCTCGCCGTCGCGGCGACGGCACGCACCGCGGGAGATCAGCAGGGGCACACCCGGGCGTCCGGATCCAGGGGGACCGCCCGTTCATTTCTCTCCGGAGGACAACCATGACCAAGGTGCTCAAAGAGAAGCTCAAAGTCGTCGCCGCCGCCGTGGCGGCCATCGAGAAGCAGTTCGGCAAGGGTGCCATCATGTCGCTCGACGGCGACGCGGTGGCGGAGGTGGCGGTCATCCCGACCGGGTCCATCGCGCTCGACGCCGCGCTCGGCACGGGCGGGCTGCCGCGCGGCCGGGTCATCGAGATCTTCGGGCCCGAGTCCTCGGGCAAGACCACGCTCATGCTGCACGCCATCGCCGAGGCGCAGCGGGCCGGCGGGGTGTGCGCCTTCGTCGACGCCGAGCACGCCCTCGACATCGGCTATGCGCGGCGCCTCGGGGTGCGGCTCGAGGAGCTCCTGGTCTCGCAGCCCGATTGCGGCGAGCAGGCGCTCGAGATCACCGACCAGCTCGTGCGCACCGGCGCCATCGATCTCGTGGTCGTGGACTCGGTGGCCGCGCTCACGCCCCGGGCCGAGATCGAGGGCGAAATGGGCGATGCCCACATGGGGCTGCAGGCGCGCCTGATGAGCCAGGCGTTGCGCAAGCTCACGGCCGTCACCGCCAAACAGAACTGCGCCGCGGTCTTCATCAATCAACTGCGACAGAAGATTGGCGTGACGTTCGGTAACCCCGAGACCACCACCGGCGGCAACGCGCTCAAGTTCTATGCCTCGGTGCGGCTCGACATCCGCCGCACCGGGCAGATCAAGGCGGGCGACGAGGTGGTGGGGACGCGCACGCGGGTCAAGGTGGTGAAGAACAAGCTGGCCCCGCCCTTCAAGGAGGCGGAGTTCGAGATCCTCTATGGCAGCGGCATCAACCGCCTGGGCGAGCTCGTGGATCTCGGCGCGACCTGTGGTTTCATCGAGAAGGCCGGGTCCTGGTATTCGCTCGACGGTGAGCGCGTGGCGCAGGGGCGGGAGCGCATGATCTCGTTCTTGAGCGAGCGCCCCGAACTGGCGAGCGGGCTGCGCGAGCGGGTGCTCGTGCGTCTCCGGACCGCCCCGCCCATGCCCGAGGGCACGCCCTCGGCGGCCGCCACGGCCGAGGAGAGCGCGGCCACGCCAGCCGCGGCGTGATCGTTCGGCACATGGGAGCCCGGACCGTGCAACAGAACGAAATCGGCGCCTGAGCGTTTCTTCATCTGCAGGTGCGTTGGCAAGCGCCGCAGTAGTGCTAGAGTGCGGGCCGTGAAGCCTGTGCTCGTCGGAGTCGCCGGTGGAACCGGCTCGGGCAAGACCACCGTGGCGCGGGCCCTGGCCCAGGGGCTGCCCGATCACGCGGTGGCGATGATCGACCACGACTCGTATTACAAGGACCGCTCCGACCTGTCGTTCGAGGAGCGGAGCCTCCTCAACTACGACCATCCGGAGTCGCTCGACAACGAGCTCCTCGTCGCCCACCTCGAGGCGTTGCGCCAGGGGAAGGTGGTGGAGGTGCCGATCTACGACTTCGTCACCCACTCGCGCCGCGCCGAGACCCGGCGGGTCGTGCCGGCGCCGGTCGTCATCGTCGAGGGCATCCTGGTGTTCGTCGAGGAGCGGGTCCGGCGGCTGCTCGACATCAAGCTGTTCGTGGACACCGACGCAGACCTGCGGGTGTTCCGCCGCATCCGCCGCGACATCGAGCAGCGGGGCCGGACCTTCAACTCCATTCGCGAGCAGTACTACCGCACGGTGCGGCCCATGCACCTGCAGTTCGTGGAGCCCTCCAAGCGCTGGGCCGATCTCATCATCCCCGAGGGGGGACAGAACACGGTGGCGGTGGATCTCATCCTCGGCAAGCTGTCCCGCATCATCGACGAGAAGGGCTGAACCGGAACACCACAGTTGGATGCCGTCGCTGGCTGTGCCGCAGCAGGCGGACAACAGTGGTGTTTCGGTTGAACACCAGCCGGCCGGCGCGGTGCGAAATCAGGCGCCGGCGCGGGATTGCCGTTAGACTTGGGCCATGCGTCTGGGAATCGACTTTGGTACCACGCGCGTGGTGGTGGCCAGCGCCGACCGCGGTAACTATCCGATCGTAACGTTCGAGACGCCGAACGGCGAGGGGTGCGAGTGGTATCCCTCGCTGCTCGCGCTGCGCGGAGAGGACGTGCGCGGCGGGCATGAGGCCGAGGCGGTGCTGGGGGATTCGGCGTGGCAGCCGCTCCGCGCGGTCAAGCGACACCTCGGGATCGCAGGGCCGCAGGATCGTCTGCTCGGTTGGCGCGTCCCGGAGCTGGCGGCCCGCTTCCTCAGTATGTTGCGGGAGGCGCTGAGCCTGCGCTCGAACCTCGGCGCGCGGCCGGATGAGCCGCTGGAGGTGGCGATCGCGGTGCCGGCCCACGCCTCAGCAAATCAGCGACTGCTTACGGCCGATGCCTTCACGCAGGCTGGGTTCCGCGTGCTGCGCATCCTCGATGAGCCGAGCGCGGCGGGGCTCGAGTACGCCTGGCGCCGGCCGGCCGATGCGCAGGTGCGCCGCCGCCACATCGCGGTCTACGACCTCGGCGGCGGCACCTTCGACGCCTCGATCATCGCCATGAGCGATGTGCTGCACGAGGTGATCACCACCGAGGGGGTGAGCCGGCTGGGGGGAGAGGACTTCGATGCCGCGTTGCTCGAGCTGGCCTGCCGCATGGCGGACCGGCCGGAGCCGGCGGAAGGCGCGGAGCGGCAACGAATGCTCGAGCTGTGCCGCCAGGAGAAGGAGCGCATCACCTCGGCCACGCGGCGTATCTCGCCGGATCTCTTCGCCGACGGCACGGCGTCGCGCATCCCCATCGACGAGTACGAGGCGGCCCTGCGGCCGCTCATCGACCGCAGTCTGGAGGCGCTCGATGCGGCGCTCCGGCGCGTGGCCGAACGCGCAGGCCAGGAGGTCGAGCGGCACACGGTGGTCTATCAGGTCGGTGGCGCCTCGCAGCTGCCTGCCGTGGGGCGCGCCTTGCGCGAGCGCTTTGGCCGGCGTGTGTGGCGCTCGCCGTATCCGCACGCCTCGGTGGCCATCGGCCTCGCCATCGCGGCCGAAGAGGAGCACAGCCCGCGGATCGCCGGCAGCCTGACCCGCCATTTCGGCGTGTGGCGCGAGCGAGACGCGGGGCGCAACGCGAGCTTCGATCTCATCTTCGAGAAGGATGTGCCGCTGCCCGGATCGGGGCTCGATCGCATGGTGCGCGTGCGCCGCTACCGGGCACACCACAATATCGGGCACTTCCGCTTCGTCGAGTGCAGCCGCCTCGAGAGAGGGGCGCCGGCGGGGGACGTCACGCCCTGGGCCGAGGTGCGCTCGCCGCTCGTGGCGGAGCTGCGGGACCGGCCGCTCGATGGGGTGGAGGTCGAGCGCCTGTCCGGTCCTGGCGACGAGGTGGAGGAGCGGTATCTGTGCGATGGCAACGGCATCATCGAGGTGGAGATCGTCAACGTCACGGCCGGCTATCGCAGCGCCTACCGCCCCACGGTGGACACGGCAGAGAGCCGCTAAGCCGGGCCACCACGGTTGAATGCCGTCGCTGGCTGTGCTGCAGTAGGCGGAGAACTGCGGTGGTTCGGCTCAGGGCGGGAATGCCTTGGCGTCGAGCCCGGGGATGATGCGGAGCGCGTTCTTGTAATAGATCTTCTTCAAGACCTCGTCGGGCAGCTCGAGGCCGTAC
>DATAGU010000084.1:0-34136 GCA_036263495.1 Polyangia bacterium | reverse complement strand
ATGATTGTGATCACTCGCGGTCTCCTACGCATCGAATCCCTGGTAGCTTTGCTTTCCAGTGGAACAAATGCTTTCCTTCGGCTCTGCGAAGCGGTCCCTATCCTACTTTCCGACGGTGCAGACATGTGATCAATGGTCAGGATAGGTTTTGCGGGGCAGCATGCCCCACGGTCCTCCATGCAGAACCCACAGGCAAGGGTTTTCAAACACCCTCTTACGGCCTCGCGATCCATGTCACAAGTCGCCCCTGTGGAAGGAGCGCCTTCAATGCAGGGGCGCGCTCGGCTGCGCTGCCGCAGCGGCCAGGCGGGTGAGCCCCGGCCGGTCGGGTGGGATGCGGAAACGATACGTCTCCCCGTTCGCGAGGTAGTGCACCCGCTCGTGGAGGCCCGCCTGGTGCACCGCCTCCTGGAACTCCCCGAGCGAGGACTTGAAGACCGTGTAGTCGTTGTAGTGGATCGGGATGGTGGTGCGGGCCGGGACCAGGCGCATGCACTCCACCCCCTCCTCCGCGTCCATCGTCACGAGGAGACCGAGCACCCGCGTGCCGCCGAGGTGGATGAGCATGAGGTCGATGTCCGGGTAGCGGCGCGGGATCTCGGCCAGCGCCGGGTACGTGAGCGTGTCGCCGGTGATGTAGATCCGGAAGAGGCGCTGCCCGCCGGCCGTGAAGTCGAGCATCGAGCCCATCACCGGCGGCAGGAGGTGCGACAAGATCGGGGGTCCGTGGCGGCCCGGCAGCGCGGTCACGCCGAGACCGAACGGCCCCCGGCTCATGCTGTGCGTCTCCCAGGTGCGCAGCGCCTGCGCGCCCTCGAAGCCCCGCTCCTCGAGGCGGGCCGCCGCGTGTGGGGTGGTGATGACGGGCAGCGAGCGATCGAGCCGGGCCTCGGCCACGCGGTCGAAGTGGTCCTCGTGGAAGTGCGACAGCACGACCAGATCGAGCGCGGGCAACTGCTCGATGCTGAGCGCCGGCTCGGTCAGGCGGCGGGAATGAAGGCCGTAGCCGAGATGGACGCTCTCGTGCCGGTGCAGGAAGTTGGGGTCCGTGAGAATGGTGAAACCGGCGCACCGGATGAGGACGGTGGCCGTACCGATGAACAGGATCGAGCCCGCGGCCGGGTCGAACGCTGAGGACAGGGGATTCGTGGTGTCGGGCATCGTGCACCTCGGAGGTCACGATGCAGCCGCGCAAGAAGTGCACCACGACGCCTCGCCGGTGCACTCAGGCTTCCGGAGGTTCGCTCAGTGCCCATCCGCACCACCCCTCTCTTCATGGAAGTGCGGGAGGGCTCTCGCCACGAACTCGCCGCCTTGAACCCTGTTCCTCGATGCATTACCGTGTCGAACATGAGCGGCGGTCGGCATTTTCGGGCGGTCTACGAGAACGGCCTCCTTCGTCCGCTCGACGAGCTCGACGTGAAAGAGGGCGAGGTGGTCGAGCTCATCATCCCTGCGGCCTCGTGGGAGGATGATCTCGAAGCGCTCCTCCGTGAGCGCGCTGCCCTGTCTGGCCGGTACGCAGAAGACGAGGTCGAGAGGGACGTGAAGGACGCAGTCGCTGAGGTCCGGCAGCAGCGCGACGCATCGTGATCCGGACGGTGATCGATGCGAACGTGTGGATCTCCGCCTTCCTCAAGCCTGACAGCGCACCGGGAGTTGTCGTACGGGCGTGGCAACGGCATGCGGTCGAGGTGCATGTCGCCACGGTGACGGTCTCGGAGGTCGCGCGCGCCCTCGCGCGGCCCAGACTGGCCGCCAAATATCAGGTGAGATGGAGCGAGGTGACTCGCTTCGTAGGCGATCTGGTCGCCGGTACCACGGTGCATCAGGTCGTCGATCCACCGCGGCGTTGCCGCGACCAGACCGACGATGCGCTGCTCGAACTGGCGATCCGGTTGGCGCCGAGCACGCTCGTTACGGGTGATCGAGATCTACTCGACGACCCGGCGCTGCTCGAATCGATGAGGGTGTCAGCCGTCGAGGTCGTTACGCCCGCTGTGTTCTCGAAGCGGGTGGCAGGCGGCGGGCCCGGCCGTCCGGAGTGACTCGGCACGGGCCCGCTCGGAAAAGGGCGGCTCCGGCTACCTCTTCTTCCTCTTCCTGGCCTTGGACTCGGTCTCTTTCGCCTCCGCCGCCGGCACGGTCGCATCGGCCGTGCCCTCGCCCGTGCCGACACCGGCGTCGCTGGCGACGCGCGCCTTGCTCTTGGGGGGCGTGCGAGGCTTGCGGCGGGTCGTGCTCGAGCGCGTGTTGAAGAGCGAGGCCAGGGCGCGAAGCTCCGGCAAGAGGATCGTGGGGTCCTCGCGGTGCGCGGCACGGAACGCGCGCAGGATGTGCTCCATGAGGAGCAGGACGCGGCCATCCTGGAGATCGAGCTTGCGCTGCTCCACGCGCCGCACCGCCGCCACGGTCACCGCGCCGGTGAGGCGCACCTGCTCGGCCTTGTTCTTGAGCGCGGTCGCTCGTTCGGCGGTGATGTTGAAGGTGCTCATGCGCCGGCGCTGGCTCGCCGTGCCGTCCTTGAGGAGCGCGGTCACGTAGTCGGCGATCCGCCCCATGCCGCCGGCCAGCATCTCCGGCGTCTCGGCCGTCCCGCTCAGTTTCTTGACGTGGGCCACCTGCCCCCGGTCGAGCACGCCCTTGAGGCTATCCATCACGCTGCGGCGCAGGGCCACGCCTTCGCTCATCACCTGCCGCGTCTCCACCGTGTGCTCGATCTGACTCCCGGCGCTGATCGTCACCGCCGCGTGGAAGCCCTGCTCGAGCCGGCGCAGGATGTGCGCCTCGTCGAGGCACAAAGCGAAGATCTGGGGATCGACGTTCACCTTCTCGCGCTGCGCATCGGTGAGGGCCTGCCAGATGTTGTGCGTGGAGCCGAGGAACAGGGGGGCATCCTCGAGGATGTTGGCGCTCAAGGCGCGGGTGCCCCGCTTGACGAGCGCCTCGTCGGTGACGTTCTCGAAGAGGGCGATGCGTTGCTGCTCGTCCACCGGCCCGAGCAGGGGCACGAGCGAGTCCAGCGTGTGCGTGCCCTTGCCCCCAGCCTCGGCAGACACCGGCGCGGCGGTCTTCTTCCTGGTTGTCTTGCGGTTCTTGGTCATGACGCTCTCTCCTCGGGCGCTCGCCCGCATGGCGAGGTATATGCGTGACGCCCGAAGCACGCGCCAGGGGAATTTTCAAGAAAAAACATTTGAGAAATGAATGTGAAGCAGCTGACCTTTGTCACGCTTGTCGACCACCGGTTCGTTCAGGCGCCGGGCCAATCCCCCCGTGGGACAGCACCAAACGTCATGTCGGGCAGCGCTGGGGGCGTGTCTGCAAGTCGTTGGGGCGTGTCTGCAAGTCGTTGGGGCGTGTCTGCAAGTCGTTGGGGCGTGTCTGCAAGTCGTTTGGGCGTGTCTGCAAGTCGTTGGGGCGTGCCTGCAAGCCGCCAGCGCGTGTCTGCAAGCCGCCAGCGCGTGTCTGCAAGTCGCCAGCGCGTGTCTGCAAGTCGCTCGGCCGTTCCTGCACGTCGCTCGGGCGTTGAAACAGTCGCCGGAAGGAGGGGGCGCTACTGTGGTGTTTGTCGTGCGTGTCGTCGGGGGATGAGGACGGCGAGGAGCAGGAGCAGGTGCGCCCCGGACGAGAGCCCCCGGCTCTGCCAGTCGCTGTGAACGGTCGTGCTCCAGAAGGCGTCCACCAGCAGGCCGCTGAAGTTCCAGCCCCAGTGGAGTCCAATCGCCGCCCACAGGGATCCGGTCCGCACGAGCGCGGTCGCGTAGGCCAGGCCGAAGCACAGCAGCATGAGCCACTCGGTGGGCCCGTGGGTCAGGCGATAGACGTGGTTGAGCACGTAGATGACCGACGAGAAGACGACGAAGCCCACCGGGGTCCAGCGCCGCGGCACGGCGCGGAACCAGAACCCGCGCGTGACGATGTCCTCGGCGGCCGAGGGGACCAGGGTCACGGCCAGGGTGCCGAGCATCGTGAGCACGAGGGCGCCGATCGCGGGCGCGGTCCCGCCGCTCTCGATGGTGTAGACGCCGAGGAGGGCCCCGACGATGAGCGCCGCGCCCTTGGCCGCCACGGCGAGCAGGAAGGGGACGGCGAGGTTGCGCGCCCACCCCTCGCGGAGCTCCATGGCGTAGGCGTCGAAGCCCCGGTAGCCGAGCACCCGGCCGACGACATAGGCCACGACGTGAAAGAACGTCATGAGCGCGGCGGCGATCACGGGCGCGTGCAGGAGGCGCAGGCCGAGCCCCTCGGGGAGCTGGTAGAAGAGGAAGAGGAGCGCGGCGGCGCCGGCCAGGCGCATGGGGTCCGGGGAGGGCCGCGCGCGTCCTCCTCCGCCCGTGGAAGGGCGAGAGGCAGCGTCACTCGGGAGGCTCACGGACGCAGACGATCCGTGGCGCGAGGTGCACAGTCAAGAGAGCGCGGGGCAGCGACGGCGAGCGACGACCCGCTGCGCTCCTGCCGGCGCACCCACTTTTTGCCCCGAGCCGTCTGGCTTATGGCTCCGCTGAATTGTATAAAAGCAGTTGCCCCCCCCCTCGGAGGCCTACATGGAAATCGCGACGCAGCAAGCGACCGACTCGCTCCCGGCGAGTGACGGCGACAAGGAGAGCCTTGGGCAGCGAGTCAAACGGCAGATCGTGGCCGAGGAGACCCGGAGCCAACGGATCAACGCCATGCTCGGCGTCATCCTCGGTGTCTCGTTCGCCATCTCCTTCGTGACCGGCCTCCTGTCCCACATCATCCAGGAGCCGATCTCGTGGCTGGAGTGGCCGGCGCGGCCGCACAACCTCTACCGCTGGCTCACCGCCACCCACGCGACGACCGGCGTGGCCACGATCCCGTGGCTGCTGACCAAGCTGTGGGGCGTCTATCCGAAGCTGTGGCATCGCCTCGACCTGCGCAACCTGCCGCACCTGCTCGAGCGCGTGAGCCTGGTGCCGCTCGTCGGCGGCGCGCTCTGGCTGATGACGAGCGGGATGGGCGATCACTTCTACTGGTTCAAGAACCCGCGCTTCTTCACGCCAACCCATTACTGGGCGGCCTGGATCACGGTCGGCGCCCTCTTCGTCCACGTCGGCCTGAAGATCGAGCTCACCTGGCGGCTGCTGGGTCGCAAGCGCCCGGGCCAGGCGGGCACCCCTACGGTGGAGGGTGAAAAAAAATGAAAGAACACGATGAGGAGCTCCCCCCGCTCTCGCCCGAAGACGAGGAGGAGGTGGCGCGGAGCCGGCGCTGGATGCTCGGCGCCGTCGCCACCTCGAGCGCGATGCTGGCCTTCTCGTTCCTCAGCGCCAACGTCGGCGCGCTCACCCGCTTCGCGCTCCTGCCCTCGCGGCGCAAGGACATCTCGACGGCCGGCTTGCCGGTCCAGACGCGCGCCGAGCTGGCCGGGGTCGAGCTCGCGCACGTGCTCAGCCCGGACTTCAAGATCCGCGTCGTCGGCAGCGCCGTGCCCCGGCCGCTCGCGCTCGGCATCGCCGACCTGCGCGCGCGCTCCGGCCACCGCGCCGCGCTGCCCATCTCCTGCGTGCAGGGCTGGAGCGTGGCGGCGAGCTGGGAGGGCGTGCCGATCCGCGACCTCCTCGCCGAGGCCGGCGTGCGCGACTTCAACCACATCATCGTCACGTCGCTGCAAAAGACCATGCGGCCGCAGGCGATGTTCACGAGCGCGCGCCTCAACCGTGCCCACGCGCTCGATCCCGACACGATGTTGGCGCTCAAGCTGAACGGGGAGACGCTGCACATCAACCACGGGTTCCCGGCGCGGCTCATCGCGCCCAATCAGCCCGGCATCATGCAGACCAAGTGGGTCGACCAGCTGGAGGTCGTATGAGCGGCGCGGGCGAGTGGCGCCGCCTCCCGCGGGTGCTCGTCGGGATCGGCTGCTGCGTGCTCCTCTACGGGCTGGTCGGGCTCTTGCGGCACGCGGCGGTCACGACGCCGGTGTGGACGGCGGTGCGCTGGATCCTCATCCTCATGACCAACGACCTCGTGCTGATGCCGCTCGTGATCGTCGTGGGCGTGCTGACGACGAGGCTGCCGCGCGCGTTCGGTCCGGTCGTGCGCGCCGGCCTCATCATCTCCGGCTGCGTGTTCATCGTCGCGACCTGGGGCGTGATCGGGCAGATCCGCGAGGTGCAACCCGGCAACAACGAGATCCTGCCCAACCATTACCCGACGTCGCTCGCGCTGATCCTGGGTCCGGTCTGGGCGGTGCTGCTCCTCGTGGGGCTCGCGAGGTCCCGGCGCAAGGCGGGCAAGGCCGCGGCGCGTCCGCGCTAGCGGGTCGAGCGCGGGCAAGGCCGCGGCGCGTCCGCGCTAGCGGGTCGAGCGGCTGCCGCTGCAGAAGAGGAGCGCGCTCGCCTCAGAGGCAGCGCCAGTGGCCGGGGCGCCAGCGGCCCCAGGCGTCCTCGCCCGGCGGGACCCAGACGCGGCGGCACAGCGGTTCCGCCGGCGCCGCCGCCGCCGGTGGGGGGACGGCGTAGCGGCCATCGCTGCGGCCGTAGGAGCCGTCGTAGCCGCGGCGGTACCCGTAGCCGCGGCCGTAGTAATTTTGTCGTGAGCGGTAGTAGCCGTGGTGCGGCCCGGAGTAGCAGCCGCCCAGGCTGCCGAGTCCGAGGAGCGCGACCAGGCCGACGAGCAGGGGACGAAGCGCTTTCATCGAGTGGCCTCCGGCGGATGAGACGTTGCAGGAGGAAGTGCGGATTCATTTCCCGGGCCACGGCGGGCGTCACGTCGTGCTTGTCCGGCGCGCGGCGTCACTACGTTTAGGCCATGGAAAACGAGATGGTGTCCCTGCGGGACGAGCGCGAACGCGCGATCGCCGCCTTGAGCGATTTCTTTGCGCAGGGCGACCTCGACCTCGACGAGTTCGAGCGCCGCCTCGCGCTGGCGCACCGGGCCACGTCGACGGAGGAGCTGACCGCGCTCCTGGCCGACGCCCCGGAGCGCAAGGACGAGGCCGTGCCGGCGCCGCTCCCGCAGACGACGGCCCTGGCGCGGGGCGTGCGCCCGAAGCAATGGGTCGTGGCGCTCCTCGGCGGCGCGCGCCGGGGGGGGACCTGGACCTGCGCGCGCAAGCTCCGCGTGCTGGCGATGATGGGCGGGGTCGAGCTCGACTTCCGCGAGGCGCGGCTCGGGCCCGGGGTCACCGAGGTGTGGGTCGTGGCGATGATGGGCGGCGTGCAGATCATCGTGCCGCCGGGGCTCCCGGTGGAGGCCACGGGCCTGGGTCTGATGGGCGGCTTCGACGCGATCGACCGCACGCCACCCGTGCCGGATCCCGAGCGGCCGGCGCTCCGCATCCGCGGGTTCGCGCTCATGGGCGGCGTCGAGGTGAAGACCCGGCTCCTCGGCGAAGGCTTCCGCGGGGCGCGGCGGCGGCTCGAGCGTGAGGCGCGGCGCGGGCGCGGCGAGGCGGCTCCGGGCGCGCTGCCACGGCCCGAGGAGGTGTGAGCGCTCGGCCCCGCTCGGCCCCGCTCAGCGCGGCTCGCGGAGGTGCGCCACGTCGGCGGCGGAGAGGCCGTCGTTCTTGGCGATGTCGGCGCGGGCGCGGAGCTTGCGCCGGTAGCGGGCGAAGTAGCCGGGGATGTCGCCGCCGTACTGGAAGGAGTACATGATGTCGTCGAAGGCGTCGGTGTGGCTGAGGCCGAGGCCGTGGCCGAGTTCGTGCACGCAGGTGAGGTAGACGATGGTGTCGCGGTAGAGGCGGTCGGCGTGCGCCTGGGCGGCGATGGCGGGGCCGAGGAGGTCCATGTTGGTGTTGACGTAGACCTCGGCGCCGAAGTGGTCGCCGACGGCGATGGGGCGCATCTCGCCGAAGCCGCCGGCGCGCTCGCCGTCGACCCAGTAGAGGCGGAGGAGGGCGGTCTCCTCGGGCGCGGGGACGAAGCGCAGCGCCCCGCCCGAGGCGCGCTGCCAGGCCGCGAGCGCCCAGCGCGCGAGGTCGACGTCGTTGCGCATGCTGCCGCTCGGGGCCGGGGCGACGTAGACGGGGATGGCGGTCGGGGGTGCGGGCTTGTCGGCGCGGGCGGCGGCCGGGCCGAGGAGGGTGAGGGCGAGGAGAAGGAAGGACAAGGGGCGAAGGTCGGTGCGCATCACGGGCAGGATACCGCCTGTCGCCCTGTCCGCGCGAGCTGGTACGTCATGACTTGTCCGTCGGTGGCGGCCGCTTAGCCTCGCCCTCATGAAGAAGTCCATCATCGGTTGGGGCCTCGTCGCGGGCGCGGCGGGGGTCGTGGCCATGACGCTGGCGGAGACGCTCGAGCAGCTGCTCACCGGGCGTCCGAACTCCTATGTGCCGGCGCACACGGCGGAGCGCCTCTTTGGCCTCGAGCATCGCCCGGACCGTGGGCGCGTGGGGCTCCACTGGGCGATGCATCTCGGCCAGGGGCTGCTCGGCGGCGTGGTCCGGGCCTGGATGGCGTCGCGCGGGATCCGCGGGCCGGTGATGTCGTTCATGAACACGGCGATGCGGCTCACGCTCGATCAGACGCTCGAGAACGCGACGGGCGTGGGCGCGCCGCCGTGGACCTGGCCGCGCGACGAGCAGTGGATCGATCTCGCGCACAAGGCGCTCTACGCCTATGCGGCGGGCGCGGTGGCCGAGCGCCTGATCCCGGCGCCGCAGGCGGGGCGCCCGGCCCGGTCACCGGCGGACGGGTGGGGCTGGGCGCACGAGCGGCCGTGAGCGTTCGCCCTCCGTCGCCGGAGGGTTCATGACAGCTTCATGTCCTCGGCGGTGAAGCGCCCGGCGTGGGCGAGGGCGAGGGCGCGCACGAGGGCGTAGGCCTTGGTCAGGATCTCATCGAACTCGGCCGCGGGATCCGAGTCGGCGACCACGGCCCCGCCCACGCCGAAGCTCACCTCGCCCCCGTGGAGGATCAGGGTGCGGATGGTCATGCCGAGGTCGAGCGCGCCGTCGGCGCCGAGCCAGCCGAGGCCGCCGGCGTAGGCGCCGCGGGGCCGGCCTTCGAGGGCGTCCAGGATCTCGAGGGTGCGGCGCTTGGGGGCGCCGGTCATGGAGCCGCCCGGGAAGAGGGCGCGCACGGCCGCGAGGGGGCCGACGTCGGCCCGCAGCTGGCCGCGCACGGTGGACACGAGCTGGAACACGGTGGGGTGGGTCTCGACGGTCATGAGCGCGGGCACGGTGACCGAGCCGACCTCGCACACGCGGCCGAGGTCGTTGCGCACGAGGTCCACGATCATGAGGTTCTCGGCGCGATCCTTGTCCGCGGTGGCGAGCTCGTGGGCGATGCGCTGGTCCTCGGCGGCGTCGGCGCCGCGGCGGCGCGTGCCTTTGATGGGCCGGCTCTCGGCGCGCCCGGCGGCGTCGATGGCGATGAAGCGCTCGGGGGAGGCGGACAGGAGGGCCATGCCGGGGAAGCGCAGGAAGGCGGCGTAGGGGGCAGGGTTGGTGCGGCGCAGCACGTGGTAGAGGGCCAGGGGATCGATGTGGCAGGGGCCGCGCACCTGGTTGGTGAGGCAGGCTTCGTAGGTCTCGCCGCGGCGGATGAGGTCGAGGATGCGGGCGATGTCCTGGAGATACTGCGGGCGGTCGCGATCGAGGCGCAGGCGGGGCATGGGGATGCCGGGCGGCGCGGGCTCGGGCGGCACGCGGGCGCTCATGAGGCGGCGGCGGGTCTCGTCGAACCAGGCGACGGCGGTGGTCGGATCTTCGCCCGGGTCCTCGCCGGCGCACAGCCAGACGCGCTCGTGCTCGTGATCGAAGACGAGGCCGCGTCGGGCGCGCATGAGCCAGGCGTCGGGCAGCGCGCCCTGCGCAGGCGGTGGTTGGGAGGAGGCCTTGGGGGCGTGCGACCCGGCGGCGCCGATCGCGTCCTTCATCTCGTAGCCGAGGTAGCCCACGTAGCCCGAACGGAAGGGGAGGGGGGACTCGGTCCCGGTGGTACGCCGCGCGGCGAGGAGCTCGTCGAGGATGAGGAAGGGGTCTCCCTGATGGAGGGAGGGGCCGCCCGCCGCCCCCGACACCTCGACCGTGGATCCGTACACGCGGATCACGTCGGGGCCGCCCACGCCGAGGTAAGAATAGCGTGGCCCCGGCCGCGCGGAGACGGCCCCGCCATCGAGCCAGTAGGCGAGGGGCGCGTCGGCGCAGAGCGCGTGGAAGGCGGCGCTCGGATCCACCCAGGCGTCGAGGGGCCGCAGGTGCTCGCGGACCGGGCCGGTGCGTCGGGCGCGCGTTCGCGGCGTCGGGGCCGGCGCCGCGGGTGAGAATGTAAGGTCCGGCGGGTCTCCTGTGCGATGGCGCGCTGCCTCGTGGAGCGCGTTGGCGAGGAGCGCGGCGCCTCCCTGGCTGGCGATGGATTCGGGGTGGAACTGCACGCCCCAGCGCGGCAGGGTGCGATGCGCGAGGCCCATCACGAGGCCGTCGTCGCTCCAGGCGGTGACCGCGAGGTCCGGGGGCAAGGAGGCCGCCTCCACCACGAGCGAGTGGTAGCGCGTGACCACCAGCTCCTCGGCGAGCCCGGCGAAGAGGCCGCGGCCGTCGTGGCGGATGCGCGAGGTGCGGCCGTGCATGGGGCGCGGCGCCGGCACCACGCGCCCGCCCGCCCAGGTGGCGATGGCCTGGTGGCCGAGGCACACGCCGAGGATGGGGGTCTCTGCCAGGTGCTGGAGGAGCGGGCGGCACACACCGAGGTCGCGCGCGACGTCGGGCGAGCCGGGGCCGGGCGAGAGGATGACGAGATCGGGCGGCTCGGCGAGCGCCTGGGAGAGGGACACGTCGTTGGTCAGCACGCGCGGCCAGACGCCGGCCAGGCGCGCCACGAGCTGCGCCAGGTTGTAGGTGAAGGAGTCGAAGTTGTCGACGAGCAGGACGCGCATGCGACGAGCTGTTTCTAGCCTACCTCGGCGCCGCGGACGACACTTTCCGCACCCGGGGGCGGGGCAGGGCGCTCGCCGCGGGGGCGGCCGCACGGCCTCCTGCGCGACGGCGCGACATTGCCCGGGGGATGTCCCTTGTCCATGATGGGGACATGACCAGGACCCACGATTCGTCCCGAAGGAGCCCTCGCGGGGACGGCCGCCGGGCGCCGCAGCGGCACCTCGCCGCCGCCCTCCTCGCGCTCGCCTTGCCCCTCGTCACCGCCGGGGCGGCGCACGGCAAGCCGCCCGCCAAGAGCGCGCCGGCGCCGGCACCGGCCTCGCCCGCGCACCCCGCGGTCGACCACCACACGCACATCTGGAGCCTGGACGCGGCGGCGCTCTCGGTGACGCCGCTCCTGCCCCCGGTGCAGCTGCCCGAGGAGTTGAGTCGCCTCCTGCGCGAGAAGGAGCGGCGGAGCAAGGAGAAGTCGCTCGCCGCCATCAGCGGCCTGTACACGCCGGACGTCCTCGTCCTCGACGCCCTGGCCCCGACCTGGCTCCGCGGCCCGGACGCGCTCAAGTACCTGGCCGAGAACACCGTGATCAACCGCCTCGTGCCGAGCGCCTACGAGGTGAACGGCCCGTCCGGCTACATCGCCGGCACCGAGGTGACGGACGACGGCGGCGTGACCACGCACGTCTCCAACTTCCTCTACGTCGTGAAGAAGGGCGCCGACGGCACGTGGCGCATCTCGGCCGAGACGTTCACGGCCACGGGCCCGCCGGTCGCCAAGGCCCGGACGCCGGAAGAGCTCATCGCCGGGCTCGACGCCGCCGGCATCCCGCGCGCGGTCGTCCTGTCGGTCGCCTACTGGTACGGCAGCGCGCACCAGAAGCCCGCCCCGGACGAGTACGCCAAGGTGAAGGCCGAGAACGACTGGCTGGCGGCGCAGGTGGCGCGCCACCCGGATCGCCTGGTCGGCTTCTTCAGCTTCAACCCGCTCAAGGACTACGCCATCGCCGAGATGGACCGCTGCGCCAAGATCCCGGGCGCTCCCTTCAAGGGCATCAAGCTGCACTTCGGCAACTCGGGCGTGGACGTCCTCAACCCGGAGCACATCGAGAAGCTGCGCAAGGTCTTTCGGGCCGCCAACGAGCGCCGGCTGCCGATGGTGATCCACCTCTGGACCCTGGACAAGACCTACGGGCGCGAGCACTCCAAGGCGTTCCTCGAGAAGCTCCTGCCCGCGGCCCCCGACGTCCCGATCCAGATCGCGCACATGGCGGCGTCCGGTCCCGGCTACCACTCGGACGACGCGATGGAGGTGTTCGCCGACGCGGCCGCGGCCAGGGATCCCCGGATGGGCAAGGTCTACTTCGACGTGGCCAGCATGGTGCTCCGCGACACGCCGCCGAAGACGCTCGAGCTCGTGGCCCGGCGGCTGCGGCAGGTCGGGATGAAGCACGTCCTCTTCGCGTCCGACTGGGTCCCGGGCAGCACGAAGGACACCCCGAGCGTGGCCTGGGAGGCGTTCCGCCGCCTGCCGCTCAGCGAGGACGAGTTCCGGACCGTGGCGGGCAACGTGGCGCCGTACCTGCGCTGACGGGCGGCGGCCCGGGCGATGGCGGCGCGGCCATTCGCCCGCGCAGGCTGGGGGTATAGTCCTCTCCATGGCTCCTGGGCCGCGCTTTGCCCCGCCCCGCGTCGAGGTCCAGCCGCTCCCCGCGGGCGGCCTCCTCCTACGCTCCCCGCTCCCCCTCAACCCGCATGCCCGCGCGCTCGGCGACCTCCTCGAGCGCTGGGCCGCGGCCGCGCCGGCGCGTACGTTCCTCACCGAGCAGCTCCCCGGCGCCGCGCCGCGCGCCGTGACCTACGGCGAGGCGCTCGCGTCCGTGCGCGCGCTCGCCGCGGCGCTGCTCGGGCTCGGCCTCGGGCCCACGCGGCCGCTCGTCCTGCTCTCGGACAACGACATCGACCACGCGCTCCTCCAGCTCGCCGCCCTGCATGTGGGCATTCCGGTGGTGCCGGTCTCGCCCGCCTACTCGCTCCTCTCGCGCGACCTCGCGCGCCTCCATTACATCCTCACGCTCGTCCGCCCGGGCGCGGTGTACGCCGCGGACGGCGTGGCCTACGCGCGGGCGCTCGCGCTCGCGGCCGAGCTCGATCCGCCGCCGCACCGCTTCGTCCGCCACGGCGCGACGCGCGGGCTCGTGCCGCTCGACACGCTCCTCGCCACCCCGCCCGACGACGCCGTGGACCGCGCCTTCCGCGCGCTCACGCCCGACACCGTGGCCAAGATCCTCTTCACCTCGGGCTCGACCGGGATGCCCAAGGGCGTGATCAACACGCAGCGCATGCTGTGCTCGAACCAGGAGGCGCTCGCCCAGCTCTGGCCCTTCGTCGCCGAGCGCCCGCCCGTGGTGGTGGACTGGCTGCCGTGGAGCCACACCTTCGGCGGCAACCACAACTTCAACCTGGTCCTGCGCCACGGCGGCACGCTGCACATCGACAGCGGTCGGCCCCAGCCGGGGCGCATCGAGCACACGATCGAGCGGCTGCGCGGCGCCTCGCCCACGCTCTACTTCAACGTGCCCCGCGGCTTCGACCTGCTCGTGGGCTTCCTCGAAGAGGACGCGGCCCTGGCCGAGCGCTTCTTCGCCGAGCTCGATCTCCTCTTCTATGCCGCGGCGGCGCTGCCCGAGGTGCTGTGGCAGCGGCTCCGGCGCATGGCGGAGCGGGCGCGCGGCCGGGCGGTGCCGTTCGTGTCGGCCTGGGGCGCCACCGAGACGGCGCCGCTCGTCACGCTCGTGCACTACGGGCTCGAGCACGCGGGCAATATCGGGCTGCCGGCGCCGGGCTGCGAGCTCAAGCTCGCGCCCACGGGCGGGCGGCTCGAGCTGCGCGTGCGCGGGCCCAACGTGACGCCCGGCTACTTCGCGGGCCACGGCCCCGCGGGACCGCTCGTCGAGCGCGGCGCGAGCTTCGACGCCGAGGGCTTCTACTGTACGGGCGACGCGGGGCGGCTCGCGGACGCGGCCGACCCGGCGCGGGGCGTCGTGTTCGATGGGCGGCTCTCGGAGAACTTCAAGCTGTCGTCCGGGACCTGGGTGCTGGTGGGGGCACTACGGATCGCGCTCGTCGGCGCGCTCGCGCCGCTCGTGCAGGACGCGGTCATCGCCGGACACGATCGCGACTTCGTGACCGCGCTCCTCTTCCCCGCGCCGGGCTGCACCCGCGGCGAGGTGGCCCCGCGGCTCGCGGAGTACAACCGCGCGCACCCGGGCTCGAGCCAGCGCGTCGCCCGCGCGCTCCTCCTCGGCGAGCCGCCCTCCATCGACGCGGGCGAGATCACCGACAAGGGCTACATCAACCAGCGCGCGGTGCTGGCGCGGCGCGCCGCCGAGGTCGAGCGCCTCTACGCGGAGCCGCCCGACGATGCGGTCATCGCCCTGCTGGAGGGATGAATTCCCCCGCCGTGCGGTGCGGCGCGGTTCCGGATATATTGAGCGCCAGGGGGAGGCCTTCACTTCATGACACTGATGTTGATGGTCTGCGGAGCCTTGTCCATCGCTCTTGCGGGGTGGTTTCGGCGCAAGCGGCGAGTGCCGCCGCCCAAGAACTCCAAATCACCGGTCGCGATTGCCCGTGCCGAAGACGGGCGGGTCCAGCGAATCACGGGTCGGATTCGCCCCACGCAGGTGTGCCACTCCGTGGCGGTAGAGAGGGAGATCGTTGTCTGGCGGTATGGTCAGGAGAGCGAGTTCCTGGTCGAGGATGACACGGGGACGGCACGAGTCAGGCTATCGGCCCGCGCCTGGGTCAGGCCCCCTTCGCCACCGCGCAGTCCTCCTCCCGATGACGGCTGGATCCCACACGGCCTTTGGGTTCCCGATGTCCACGATGACACGCTGATCCTGGAGGGGGAGCCGCCTCATGGCCGCCCCCAACGGCTCCTGCTGAAGGCAAGGACGTACGTCGAGGTGATTGGCATGTGTCGCCGCTCCGCACCGGACACCTCCCGGGCCGTGGCCGGTTCTCTGGGTGCCCTGCAGCCGACTGAGGTCCTCATCGAGTCCACAGGTGACGTCCCGGTCCTTGTCCAGGCGCTCGATACGCTCTATGGCGGGCTTTGAAGTGACTCGCCCGGTGCATCGCACCACCCGCGAACGCTGAACCGCCGGGGACCGCTGTATACTCCGCCCCCGTGCGCCCGTGCCCGACCTGCGGAGCCCCGCTCGCTCCTGGCCTCTCTCGCTGTCCTGCCGACGGCACGCTGGTAGATCCCCTGGCCGAGACCGCGCTGCCGGACGCGAGCGGCCCGAACACCCGCGCCGAGCGGCGCCCCGCGGCCCCCGAGCCGACGCCGGCCGCCGCCGCCCCCGCCCATCCCCTCCTCGGCCGCGTCATCGACGGCCGCTACCGCATCCTCCGCCCCCTCGGGGCCGGCGGCATGGGCGCCGTTTACCTCGCCGAGCACGCCCAGATCCACAAGACCGTGGCCGTCAAGGTGCTGCAGAGCGACCTCGCCCGCGACCCCGAGTTCCGCCAGCGCTTCGAGCACGAGGCGCGCGCCGCGAGCCGCCTCACCCACCTGTCGTGCGTCTCGGTCATCGACTTCGGCTGCGTGGCCCAGGTCGAGCCGCCCGAGGGCGGCACCAGTCTGCTCGGCGCTCTCTACCTGGTCATGGAGTACGTGCGCGGCGAGACCCTCGCCGACCGCCTCAAGCGCTCGCGCCTCGACCCCACCGAGGCCATCGTCCTCACCCGCGGCGTCCTCTCGGCGCTGCGCCACGCGCACGGCCTCGGTCTCGTGCACCGCGACCTCAAGCCCCACAACATCATGCTCTGCGCCGACGACGACGGCACGAGGCCCCTCGTCAAGCTGCTCGACTTCGGCCTGGCCAAGCAGGTCGAGGGCCACGCGCACGGCCAGCCCGTCACCCGCACCGGCGTGGTCTACGGCACCCCCGCCTACCTGAGCCCCGAGCAGGCCGTGGGCGAACCGATGGACGCGCGCTCGGATGTCTACTCCCTCGGTGCCGTGCTCTACGAGATGGTGTGCGGCAAGACGCCCTTTCACAAGCTCGAGGACACGGGCGCGCTCATGCGCGCGCACATCGTCCTCCCGCCGCCCCCGCCGCGTGACCTCAACCCCCACATCTCGCCCGAGCTCGAGGCCGTGATCCTGAAGGCCCTGGCCAAGGAGCCGGCGGCGCGCCACGCGAGCGCCGAGGAGTTCCAGGCCGCGCTCGCCGCCTGCCCCGAGGCCCGCGGCAAGACGCCCACACCCCTCGCCGCGGTGCCCGCGCGCGCCACGCCGACCCCGTCCGCGAGCCCGGCCCCCCTCGAGACCCCGCAGGCTCCCGCGAAGCGCCCCTCGCGCCGCCCCCTCCTCTTCGCCTTCGGCGGTGGCCTCCTCGCCGCCCTCGTGGCCGCGGCCGTCCTCTGGCACACGCACAAGCCCCCGGCGCCGGTCGCCGCGACGCCCGCGCCCCAGCCGGCCGAGCCCCCGCCGGATCCGCCGTCCCCCTCGGCCAAGGCCGAGTACGCGCTCACCCTGGTCGACCGCGGCCACTCCGAGGACGCCATCCTCACGGCGCGCGCCGCCCTCCAGCGCAAGCCCCACGACGGCCTGGCCCGCATGGCTCTCGGCATCGCCTACCAGAGCAAGCTGTGGTGCAGCGACGCCATCGACGAGTTCCAGAAGGCGGTCCGCGACACCCCCGCGCTCTCGAGCGACCCGCGGCTCCTGCGCGCCGCCATCGCCTGCCTGCAGTCCAAGGCGCAGTACCGCGCCGTACGCTTCCTCGGCGACCTCGGCGCCCCGGCCGTGGCCGCGCTCAAGGAAGCCGCCAAGGATCCCAACCCCGACGTCCGCCAAGGCGCCGAGCGCGCCCTGGCGCGCATCGAACAGAAGCCCTGACCTCCGCGCGTCGCCCGGCCGCATGCCCGGCGACGCCGCGGAGCGGGCCGGAGGAACCTCATGAGCACAGGACGCATCACCACCGAAGCCCGCGGCCACGTCTTTCTGATGGGCATCGACCGCACGGCCAAGATGAACTCCTTCGACATCGCCATGCTGCAGGGCCTGACCGCGGCCTACACCGAGTACGAGCGCAACGACGAGTACCGCGCGGCCGTCGTCTACGCCCACGGCGATCACTTCACCGCCGGGCTCGACCTCGCCAACGTGGCGCCGCTCTTTGCCTCCGGGCAGGGCAAGACCTGGGTCTCCGAGGGCCACGTCGACCCCTGGGGCCTCTACGGCGCCGTGCGCTCGAAGCCCGTCATCGTCGCCGTGCAGGGCCGCTGCCTCACCCTCGGCATCGAGCTCATCCTCGCCTCCGATATCTGCGTCGCCGCCGACAACGCCCGCTTCGCCCAGATCGAGATCAAGCGCGGCATCTTCCCCTTCGGCGGCGCCACGCTGCGCATGCCCGAGCGGTTCGGCTGGGGCAACGCCATGCGCTACCTCCTCACCGGCGACGAGTTCGACGCCGCCGAGGGGCACCGGCTCGGCCTCGTGCAGGAGGTCGTGCCCGCCGGCCAGCAGCTCGAGCGGGCCGTGGCCCTGGCCGAGACCGTGGCCGCGCAGGCGCCGCTCGCCGTGCGCGCCACCCTCGCCTCCGCGCGCCAGACCCTCGCCCAGGGCCCCGAGGTCGCCGCCCGCGCGCTCCTGCCCGAGCTGCAGCACCTCATGAAGACCGACGACGCGCGCGAGGGCCTCATGTCGTTCCTCGAGCGCCGCGCCGCCCGCTTCACCGGCAAGTAGGCAAGGCGGGCGACAGGTGACGGTATGAAAGAACCCAAGAGATACTTGGGTTCTTTCATACCGTCACCCGCCTGTCCAGAAGGGGGCCGTGTGATAGCTTCCGCTCCATGATCCGGCGCTGCCTCCCGCTCCTCCTTATCTTGGTCGGTTGCCGCGTGCGCCCCCCGGCCACGCCCGGGGACGGCGGCATCCCGGCGAACGACTGGTCCCGGCAGGTCATCTACCTCGCGCTCGTCGATCGCTTCACCAACGGTTCGACCGCCAACGACACGCTCGGCCTCCCGAACTGCCTCGACCCCGCCGATCCGAGGAAGTGGCACGGCGGCGACTTCGTCGGCATGCGCAGCCGGCTGCCCTACCTCACCGAGCTCGGCGTGGGCGCGCTCTGGGTCACGCCCGTCTACCAGCAGGCGGGCGGTCCCACCGGGCGCTGCGGCTACCACGGCTACTGGGCCGACTTCGTCGAGCCCGACGACGGCGCCGTCGAGCCGCGCCTCGGCACCGCCGCCGAGCTCGGCGGCCTCATCGACGCCCTGCACGCGGCCGGCATGGCCTTCATGCTCGACATCGTCGTCAACCACCCCGGCGATCAGGCGCGCATCATCACCCAGCACCCCGACTGGTTCCACGATCCCGCCACCTGCGGCCAGCTCGGCGACCCCACCATCTATTGCCCTTATCGCCCCGGCATCTCCGACTTCGCGCAGGAGAAGCCCGTGGTCGCGTCCTACCTCTCGGCCGCGAGCGCCGGCTGGGCCACCCGCTTCCCGCTCGACGCCATCCGCATGGACACCGCGCGGCTCGTGCCGCCGTCCTATTTCCACGACTCGTGGGTGCCGGCCGTGCGCGCCGCGCGGCCCCTCTTCCTCGTGGCCGAGGACTTCACCGACAACATCGCCGAGATCGCCACGTACCTCGACGCCGGCTTCGATTCGGCCTTCAACTTCCCCCTGCGCAGCGCGCTCATCAACTCGGTCGCCTTCGAGCAGCCGCTCGACGCCGTGGCCAACGTCCTCGCCGCCGAGCAGGCCATGCTCGGCGAGGTGCGCGCGCGCACGCTCGTCAACCTCATCGACAACCACGACACCAAGCGCTTCGCCAACGAGCCCGGCCTGGGCGTACCGAACGACGAGATCCGGCGGCGTCTCCAGCTCGCGCTGGCCCTCCTGTTCGCCGCCCCCGGCATCCCGCAGCTCTACGCCGGTGACGAGCTCGGCCTCTTTGGCGGCAACGATCCCGACAACCGGCGCGACATGCCGGCCTGGGCGTGGACCGCCGCCGGCCGCATGGGCAGCCAGCCGCCCGACGCCCTGCCGAACGCGCAGGACACCTTCGCCTTCGTGCAGCGGCTCGTGTCCCTGCGCCGCACGCACAGCGCGCTCGCCGTGGGCACCTACCGCGAGCTCTGGCGCCCCAACGGCTCCCAGGCCACCAACGTGCTCTCCTTCTGGCGCGTGAGCGGGGACGAGCAGCTCGTCTTCGTCGCCAACGGCGGCCCCGCCCAGACGTCCGTGACCGTGCCGCTGCAGGCCCTGTTCTCGAACGGCACGACGCTCGACGATCTCATCGGCGCCGGGGCGACCGGGACCGTGCGGGTGACCAACGGCGCGCTCGCCATCACCCTGCCCCCGAAGACCGCGGCGCTCTATCGGCCGCGCTGACCTCGCGCCAGAAAACGCCTGGTGACCCAGCGAATGGCCTGATGCATACTGGTCCCTGCATCACACGGGGACCGCTGTATCGAACGAACGATAGCAGCCGCGCTTATCCGGAGGGGCCATGCAACTCAATCCAGCGCCGGAGCAGAATCCCTATGCACCACCCACGAGTGACGTCGACGCCGGTGTTCAGACGGACCTCTCCGGCTCGCAGGTGCCCGCCGACCGGGGTACCCGCCTGGCGGCTCGCATGCTCGATGGCCTCCTCTATATCCCCGCCCTGTTTCCAGGCGCCATCCTCACGTTCCTCTTTTTTGTGGCGGCGTCCGATAGCAAACCGGCGGGTGCGGTCATCGCGGGCATGGCGGTGTGCGCCATGGGCTGGCTCGGCCTGTCCATCTATCAGTGGTCTCTCATCAGCCGGACGGGCCAGAGCCTGGGCAAGCGGTGGCTCCGCATCCGCATCGTCAGGGTGGACGGCCGCCCGGTCGACTTCACGAGCGGTGTGATACTGCGCTCCTGGGTGCCGTTCCTCATCGGCCTCATCCCCTACGTCGGGATACTCTTCGGGCTGATCGATAGCCTCTGCATCTTCAGCTCCGAGCGTCGCTGCCTCCACGACGGGATCGCCGGCACCAAGGTGATCGCCGCTTGAGCCGGCCCGCCGTATGAGCCGGCCCCCTGGCGGTGAGGCACCACCGCTCGACACCACCACCGACATCGAGACCCCGGAGCACGTCCGCTTCCGCTATCGAATCGCCGGGCCGTGGCGGCGCGCCCTCGCCTACCTCGTCGACCTCGCGGTGATGGTCGGGGTGGGGCTCGTCGTGGGCATCTTCCTCGCGATCTTCCAGCTGGGCAGCGCCGGGCGCCTCGAGAAGGCCTCGACCGGCGTCATCCTGGTCCTCGTGTTCCTCCTCCAGTGGGGCTACTTCGTCCTCTCCGAGGCCCTCTCGGGGGGACGCTCGCTCGGCAAGCGCGCCGCCGGTCTCCGGGTGGTGCGGGAAGGCGGCTACCCCCTCCGGTTCACCGACAGCGTGCTCCGCAACCTCCTGCGGGCCGCCGACTTCCTGCCGTCGGGCTATGCCCTCGGCGGTCTCGTCATGGGGCTCGACCGGCGCTTTCGCCGCCTCGGCGACCTCGTCGCCGGGACGCTCGTCGTGGTGGAGACGTCGGACGGGGTGACCGCGCCGCTCCACATCGAGTTCTCGCCGCCCGTCTCGGCGTCCGAGCTGGCCGGGCTCCCCTCCCGGCTGCCGCTCTCGGCCGACGAGCTCGAGGCGATCGAGCTGTTCCTGCGCCGCCGCGGCACGCTCAGCCTGGCGCGCGAGCAGGAGCTGGCCGAGATGGTGGCTCCCCTCCTCGGCCACCGGCTCGGCCTCTCTTACGAAGACCCGAGCCGCTTCCTGGCCCTCCTCTACCAGCAGGCCACGGCGAGCGAGCGCTGGACCAGCGCGCCCCTGGCCGCGCCGGCCGGGCGCAGGAGGGCGGCCTGATGCTCACCCAGGACGAGTTCATCGCCCGCCGCCAGCGCGACTGGGACCGCCTCGCCGACCTCCTCGGCCAGGATCGCGCCCTCCATCATCTGCCGCCCGCCGACATCGCGGAGACCGCGGCGCTCTATCGCGCCGTGTGCGCCGACCTCATGCGCGCGCGCGGCGCCGGCTACGCCGCCAACCTCGTGGCCTACCTCGATGGGCTCGCCGGCCGCGGCCACAACGCCTTCTACTCGGCCCCGCCGCACCGCCTCGCGGCTCTCTGGGAGCTGGTGGCGCGCGACTTCCCGATCGAGCTCCGCAAGAGCGGGCGCTTCATGGCCTTCGCCGCCGCGCTGTTCCTCCTCCCCGCCGTCCTCGGGTTCGTCGGCGCCCTCGCCTCGCCCAGCTTCGCCGCCACGGTGCTGCCGTCCGAGACCCTGGCCGAGATGGAGGAGGCCTACTCGCAGAGCCCGAGCGCCGGCCGCGACCTCGGCACGAACTCCATGATGGCCGGCTTCTACATCAACAACAACATCGGCATCGCCTTCCGCTGCTTCGCCACCGGCGTCTTCTTCGGCCTCGGGAGCGTCTTCTTCCTCGTCTACAACGGCCTCCTGATCGGCACCGTCTTCGGCTTCATCACCCGCCTCGGCCACGGCCTCAACATCCTCACCTTCTGCGCCGGCCACAGCCCGTTCGAGCTCACCGCCATCGTCATCTCCGGGGCGGCCGGGCTGCGCCTGGGCTATGCCCTCATCGAGACCGGCGGGCGCACGCGCTGGGGCTCGCTGCGCACGCAGGCCCCCGACATCGCGCGCCTCGTGTTCGGCGCGGCGCTCATGCTCCTCGTCGCCGCCTTCATCGAGGGCTACTGGTCGCCTTCGTCGGTCCCGCCGCTCGGCAAGAGGGGGGTGGCGGTGCTCCTCGTGGTGCTCGTGACGGCGTATCTCCTGTGCGCCGGCCGGAGGGCCGAGGGCCGGGCCCGGCCGAGTGAGGCCGTCCCATGAACCTCGGCGCCTCCCGCGTGGTTCTGCGCCCGCGTGGCGTGCCCGAGGTGCTCGATCTCGCGTGCGTCTTCATCCTGGCCCACCGCGCCTCCTTCCTGCGGCTCGCCGCCTGGGTGCTCCTGCCGAGCCTGGCCCTCTGCTGGGCCGCGCGCACGCTCGGCGGCTGGTCCTGGCAGGGGGTGTGGGCGCTCGCCATCGGGCTCGGCGATCTCATCGAGGGCCCCTTCACCCTGCTCGCCGGCGACCTCCTGTTCAAGGACACGATCTCGGTGCGTGGTGTGCTCGGGCGCTTCCTCCGCCGCCTGCCGTCCTACCTGGTGGTGATGGTCGTGAGCCGGATCGGCATCGGCGTGGCCGCGGCCCTCATGGTGCTCCTGCCGATCGTCGGCGTGCGCTGCCTGTGGGTCCGCGAAGCGTCCCTGCTCGAGCAGGCCGCGCCGTTCGCGGCCCTGCGCCGGAGCGAGCGCGTCTCCAAGCGCCAGGGAGGGGCGTGCTTCGGCCTCGGGATCTGCCTCCTCCTCGCGCAGGCCTGGGGGGTGATCGCGGCCGAGCTCCTCGGCCAGGGGCTCGTCGAGTTCGGGCTCCAGCTCGGACAGCCGCTCGGCTCGCTGTTCCAGGACGGCGGGTCGCTCTTTGCCCTGGCCGGCTTCTTCGCCTCGGTCCTCTACGTGGCCACGGCGCGGTACCTCAAGTACATCGACATCCGGACGCGCAAAGAGGGCTGGGACATCCAGCTCCGGTTCAGCGCCCTTGCGGCCGCCGGGGACGCCGGCGTGCGTCGGGTCGCATGAGGCGAGCCCCGCGCCGCCGTCCCGGGGTTCCCCCCCACGAGTTCGGCCTGCTCGTCCTGCTCGGCCTGCTCCTCCTCGGCGGTGGGACCGGGTGCCGGTCCGCCCCGCCCCTCTCCACCAAGAGCACCCACACCGCCCCCGCCGGCGACCCCGCCGCCGCCATACTCGACGACGACCGCTACCGCTTCTGCCATGACGAGCAGTACCTGCTCTACGCCCACGAAGCCCCGTGGTGCGCCCTCATCACCGCGCCCGATCCGCGCTGCCCGGCGCTGCCCGCGATCTGCCGGCAGGCCGCCGCCGGCCACCTCGCCGAGAGCGAAGAGGCCGAGGGCGCGGAGCGGGCCCTGCGCACCGGGGAGGCGGCGCGCAAGTGGTGGGACGTGCTCGGCCTCCCGGCCCTGGTCGGATTCGGCCGCGTCCTCTTCTGGGGGCTCATCATCGCCGGCGTCGCGGTCGTCCTCCACGCCGTGGTCCGCCACCTGCGGTCGAGGAACAAAGACGACCAGGCCGCCGCGCTCGCCCCGACGGTCGCGCCGGAGTCCGCCGATCCCCAGGCCGCGGCCCGCCGCCTCGTCGAGACCGACGTCGACCGGCTGCTCGCCCGCGCGCAGGACGCCGCCGCCCGCGGCGACTACCGCGCCGGCATGGCCGACGCCTACGCCGCCCTGCTCCGGCACCTCGAAGGCGAGGGCCTCATCCGGGTCCATCCTTCACGCACCAACGGCGACTACCTCCGCGACCTGCGCGACCAGGCCCCCCGCGGCCCCTCGCTGCAGCCCCCCGTCCGCTCCGTCATCCGCGAGGTCGAGCGGGTGCAGTTCGGCAGCGAGGAGCCCTCGCTCGTCAACTTCCGCTCCGTCTTCGAGCAGGTGGTGCCCCTGGTCGGCCGCAGCCTGCCCACGCTCATGACGCTCGCGCTCGCGCTCCTCCTCGCGCTCGGCGGCGTCACCGCCTGCCGCCGCGGCGGGTTCTGGCGCGGCACCGACCGGGACTCGCCCTCGGGCACGGGCGCCGTGCTCGACCTCCTGCACAAGAGCGGTCTCGATGCGCGCGAGCGCCTGCAGGCGCTCGACAAAGTGGGAGACGAGACCGGCGCGCTCGTCCTCCTACCCGGCACGCCCGTCGACGACCCCACCTGGAAGCACCTCGACGCCTGGGTGGAGCGCGGCGGCCGCCTGGTGGTGACCGGGGCGCCCCCCGCGCTCGCGAAGACCCTCGAGGTCCGCTGGGCGAACGCGGTGGCGTCCGTCCCCCCCCGGCTGACCGGCGCCGCCGCGCTGGCCCAACGCTGGGGCGGGCTGCGCCTCGCCGCGCCCGGCACCGCCTATCTCGAGCCCAAGGCCGTCAAGGGCGAGAGCGTAGAGGTGCTGATCACGCGCGCGGGCTCGCCCTACGCCCTGCGTGCGATCCGCGGCAAGGGCGAGATCTGGTACTTCGCCGACGCCCACCTGTTCAGCAACATCGCCCTCGTGGTCGAAGACAACGCCCAGTTCCTGACCGGGCTCCTCTCCACCCAGCGCTTCCGCGTCGAGCTCACCGACGTCCTCACCGGCGCCGCCGCCCGCACCCCGGCCGAGTCCATCCGCCGCGGCCGCCTGGCCCCACTCCTCCTCCAGCTCGGCGTGCTCCTCGTCCTCTTCTTCGTCCATCGCGGCGCCGCCTTCGGCCTGCTCCGCGATCCACCGGCCCGCTCGCGGCGCCGCTTCATCGAGCACGTGCAGGCGCTCGGCCAGCAGTACGCCCGGGCGCGCGCCGCGCGCCACGTGGCCGCGCTCTACGCCGGCTACACCCTCGACCGCCTGCGCGAGCGCATCCCGCTCGGCGGCCGGGGCGGCACCATCGCGCTCTCCGAGGCCGTGGCCACGCGGCTCGACCGCCCTCTCCGCGAGATCGCCTGGCTCCTCGGCGAGGCGCACGCCCTGCGCGAGGACCCGCACAAGCTCCACCGCTCCGAGTCCGACGACCTCTACCTCGTGCGCGAGCTCGCGCGCCTCTTACATCAACTTGGAGGAACCCGGTGAACGTCCAGGAATTCAGCATGCGCTTCCAGCGCATCCGCGCCGAGGTGGCGCGCGTGCTCGTCGGCCAGGACGAGGTGCTCGAGCACACCCTCATCGCCATCATGGCGCGGGGCCACATCCTGCTCGAGGGCGTCCCCGGCCTCGGCAAGACCCTGCTCGTGCGCGCCCTCGGCCAGGTGCTCGGCTGCGGCTTCAAGCGCATCCAGTTCACCCCCGACCTCATGCCCTCGGACGTGAGCGGCAGCAACATCTTCAACCAGCGCGCCGACGCCTTCGAGTTCCGCCCCGGGCCCGTGTTCACCCAGCTCCTCCTCGCCGACGAGGTCAACCGCGCCCCGGCCAAGACCCAGTCCGCGCTCCTCGAGGCCATGCAGGAGCGCAGCGTCACCTCCGACGGCGTCACCCGCCCGCTGCCGCTGCCGTTCGTGGTGATCGCCACCCAGAACCCGATCGAGTCCCAGGGCACCTACCCGCTGCCCGAGGCGCAGCTCGATCGGTTCCTCCTCAAGGCCATCATCCGCCACCCTTCGCAGCCCGTGGAGCGGCAGATCCTCGAGAACTACCTCCAGGGCTTCGACGCCGCCGACCTCGTGCGCTCCGGCCTCGAGCGCATCACGAGCGACCGCGAGATCCTCGAGATGCAGGACGCGCTCGCCGCCGTGCGCGTCGACGCCGGCATCCTCGACTACATCACCGACATCGTCGGCCGCACGCGCAACCACCGCGCCATCTACCTCGGCGCCTCGCCCCGCGCCTCCATCGCGCTCCTCCACACCGCGCGCGCCCGCGCCGCCAGCGAGGGCCGCGACTACGTGGTCCCCGACGACGTGAAGGCGCTCGCCCAGGGCGTGTTGCGCCACCGCGTGGTGCTGCACCCAGACGCCGAGATCGAGGGGGCCACGCCGGACGAGTGCATCGACACCATCCTGCGCGAGGCCACGGTGCCCGAGACCGCGGCCGCATGATCCCATCGCGCCTCCTGGTCCTGATCGCGGTGGCGCCGGTCGCCCTGGGGCTCGCCTTCCTGGCCGACGACACCCTGCTCTGGCCCCTGCTGCTCATCGATCTCGGCCTGGCGCTCGTCGCCGGGCTCGACGCGGCGCTGGGCTGGCGGCCGCTCGTTCGGATCACGCGGGAGGCGCCCGAGGTTCTCTCGATCGGGCGCTCGAACGTCGTCACGCTCGAACTCACCTCGCGGGCCAAGCGCCGGCTCGTGGTCGAGGTGACCGACGACGTCTTCGAGAACGCCGTGACCACCGGCCTGCCGGCGCGCGTCGAGCTGCCGGCGCGCGGCCGGGCGACCGTGCGCTACGGCGTGCGGCCGGCGCGGCGTGGCGCCTACGAGCTCGGCGACCACCACGTGCGCTACCCGACGCCGCTCGGCCTGTGGCAGCGGCAGCTGCGCCTCCCGGCGCGGAGCCGGGTCAAGGTCTACCCCGACGTGCAGCAGGTGCGCGCCTACGACCTCCTCGCGCGCCAGGATCGCGAGCACGCGATGACGCGCACCGCGCGGCTGCGCGGCGGCGAGAGCGAGTTCGAGCGGCTGCGCGAGTACAACCAGGACGACGAGTTCCGGGCCGTCGACTGGAAGGCCACGGCGCGGCACCGGAAGCTCATCGCCCGCGAGTACCAGCTCGAGCGCAACCAGAGCCTCATGTTCCTCCTCGACTGCGGCCGGCAGATGACCGCCGAGACCGTCGGCCTGTCGCACCTCGATCACGCGCTCAACGCCATGCTGATGATGGCGCACGTGGCCGGCCGCGGCGGCGACCATGTCGGTCTCCTGGCCTTTGACCAGGCCGTGCGCGCCTACCTCCCGCCGGCCGGGGGGGCGCGCGCGAGCCAGCGCCTCGTCCAGGCGAGCTACGACCTGCACCCGTCCCTGGTCGAGCCTGATTATGCCGCCGCCTTCGAGCAGCTCGCGCGCCGCTGCCGCAAGCGGACCCTGGTCATCCTCTTCACCCAGGTGGTGGACGACGTCTCCGCCGCCGAGCTGGCGCGGCAGGTGCGGGGGCTCCTGCCGCGGCACCTGCCGCTGTGCGTGTTCCTGCGCGACGTGGACATCGACCGCATCGCCGAGCCGGTCGGTCCGCCGGCCGCCGTGGACCTCGACGTCTACCTGCGCGGCGCCGCCGCCGAGCTCATCGCCTGGCGCGAGAAGCTCCTGCGCGAGCTCAAGGCGAGCGGCGTCCTCGTCCTCGACGTGGCGCCCGGTGATCTGACCCCCGCGCTCATCCGCCGCTACCTCGAGATCAAGGCGCGGCAGCTACTCTAGACGCTTCCGCCAGGACCTGCTCTTCCGGCTCAACAACTTCGAGATCACCGCCCCCCCGCTGCGCGAGCGGCGCGAGGACCTCCTGCCCCTCGCATACCGCTTCCTCGCGCTCTGCGCCGAGAGCGAACAGGGCACCCGGCCACCCACCCTCTTCCCCGGAGCCGAGGCCGCCCTCCTCGCCTACGACTGGCCCGGCAACCTGCGCGAGCTGCGCAACGCCATGGAGCACGCCGCCATCCTGGCCGCCGACCCGCGCATCGACTGCGAGTCGCTCCCCGACCGGATCCGCCGTGGCGCTGGCCAGAAGGCCCCGCCCTACCTCGGCGGGGACTACACGCTCGAAGAGATCGAGCGCGAGAATATCCAGCTCGTGCTCGGACGCGCCGCCACCGCCGAGGCAGATGTCCTCACGGAGGATCCAAGCTAGGATGCCTCCGTCGTGGATCAGCACCTCCCCAGCGTCCCCGCCGCCTCCCAGGCCTCCCCTCCGGGCTCCCCTGGGACGATTCGACTCGCGCAGTGCCGCCTGGTGGTGATCAAGGGGGCCCAGCGCGGGCGCGAGTACATGGGCTCGGCGGACGTCATCCGCGTGGGCAAGGCGCACGACAACGACCTCGTGCTGGCGGATGAGACCGTGAGCCGCGTGCACCTCGAGATCGTGCGCGACCAGAAGGGCTACCTCCTCCGCGACCTCCACTCGACCAACGGCACCTTCCTCGACGGCGCCGAGATCCGCGAGGCCTACGCCCGGCCGGGCTCGATCATCACCGTGGGCACTGTGCAGCTGCGCTTCCAGTCCTTCGAGGAGCGCATCGAGATCCGCCCGAGCGAGGCCGAGGAGCTCGGCGAGCTCTATGGCCGGTCCCAGGCCATGCGCGAGATCTTCGGCCTGATTGAGCGCCTGGCGCCGACCGAGGCGACCTTCCTCGTGGAGGGCGAATCGGGGACGGGCAAGGATCTCGTGGCGCGCACCATCCACGCGCGCTCCCGGCGTCAGGGCGGGCCGCTCATCGTGGTGGATTGCCGCGCGCTCTCCGGCCACGCGCTCGAGCGCACGCTCGTGGGCCACGAAAAGGGCGCCTTCCCCGGGGCCACGACCGCGCGGCAAGGCGCCTTCGAGCTGGCCCACGGCGGCACCCTCCTCCTCGATCACATAGAAGACCTCGGCCTCGATCTGCAGCCCCGACTCCTCCACGTGCTCGAGCAGCGCGAGGTGCGGCGGCTTGGCGGCAGCCGCGCGGTCAAGGTGGACGTGCGCTGCATCGCCGCCAGCGAGCGCGAGCTCCGGCGCGAGGTGGAGCGGGGCAAGTTCCGCGAGGAGCTCTACTTCCGGCTGGCGGTGGTGCCGCTACGCCTCACCCCCCTGCGCGAGCGGCGTGAGGATATCCCGGGGCTGGTCCTGCGCTTCATGCGCGGGCGCGGCGCGGGGAGCGACGCCGGGGACGGCTTCGACGAGGCCACCCTGGCGTCCCTCAGCCGGCACGACTGGCCGGGCAACGTGCGCGAGCTGCGCGCGGTGATCGATCTCGGCATGGGGCAGGGCATGGGGCGGATGCTGGGCGCCGCGGCCGGGGCCGCCGGCATACCCGCCGCGGCGCTGCACGGCGAGACCTTGGAGTTCGACCCCGCGCTCTCCTATCGCGACGTCAAGCAGCGCTGGGAACACGAATTCGAGCGGCGCTACCTCACCTGGCTCTTCGAGCGCTCGGGCGGCAACATCTCGCGCGCCGCGCGCGAGGCGGAGATGGACCGCAAGTACCTGCACAAGCTCCTCAAGCGGCACCACCTCATCGGGTAGCCGACCTCACACCCTCACGCGATCCCACCGGGGCCCAGTACGGTGACCAAGCCGGAACATCGTAGTTGGATGCCGTCGCTGGTCGTGCCGCAGCAGGCAGACAACGGCGGTGTTCCGGCCGAGGACGGTGATATATGTGGAGGCCGAGGAGGCGACATGAAGACACTCGTGCTGCTGCGCCACGGACAGAGTCAGTGGAACCTGGAGAACCGCTTCACCGGCTGGGTGGACGTGCCGCTCAGCGAGACCGGCATCGCCGAGGCCAAGCGGGCCGGCGAGCTCCTCAAGGCCGAGGGTTTTCAGTTCGACGTGGCCTACACCTCGGTGCTCAAGCGCGCCATCAAGACGCTGTGGATCGTGCTCGAGGAGCTCGATCAGATGTGGATCCCGGTCCATCGCAGCTGGCGCATCAACGAGCGCATGTACGGCGCGCTGCAGGGCCTCAACAAGGCCGAGACCGCGGCGCGTCACGGCGAGGAGCAGGTCAAGATCTGGCGCCGCAGCTACGACATCCCGCCGCCGCCCATGAGCGTCGACGATCCCGGGTACCCCGGGAAGGACCCGCGCTATGCCCGCCTGGCGCCGGAAGAGGTCCCCCGCGCCGAGTCGCTCAAGGACACCGTGACGCGCTTCCTGCCCTACTGGGAGAGCGGCATCGTCCCCATGCTCCGCCGCGGCGAGCGGGTCATCATCGCCGCCCACGGCAACAGCCTGCGAGCCCTCGTCAAGCACCTCGACAAGGTGAGCGAGAAGGACATCGTCGAGCTCAACATCCCGACCGGCATCCCCCTCGTCTACGAGCTCGACGACGAGCTGCGCCCCCTCCGCCGCCGGTACCTCGGTGACGAGGAGATGGTGCGCAAGGCGGCCGAGGCGGTGGCGCAGCAGGGCAAGCGCCAGTAACCCCGCCTCTGTCACCGCCTTTCCGAGCCAGGCCAGCCTCAGTCAGTCGCGGTTCGGCCGCCGGCGCGCTCGCAGAAGAAGCACGAGGAGCCACGCGAGTCCGGCGGCGAGGGCCACGGGGCCGAACCAGTCGCCCCACGCCACCATCAGAGTCCTCGCGGACGCACCGGCCGGGACCTTCACGGTCAGACTCACCTGCTCATCCATGTTCGTGGCCACGGCGATCTCGCCCGTGGCATCGATGAGCGCTGAGATGCCCGAGTTGGTGACGCGCACCTGCGGCAGGCGCGTCTCGATGCTGCGAAAGGCGGCCAGGAGAAGATGGAGCCGCGGCGCCGGCGTGCCCGCGAACCAGGCATCGTTCGACAGGGTCACGATCATGTCGGCCGGCGTCCCCTGCGCCTGCCCCTGGCGCGCCGCCGCGGCCACGTACCCCGGGAAGATCGCCTCGTAACAGATGAGCGGGAGCAGGGAGACGGGCCGGCCCCCGCGCAGCTCGAACGGCACGACCCGCGGGCCCGGACCCCGCTTCCAGGTCCCGGTCCAGGGGAACCACGCGCGCAACCACGGCGTATCGAGCCACTCGGGCACGTACTCTGTGAGCGGGAAGAGGAGCGTCTTGCGATACGTCGAGAACTCGATCCGGCCCTCTCCCTCCGGACGTGAACCCCGCGTGCCCGGTCCGAGGAACACCGCCGCGTTGAACTCGCGTCCGTCCTCGAGATCATAGGAGCCGAAGAGGAGGGGCACCCCGCGCGCACGGGCAAAGTTCGCGATCTCGCGGTCGAACTCGCCGCCTTCGGGGCTCCTCGGCGAGCCGAACGTCGTCGGGTACACGGTCTCGGGCCAGATGAGGAGATCCGGCCGGCCCTGGGGCTGCCCCTCGGCCAGGAGCGCGTCGGAGAGCCGGTAGTGCGTGTCGAGGATGCTCCGCACCGTGTCGTAGGTCCCCTTCTCCGCCGCCAGCTTGTCGTAGTTGGTGATGCTCGCCTGCACGAGGCCCACGGCGATCTCCGTGTCCGGCGCCCGGCGCGCCTGCATCTCGTGCAGACGAAGGTAGCCGTAGCCGAGGTCCCCGAGCACGAGCGCCGCCACGGTCCCGAGCGGGACCCACAGCCGGCGCGCCTCCGGCCGGCCTGGACTCGCGGCCCCCGGCGGTCGCAGCGCCGCCCATGCCGCACAGACACCCTCATTGCCGAGGAGGAGAAGGAACGTGAGCCCCGGCGCCCCGCCGAGATCCGCCGCCTGCCGCAGATACACCGAGCCGTAAAGACCGTGTCCCAGAGTATCGGCGAACAGCTTGGGCAGCGCCCACTCGGTGCCGACATAGACGAGAGCACCAACGACAGCAGGGACGAGACGGCGCGAGCGGTCGCCCCGCTGCGCGAGGTGCCGCGCCAGCGCGAACGTGATGAACTGCGGCTCGAGCACCGGCGCCGCAAGGACGAAGATCAGCCAGCACACCACCGTCGGCGCCTGGGCATAGCCCTGGATGGCCGCCGGGAACCAGCCAAAGAGAAGGAATGAGAAGGCGACGCTCATCGCCACCCCGAGGCGGAGCGCCGCGCGCGGCGAGGCCGCCCCATCGAGCGCCCGTAGCCACGGCACGAGCGCCACCCACCCGACCGCCACCCACGGCTGCGCGATCCGACCGAACACCCAGAGCAACGCCGCGCTCACGAGCGCGCCGAACAGGGCCACGACCTCCCCGGAGCGCTTGTCCCGCGGCTCGCTCGCCTGCTCGCCAGCGCGCTCATCAGACCGCCCCCCGGGCCGCTCACCAGACCGCTTGCCAGATCGCTCGGATGACCGCTCGGATGGCCACTCGGATGGCCGCTCGGACGCCCGCCCTCGCGGCGCGGACCTGCTCACGGGGTAGGCTCCGAACCACCCTGCTCCTGCCCCTGCTGCTGCGCACGCACCTTGGGGACCTCCAGGAACTTGATCGGCAGTCCGGGCGGCGCGAGCTCGGGCGTCACCACCCGATCCTCGGGCAGCGGGAGCGGCACGCCGTGCTTGTCGAGCGGCTTGTAGTCGGGATGGAACATCAGGATCGCGGGCACCTGCTGTCCGTCATCGGTGGTCTGGTAGTGGCGCAGATAGCCCGGCGGCAGCTCGAAGTCCTCGGGCACGAGGATCCCGCGCTTGATGGGCTTGGTCCCGGGCGGGGGAAAGAGCTTGATGCCGCTCCGCTCCGCACCGGCCGCCTCGGACCCTTCCAGCGGCTCGTCGGGCGGGAGCTCAGAGGGCGTATCCACGAGGGATCCTCCCGCGTGCTCGGGGGCTCGCATCGCCGACTCGCCAAGACGCCCAGGCCCACGCTCGCCCGGCTCCGCCGCCCCGCGACCCGCCGCGGCGCGGGGCCGCCCGTCGCTCGGTACGAAGAACACCCAGATCACCAGCGCCAGGCAGGCGCAGGCCAGGATGAGCCCGAGCCCGATGAACAGCGTGGCCCCGCCGGAGCGCTCCTCCACGCGGGTCACCCCGTCGCCATCGACGTGCCGCCGCTCGGGCGGTGACTGGCCTGGCATGCTCGCCCATGACCTCCTGGCTCGATATACTACCACCACCGTGCCCGTCTCCCTCTTCATGACCGTCGCCGCCCGCGCGATTCCCGCCCCAGCCGTTCCCACGCAACGACGGGACCCGATGCGGGCGACGCCTGCGGGGAGCGGAAGGAGCGAAGGCCGGCAGGCCTGACCGGATCGAGCGTGTAACGGTCCAGGAGACGAGACCCATGCAGCCCGACGCTCCCGACAAGTCGCCGCCCGCCGGCGCGGATGACTCGCCCGGCTTCGACGTGCACGCCTACTCGCTCGGTGCGCGCGTCGCGGCCACCACCCTGCGCCTCCTGAGCGCCGCCAACATCCTCTCCCTGGCCGTGCTGGTCCTGGGCAGCATCTTCAGCGGGGCGGAGACCGCCACGCCGCTCATCATGGTGCGCAACCTCGCCTTGTTCTCGCTCCTCCCGGGCGTCGTGGTCCAGCTCCTCCGTCTCCTCCTGCGCGCCCGCGTCACGGTCGAGCCGACGCAGCTCGTCGTGCGGACGCGCGCCGCGCGCTACGAGATCCCGTGGGAGTCGCTGTCTACCGAGGGTGTGCGCCCCTGGCGGCTGCCGTGGCCGGAGCCGGGCCTCGCCCTGCGGATGCGCTCGGGGCGGAGCTTCCGGCTGCACCTCGCCCTGCCCGATCCCACGCCGTTCCTCGAGGCCCTCGCCCAGCGCGCCCACCTCGCCGAGGCGGCGAGCGCGCACCCCGTGATCGCCTACGCCCGCGCCCGCGCCCGCCACGGCGGAGGACGCTGGTGGTGGCTCGGGCTCAAGTTCGGGCTCTTCCCGCTCCTGCCCGCGCTCGTGATGTTCCGCACCCACCAGTACATCGCCTACGGCGGCACGTTCGGCGAGTATTACCTCCTCGGACTCAAGGCCTACCTCAAGACCTTCCTCGGGTTCTGGAGCACCATCACCGCCTATCTCTTCCTCTATGCGGCGATCTGGCGGGGGTTCGGCGAGATCGTGGCGTTCGCCCTCGCCTGGGTCACACCGTCCCGCGCGGGGTCGGTGCGGCGGGCCGTCGAGATCACCTGCGGCGTGGCCTACTACATAGGCTTCCCCGTGCTCGTGCTGATCCGTTTCCTGATCTAGCGGTTCGTCCTGTGACAGCGGAGGATGCCGGCATGAGCTCTCCCTCCTCCGCCGTGCATCATCGTGCCTGGGCCCTGCTCCTGGCCCGCCTCGTCCTCGGCCTCATCTTCTTCATGGCCGGCGTCTACAAGGTGTTCCAGATGGGCCCCGTGGCCCACGCCACCAAGTGGTTCGTCGGGCCCTACGCCGGCACCTTCCTGCCCACGTGGGCGCTGTGGGCCGCCGGGGTCACCGTCCCCTTCATCGAGCTCGGCGCCGGCGCCCTCACCCTCCTCGGCCTGCGGACCCGCGACGCCCTCCTCGCGCTCGGCGGCGTGCTCGTGCTGGTGACCTTCGGCCACCTGCTCGCCGAGCCGCTCTACGAGTTCCACACCCACGTCATCCCGCGGCTCGCGCTCCTGCTCTACGTCCTGTCCTTTGCTCGAGAGGAGGATCGGTTCTCGCTCGATGCCTGGCTGGGCCGGCGCAGGGCCTCGTAATGTCGGCCTTGTCACGCCCATCAGCCCACCTGAGCCCGGGTTGATGGATTCGCCGAGGATTCCTATCCTCCGCGCATGCGCGCCGTGATGCTGGATGTCCCTCCTGAGCTGCTTGAGGAACGGCGACGACTCGGGGTGGACCGGTTCGACGAATCATGGAACGGAACGTTGCACCTTGTCCCCCTGCCCAGCTTTCTCCATCAGACGATCAACACGGAGCTGGCCAGCTTCCTCGGGCCACGGCTGGCGGCCCGCGGCATCGAGGTGCTCATAAGTACCGGCGTGTTCCGCCCTGACTCGGGCGGTCGCGACTACCGTGTGCCGGACCTCGTCTTCTTTCCAGCCGACCGACCGGACCTCGTCACCAAGCGCGGCATCGAGGGGCCGGCCCTGTGCGTCGTCGAGATCCGCTCGCCGGACGACGAGACCTACGAGAAGATGCCGTTCTATGCCGACCTCGGCATCCGCGAGCTGATCGTCATC
>DATAGU010000083.1:0-6081 GCA_036263495.1 Polyangia bacterium | reverse complement strand
AGGAGGGTCTTGCGTGGGGCCTGCGGAGCATTGAAGCTAGCCCGGCATGCCCGAGCTCATACCCGCCATCGTGCAGGACGCCGCCACCGGGCGGGTCCTCATGCTCGCCTACATGGATGCCGAGGCCGAGCGCCTCACCCGCGAGACGGGGGAGGTCCATTTCTATAGCCGCAGCCGGCAGCGACTCTGGAAGAAGGGCGAGACGTCGGGGAACACGCTGGCGCTGGTCTCCATGACGCGCGACTGCGATGAGGACACGATCCTCGTGCGCGCGGTGCCGCGCGGGCCCACGTGTCACACGGGCGCGGCCACCTGCTTCGGTGTCCATGCGCCGGCGCCGCCGCCGACGGCGCTGGTCGAGCTCGAGGAGACGATCGAGGAGCGCCGCGCGCTGCCGCCGGGGACGCGCTCCTACGTGCGCAGCCTGCTCGATGGGGGCTGGCCGCGCATGCTCGGGAAGCTGGCCGAGGAGGGGGCGGAGCTGGGATGGGAGCTGCAGGAGGGGCCGCGGGAGCGGGTGGTGGCCGAGGCGGCCGACGTGCTGTTCCACCTCCTCGTGGCCCTCGGGGCGCGCGAGATCTCGTTGGCCGAGGTGGAGCGCGAGCTCATGCGCCGCGCCGGGGTGTCGGGTCTCGACGAGAAGGCGTCGCGGGGGCGGGCGCCGGAGTAGATGCGGCCGCTCTCCATCAGCGAGGTGCTCGGGCCGCGGGGGCTCCTGGCCGAGGTGGTGCCGGGCTGGGAGTCGCGTCCGCCGCAGCTCGAGATGGCGGCGTCGGTGGCGGCGGCGCTGCGCGAGAGCCGGCCGCTCGTGGTCGAGGCCGGCACCGGCACGGGCAAGACGCTCGCGTACCTCGTGCCCGCGCTCCTGTCGGGTATGAAGGTGGTGGTCTCGACCGGGACCAAGAACCTGCAGGAGCAGATCCTCAAGAAGGACATCCCGCTCCTCAGCGCGACGCTGCCGTTCTCGTTCCAGGCGGTGGCGCTCAAGGGGATCGCCAACTATCTGTGCCGCCGCCGGTTCCTGGAGTTCAGCGGCCAGGCGGCGCTCGGCTTGGGAGGGGAGATGGGCCGCGGCGGGGGGGCCCTGCTCGACCGCCTGCGGGAGTGGGCCGAGGAGACGGAGTCGGGGGATCGCGGGGAGCTCGCCGAGCTGCCTGATGACACGCCGCTGTGGCGGGAGGTGTCGGCGACGAGCGAGACGCGGCTCGGCAGCGAGTGCCCGCACTTCGAGTCGTGCTTCGTGACCCGGGCGCGCCGGCTGGCCCTGGCGGCGGATCTGGTGGTGGTCAATCACCACCTCTTCTTCGCCGATCTGGCGGTGCGCGCGGCCTGGCCCCAGGCGCAGATCCTGCCGCCCTACGAGGCGGTGATCTTCGACGAGGCGCACCAGCTCGAGGACGTGGCCACGGACTACTTCAGCGTGACGGTGTCGACGCTGCGGGTGATGGGGCTCGTGCGCGACGTGCGCCGCGCGCTCGGGTCGGGCCACGTGGCCGCGCGCCTCGAAGGGGCGGTGCGCCACATCGAGCAGCTCGGCGATCTCCTGTTCGCCGGGCTGCGCATGCGGCTGCCGCGCGAGGGCCGGGTCATCCTCGGGCCCGAGACGTGGCGCGGCCAGCCGACCCGCGACTGGCACGCGATCGACACGGGCCTCGAGGAGCTGGCGAGCGCGCTCGGGGCCGAGCACCCCGAGTCCCAGGAGGCGCGCGAGACCTGCGAAGGGCTCGCGCGGCGGGCGCACTCGCTGCGCGACGACCTGGCGTTCATCGCCGATCAGGGGGCGCGCGATCGCGTCTACTGGGGCGAGGTGCGCGGCCGCACGGTGCTGCTCCACGCCTCGCCCATCGACGTCTCGGAGATCATGCGCGAGCAGGTGGTGCGCCCGATCGCCGCGGTGGTGTTCACGTCGGCGACGCTGGCGACGGGCGGGGCCCGGTCGTCGCCGGCGCAGGGTCCGCAGGGGGCGCCGGGTGGGTGGCGCGGCGCGGCGCCGGAGAAGGCGGCGGGCGGCGAGTTCGACTATGTGCGCTCCCGCCTCGGCCTGGAGGAGGCGGACGAGCTGCGCCTCGCCTCGCCGTTCGATTACGCGCAGCAGGCGCTCCTTTATTTGCCGCGTGACCTGCCCGAACCGTCGTCGGCCGACTTCACGGCCGCGGCGGCGGAGCGCATGCTCGAGCTCGTGCGGGCGTCGCGCGGGCGCGCCTTCCTCCTCTTCACGAGCCATCGCCAGATGTCGGCGGTGGCGGGGATCCTGGCGGGGCGCATCGAGCACCCGGTGCTGATCCAGGGGGAGCGGCCCAAGCACCAGCTGCTCGATGAGTTCCGCCGCCAGCCGTCGGTGCTGCTGGCCACGGCGAGCTTCTGGGAGGGGGTGGACGTGGTGGGCGAGGCGCTCGAGCTCGTGGTGATCGACAAGCTGCCGTTTGCCCCGCCCGACGATCCGATCGTGGCGGCGCGCTGCCGCCGGCTGACCGAGTCGGGGCGCGATGCGTTCGCGGGGTATCAGGTGCCGGAGGCGGCGCTGGCGCTGGCGCAGGGGTTCGGGCGGCTCATCCGCCACCGCCGCGACCGCGGCGTGGTGGCGCTGCTCGATCGGCGCGCGGTGACGCGCGCGTATGGCCGGCTCGTGCTGTCGAGCCTGCCGCCGGAGTGCCCGCGCACGAGCGACCTCGGCGAGGTGCAGCGGTTCTTCGCCATGCTGCGGGCGCTGCGGGCGCAACGCGAGGCCTCGGCGTAGATCGCCGCATCGGGCCGCGTCGGTCGCCCCTCGATCACGGGGCGATCGGCAGGTTCTTGAGCCCGCGCACGATGAGGCTCGGGCGCCATTCGAGCTGTTCGGGGGGGATCGCGAGTCGCATGTGGGGCCGCCGGGCGAGGAGCGTGGTGAGCGCGATCTGCCCTTCGAGCCGGGCCAGGGGCGCCCCGAGGCAGTAATGGATGCCCATGCCAAAGGCGAGGTGCTTGTTGTCCTCGCGGCCGAGGTCGAGCCGGTCGGGCTCGCGGAAGTGCGCGGGGTCGCGGTTGGCCGAGGCCAGGCTGGCCAGCACCATGTCGCCCTTCTTGATGTGCCGGCCGCCGAATTCGAGCTCCTCGCCGGCGAAGCGGGAGGTCGCGGTCTCCACCGGCGCCACGTAGCGCAAGAGCTCCTCCACGGCCGAGCGCATGAGCGAGGGGTCGGCGCGGAGCCGCTCGATCTCGGCGGGGTGCTGGAGCAGCGCCAGGACGCCGCTCGCGATGAGGTTCACCGTGGTCTCGTGGCCGGCGATGAGCAGGAGGAAGCCCATCGAGATGAGCTCCTTCTCGTCGAGCCGCGCGCCCGCCTCCTCGACGTGCACGAGCGCGCTCAGGAGATCGTCGCGCGGGTGCGAACGCCGCTCGTCGAGCTTCTTGCGGAGGTAGGCGGCGAACTCCACGCTCACCGGGGTGAGCTTCATGAGCCGCACGGCCTCGGGGTCTTGATCCGGGTTGGCCATGAAGGCGTTGGACCACTGGCGGACGAGATCGCGCTCCTCGGGCGGGGTGCCGAGCATCTCGGAGATGACGATGATGGGCAGCGGGAAGGCGAAGGCGTCGATGAGATCGACCTGGTCGCGACCTTCCATCGCGTCGATGAGCTCGTCGGCGATGGCCTGGATGCGCCGGCGCATCCCCTCGATGAGCTGGGGCGTGAAGGCCTTGTACACGAGCATGCGCAGCCGGGTGTGATCGGGGGGATCGCGGTTGAGCATGTGCCGGGTGAGGTAGGTGAAGGACTCCGGCAGGTTCAGCAGCATCTCGCGGGGGATCACCTTGGTCCAGTCCTTGACGAAGCGCCCGTCCTTGAGGACGGACAGGACGTCGTCGTAGCGGGTCACGAGCCAGGCCGGGCGCCCATCGAACGACGTGAGATGCACCGGATCCTCGTCACGCAGCCGCGCGTAGACGGGAAACGGGTTGGCCTTGAACGCTGGGTCGAGGAGGTTCACAGCGGGGAGCGAGGTCATGAGCATCTCCATAAGAGGAAGAGGGCTACGAGAAAGATAATGATGTGAGGGTGGGCGGGCACCTCGGGGCGCGGTTCATGCCGAGCCGCTGATGATCACGCGGATTCGGCCCTCTTCTTCTGGGGGCTGGCGGGCGCCGGCTCGCGGAACTGCCGGCGGTATAGATCCGCGTAGAGTCCCTCCTGCGCCATGAGCGCCTCGTGCGTGCCGCGCTCGACGATGCGGCCGGCGTCGACCACGAGGATCTGGGCCGCGCCGCGGATGGTGCTCAGGCGATGGGCGATGACGATGCTGGTGCGGCCGGCGAGCAGGGTGGCGAGCGCCTTCTGGATGAGGGCCTCGGTGCGGGTGTCGATGTTGGCGGTGGCCTCGTCGAGGACGAGGACGCGCGGGTCGGCCAGCACGGCGCGGGCAAAGGCGATGAGCTGGCGCTGGCCCTGGCTGAGGGTGCCGCCGCCCTCCCCGATGACCGTGTCGTAGCCGCTCGGCAGCGCGGCGATGAAGTCGTGCGCGGAGACGGCGCGCGCGGCGGCCTCGATCTCGGCGCGGCTCGCGCCCGGCCGGCCGTAGGCGATGTTGTCGGCCAGGCGGCCGGCGAACAGGAAGGGCTCCTGCGGCACCACCGCCATCTGGGCGCGCAGGCTCTTGCGCGTCACCTCCCGCACGTCGTGGCCGTCGACGCGCACGACGCCCGCGGTGACGTCGTAGAAGCGCGGGATCAGGCTGGCGATGGTGGTCTTGCCCGCCCCGGTGCGGCCCACGAGCGCCACCGATTGCCCGGCGGCGATCTCGAAGCTCACGTCGTGCAGGACCGGGTGCGCGGCGTCATAGGCGAACGAGACGTGCTCGAACGTGACGCGGCCTTCGATCCGACCCGACGGGTGGGAGGGGCCGAGCACGAGCGCGCCCGGGGCATCGGCGGGCTCGCGCGGCTCGTCGAGGATGCCGTAGATGCGCTCGCTCCCGGCGAGCGCCGACTGGAGGAGCGTGTACACCGACGCGGCCAGCTGGATCGGGCGGAAGAACTGCTGCACGTAGATGAGGTACGCGGCGAGGAGGCCGATGCTGAGCTGGTCCTCGAACACGAGGTGCCCGCCGTAGCCGATGACGAGCGCCATCGACAGGGTCGAGAGCAGATCGATGGACGGCGGGAAGGCCGAGGTGATGCCCACGGCGGCCACGTTGGCGTCGCGGTTGGCGGCGTTGCGCGCGCGGAAGCGCTGGATGTTGACGGCGGTGCGGTTGAAGGCCTGCGCCTGGCGCACACCGACGATCTCCTCCTGCAGGTCGGCGGTCACGTCGCCCACGGTCTGGCGCGTCTTGCGAAAGGCGGCGCGCGCGCGGGCGGCGAAGAACGCGGTCATGCCGAGCATGGCCGGGATGATGGTGAAACAGACGAGCGCGAGGCGGACGTTGAGCGCCAGCATGGCGGCCAGGATGCCGATGAGGCCGAGGAGCGCGCCGAGGAGCTGCGTCAGCCCCTGCGCCAGCTGGTTGAGCGTGTCGACGTCGCTGAGGAGGCGGCTCATGAGGTCGCCCATGGGCCGCTTGTCGAAGTAGGACAGCGGCAGGGCCTGGAGCTGCTCGAACAGGCGCGTGCGGATCGCGGCGAGGAGGTGCTGGCCGGTCGCGCCCACGCGGCGCGCCTGCGCCCGATGCGCGAGCGCGCCGGCGACGTAGACCGAGAGTAGGAGGAGCATGGTGCGCGCCAGGCCGGCGGCGTCGTGGCCGCCGATGTCATGATCGATGGCGCGGCTCACCAGCCACGGCGCGGCCGCCTGCGCCCCGGCGCTCACCAGGATGAAGGCGAGCGCGCCGAGGAGCATGCGGCGATACGGGAGGAGCTCGCCGAGGAGACGCCGGGCCACGGCGCCGCGGTTGGCGGCGCGCTGGCGCTGCTGGGCCATGGTCTCGATGCCGCCGATCCACCTCATGCTGCCTCCTCCACCCGGGCCGACTGGATCTGCGAGCCGAGGATCTCGCGGTACAGCGGGCTCGTGCCGAGGAGCTCCTCGTGCCGGCCCTGGGCGACGATCTTGCCTTCGTCGAGGACGAGGATGAGATCGGCGTCGCGCACGGTGCTGATGCGCTGGGCGAT
>DATAGU010000082.1:0-14366 GCA_036263495.1 Polyangia bacterium | reverse complement strand
GCCTGCCGCAGCAACACCGTGCTCTCGCTGCTCGGGGACGAGGGCGTGATCCGCGCCGCGCTCAACTAACGTTAGCCTCTACAGCAGGTCGCGGGACGGCCGAATGGGGGCGACTCGTCCAATAGAAGAGGGCGATGCCGATCGCCACGCAGATATCAGCTACGTTGAACACCGGCCAGTGGTGCACGTGGATGAAGTCGACCACGTAGCCGCGGAAGAGGCGATCCACGTAGTTGCCGAGGGCGCCCGCCAGGAGGAAGACGACGCCGGCCCGGGCCAGCCAGGTGGTGGAGCGTCGCAGCAGCACGATGAGAGCCACCGTGGCTACGGCGCCGAACCCGATGAGCAACGGCGCCCGCACGTCTTCCGGGATCCAACGGAGCAGGCTGAAGGCCACATCGGTGTTCTCGGTGTAACGGAGGTCCAGCATCGAGGCGATCAGCACCCGGGGGGGCTGGCCCTCGAGCTCGACCTTGGCGACGTACTTGGTGGCGTGGTCGCAGCCGACCAACGTGACGACACCGGCCAGAACCAGGGCCCATCGGCGAAGTGCGTGCATGATGATGTGAGAACGAGCGCCGCGAGGTCCTTATTCCCACGACCCCTGCCAGGGGCCTCGGAAGACCGGCCGCTCCCTGGGGGCGCTACGCAACCGGGCGCAATTCCCATTCAATCTGGTTCGTGTATCCTCCCTGGATTCGTCAAGGAGTAGCGATGTCCCCCAAGAAGAGTTCCGGGAAAGACCCTGGCCAGGCAGGAGAAACAGGCTCTCCTCCAGGCAAAACGGCTCCCGCTGCCGCCCCCCCTCCGGGCTATCCGTCGCCCGGAACCTATCCGGCGCCACCTTCTTATCCAATGCAGCCCGGCGCACAGATCCCGCCAGGCTATGGCATGCCTCAAGCGAACGCCCCGATGGGCTGGCCCCAGGGAGCCGTGCCACCGGGCGGCATGCCCGGCCAGAATCCGGGCCAGATGCAGGGGGGCTATCCGGGGCAGTATCCCGGCGCGTATCCGGGCCAGATGCCGGGCCAGGTTCCGGGAATGGTCCCGGGCCAAGTTCCAGGGATGGTCCCGGCGCAGTATCCCGGGCAGATGCCCGGTGCCGCGCCCGGCCAGTACCCGGGTATGCCGCCGCAGATGCCGCCCGGTTATGGCCCGCCCCAGAGTGCGCCCATGGCCCCGGGGCCCATGGGCAACCCCATGGGCAACCCCATGATGGCCATGATGCAGATGATGCAGATGATGATGGGCGGCGGTATGGCCTATCCGACCCTGGGCATGGACCCGGCCGCGGTGCCCTTCGCCGCCGTGCCCGCCGCGCCCGACGGCGACCGCGGCATCGACGCCGACATCATCCGCCCGGCGCTCCTCCATCCGCGCATCAAGATGCAGCAGGCGGTCACGCTCGGCTCGGTGCTCGACCTCTTGTGCCTCACCGAGGACGGCCAGCACACGCTCGGCGGCGTGCCCAAGGGCTGCACCATCGCCTTCGCCGGCCCTCCCGGCAAGGGCAAGACCCGCACCGCCCTGGCCGGGATGGCGCGCGTCGCGCTCCACGGCGAGAAGGTGGGTTTCGTCGTGGCCGAGGAGGGGTTCCACGACAGCGACGACTCGGGCCGCGACGACCTGTGCTCGCGCCTGACCAAGATCGGCATGGCCGCCACCGGCCTCGTCGAGGCGGAGTTCGCCCAGCGCGTGCTCGAGAACCTGTTCGTCCTCGAGAGCCAGTACCACAAGGGCCACACCTGGGACGACTTCGTCGGCAAGTACCGCTATCTCGTCGAGAAGGAGGACATCCGCTTCGTCGTTATCGACTCGCTCAATATGCTCGACCCGACCAAGAACCGCACCGCCGACAACCTGTCGGCGCTCAAGACCTACAACCACGAGAAGGGCATCACCTGCATCTGCATCGGCCAGATCCGCGACACGGGCCTGCCGGTGGGCGGCGAGGCGCTGCAGCACACCGCCGACGCGGTGTTCCTCATCGAGGAGATGTCGCTCGGCTCCAAGGAGCAGGCCGAGCAGTGGGGCGGCAAGTACCGCGAGAAGATCGACGTCATCAGCGCGGTCAAGAGCGTGACCACACCGATCTTTGCCTACCCGCTGCGGGTGATCAAGGACCCGGCGAGCGGCGTGCTCGTCGTCCATCCCGGCCAACCGGCCGACATGCAGCCGCTCCCGCTGCGGACGTAGGCGTATGCGAATCGTCCCCAGCGAGGAGGTGCGCGACCATTTCGAGCGCACCGGCAACCTCGAGGAGCTCATCCACTCCATTGGCCAGAAGCGCCCGAGCGACGAGTATCTCGAGGTCGGGCTGGGGATGCCGCTGCACCTCGGCTTCGTGCTCGGTCGGCTCGGGCAAGAGCGCGGCCGTGCGCTCGGCGCGGACACGCTCGCCTCGATCCCCTTCTACAGCCTGTGCCGCGGCCTGTTCTTGCCGCTCTCGAGCATGGCCCCCGAGCGCGCGGCCTGGCTCTTTGGCGTGCAGGTGCCGCCGCCGCCCGATGCCGCAGGGCGCGAGGCGCTGGTGCGCGAGTTCATCAAGAAGCCCGTGGGCCTGTCGCTCGTGCAGAAGGTGTCGTGCCTGCTCGGCGATCCCTTCCGGGGGCGGCCGAGCACCTTCCGCCGCGACAGTGTCCTGCGGCTCGTGATGTCGGTGTCGCTCACCGCGCGGGCGGCGCTGCTCGATCGCCTGGCCGTGGTGGGCGACGTGGCGGTGCTGCTCGCCGAGAACCGCCCGCGGCCGCGCGAGACGCCGGCGCTCACGGCCGCCGAGGTGCTGGAGACCCTGCGCGTCATGGAGGGCGAGACCCGCAACATGAAGTACGACCTCCTGCGCTCGCTGCTCGGGCGCATGGGCAAGATGGAGGCGTACTTCCTCGGCAAGCTGCTCCTCCGGCGGCCCGGCTTCGGCCTCGACTATCAGGGGGCGCTGCTCGGGCGGTTGCTGGCCGAGGAGTTCGGTCTACCGGCCGAGACGGTGGCGCACGCCATGGCCCTCACCGACGCTTTTCATGTGGCCGAGGAGCTCGTGCGCGAGGGCGCGGCGGGGATGCGGCGCATCCAGCTGCAGCCGCTCGTGCCGGTGCGGCCGGCGCTGGCGGGCGGCACGGCCGACGAGATCCAGCAGTTCCCGGTGTGGGTCGAGCGCAAGTACGACGGGATCCGCCTGATGCTGCACAAGTCGACCGACGCGCGGGGCACGGTGCTATGCGGCGCCTACACGCGCAGCCGTGGCGACTGGCTCGAGCTCGTGCCCGGGTTGCCGGCGAGCATCCGGGCGCTGCCGGGGCATTCCCTGATCGTGGACGGCGAGCTCTACGGCACCATGCTCACCGTCGAGGGGCTGCGGCCGGCCACGGTATACGAGGTGCACGCCGCGCTGCAGGGCGAGCGCGGCCTGGCGCTGAACTTGAAGTACGCCGCCTTCGATCTCGTGTACCGCGACGGCCAGGACCTCACGCACCTGCCGCTCGCCGAGCGGCGGCGCCAGCTCGAGGGCCTGGTCCTGCCGCTCCAGGGCTGGCCGCTGCCCGTGCCCGTCACCCTGTCCGAGGGGCAGATGGCGTCGAGCCGCGAGGACTTGAACCGCCTCTACCATCACTTCCGCGCCCAGGGGCACGAGGGGATCATCGCCAAGGATCTCGGCGGCCCGTACCTCCTCTCCGAGCGCGACCCGACCTGGCGCAAGCGCAAGCCCGAGGTGACGCTCGATCTGGTGCTCCTCGGGGCCATGTTCGCGGTCACCAGCAAGGAGAACGTGGGGACGTTCGGCTCCTACGTCATCGGCGCCCGGCGGCCCGATGGGACGTTCGAGGAGGTGGGCGACGTGGCGGGCGTGGATCGCGTGCGCGACGCCGAGATCCAGGGCGAGATCCTGCGCGAAGGGCTGATCACGGGCCGGCGTATCGAGCGGCGCTCGGTGGCGGGCACGCACACCGGCGTAGAGCTGCGACCGGCCATCGTGGTGACCATCAAGTTCGAGGGCATCACCAAGGAGGGGCGCGAGGGCACGGCGGGCAAGCTGTCGTTGCGCTCGCCCAAGCTGGCGGTGATCCGCTCCGACAAGGCGGCGGCCGAGGCGGACACGGTGGACGCGCTCGAGCAGCTGTACCTGCGCCAGCGCGTGGGGTAGGGGAGCGGGCGCGTCTTGATGGCCTTGATGGCGGCCGGCTTGTACGCGTCCGCCCCCTGTACGGCCATGCCTCCTGGCGTGGAGCTCGCTATACTATCGGCTGATGCCCGGAGCCGCTCCGTTATCCGCCCTGTTTCTTTGCCACGCTCAACGGGGCGCGGCGGCCTGGAAAGCATCCGGCGAGCTCGAGCAGGTGCTCTTCGCCGCCTGGCAGGCGGCGCGTGCGCCGTGGCCTGAGCTCACGCTCTCGCCCGAGACGTTCATCCCTTATCTGGCCGCACGCTGGCCACGGCCGGATAGACCCGGTTCGGCGGCCGATCTTCTTCACCAGGTGCGGCTCGGGGATCTCTATCTGGCCTGCGCCTGCTACCACAATGTGACGGAGGCGGCGGCGACACTCGAGCGCGAACACCTCGTGCGCCTGTTGCCCTACCTAGAGAACAAGGGACATCCTCCGGATCTGGCCGAGGAGGTCCTCCAGCGCGTTCGCGAGAAGCTGCTGGTGCACGCCCCGGACCGAGCGCCTCGCATCTCTTCCTATGTCGGCGAGGGGGCGCTGCACAGCTACCTGCAGGTGATAGCCGGGAACGAGGCTGTGGATCTCCAGCGGGAGCGCCAGCGCCTGCGCGAGGACAGCGATCGGGAGCTCTCCGATGCCCTGGTGGTGGCCGAGCCCGAGCTGGCCCTCCTTCTGGGCCGCTGCCGCGAAGAGGTTCGCGAGGCTCTGTGCCGGGCCCGCGCCGCGCTCGATGACGATCGGCGGGCGCTCCTCAAGCTGCGCCACATCGACCGCCTCACCACCACCGAGATCGGCCGTATCTTCGGGGTGGATCACAGCAACATTTCACGCCGGCTGCGCGACACCCACGCCACGATCTTCGAGCACGTCAAGACGCGGCTGCGCGATCGGCTGGCGCTCACGCCGGAGGAATTCCAGAGTCTTATCGAGACACTGACCAGCCACCTCGATCTCAGCATGGGCTGGCTGCTCGGTCCGACACCGTAATTTCGTGCGGCCTGCGCACAAGGCGCTCCGGACAAACGTCATGAGGGTAAGGACGCCATGTTGCCCTGCCTGACCGAGGACATCCTCGTTCGCTTCCTCGAAGAGCGCCTGCCCGGAGATGAGCGCGCGCTCGTCTTGCGCCACATCGCCGATTGTACCCGGTGCCGCCAGGTCATCGCCGAACTGGTGCGCGATGTCCCCGGCTCGGCCGAGACCGCCGACAGGGCCATCTCGCTGGCTCTCTGGCGCCCGCCGAGTAGCTTCGACGACTTCGAGATCGAGCGGCTCCAGGGCAAAGGGGGCATGGGCGTGGTGTACCTCGGCCGCGATCGCGTGCTCGACCGTCTCGTGGCCATCAAGTTCATCGCCTCACACGAGCCTGCGCCCCAGGCCCGCGAGCGGTTCCTGCTGGAGGCGCGCACCATTGCCCGGCTGCGCCACCCCAACATCGTGACCGCCTATCGCATGGGGGAGGTCGCGGGGCACCCCTATCTGGTCTCGGAGTTCGTGCCAGGCCGGAGCCTGGCCGAGCTGGCGCTGCCGAGGCCGTGGCAAGAGGTGCGTGGCATCGGGCTCCAGCTCGCGCGGGCCCTCGCAGCCGTCCACCACGCTGGCATCCTGCACCGCGACATCAAACCCTCCAACGTGCTGCTCGATGAGGACGGCACGGCCAAACTGGTCGACTTCGGCCTCGCGCAGCTAGTCGAATCCCAGTCCGCCCCGGCGATGAGCTCGTCTGGCGGCGGCCGGTACATCGCCGGCACGCGCCCCTACCTTGCGCCGGAGGTGGAAGCGGGCCGGCCGGCCACCTTCGCGAGTGACATCTACTCCTACGGGGTCCTCCTCCACCTCCTTTGCCTCGGGGCGCACCTGCTTTGGGACGCTCCTGCGGAGGCGCCGCGCCTCGGCGCCGTGAGCGGGATCGATCGCGACTTCGCGCGTTTCATCGAGCGCTGCCTCGCGGTAGAACCCGCCGGGCGTTTCGTCTCCGGCATGGCCCTGTACGAGGCGCTCGATCGGCTCATGCCGCCTCGCGCTGCGCTCGGTGGACAGGGCGCACAGGGCCCCTATCGCGGCCTCCTGCCGTTTGCGGCCGAGCACCGTGGCCTGTTCTTTGGGCGTATCGCCGACGTCCGTAACGTCCTTGCGGAGCTGCGGCGAAAGCCCCTGGTCCTCATCGCCGGCGATTCGGGCGTGGGGAAGTCGTCGCTGTGCCACGCCGGCGTGCTGCCCCGGGTCGCGGAAGGGGCGCTCGGCGAGGAGCGGCGCTACACCTGCCTCGCGCTGGTCCCGGGCCGCCGGCCGCTCCGGGCGATCGTCGTGGCCACGGCGCCGCTCCTCGGCCTGGAGGAGTCGGCGCTGGCGGGGCGGCTCTGCCAGGAACCCTGGTTCCTCGGCCAGGCGCTGCGCCAGCGCTACTCGCAGGGGCAGGGGCTGCTCCTCTTCATCGACCAGCTCGAAGAGCTAGTGACGATCAGCGACCCGGACGAAGCGCGCCGAGTGGCCGACGTCTTGGCCGAGCTGGCCTTGCCGGCCTCCGGGTTGCGCCTGCTCCTCGCTGTTCGGGGCGACTTCCTGACGAGGCTCGGGGCCTTCCCCGGGCTCGGCGATGAGCTCGAGCGGGCGTTCCACCTCATCCGCCCGCTCACCGCCGATGGGATCCGCGAGGCGATCGTGGCGCCCGCGCGGAGTCAGGGCGTGGCCTTTGAATCCGAGGCGCTCGTCGCCGACCTCGTGGCCGCGGGCAGCGGTTCGGCCGGAGGGCTGCCGCTCTTGCAATTCGCGCTCGCCGAGCTGTGGAACGCGCGCGGCTCCGAGGAGCGGCTCACCCGGGCCATGCTCGAGGAGATTGGCGGCGTGGCCGGAGCCCTCGCCCGCCACGCGGATGGTGTGCTCGCGCGGCTCGCGGCGCGGCAACGTCAAGCCGCCCGTCGCATCTTGCTCGCTCTCGTGACCGAGGACGGCACCCGCGTCCGTCGTGGCCGGGCCGAGCTGGTCGGGGGCGAGGCCGACGCAGCGGCCGCGCTGGATGCGCTCGTGGCCGGCCGGTTGGTGTGCACTGGCCAGGAGCTGGCGCAGGCCGGCGACGGCACCTACGAGCTCGCCCACGAGGCGCTCGTCGCGAGCTGGGGGGCGCTGCGCACGTGGCGAGACGCCGGTGCTGGCCAGCGTGAACTCCGGTTGCGACTCGAGGCCGCGGCGCGTGACTGGGAGCGGCTCGGCCGGACTCGCGACGGGCTCTGGAGCGAACGCCAGCTCGGGGAGCTGGCGGGGCTCGATCTCCTGGCGCTCGGCGCTCGCGAGCAGGCCTTCGTCGCGGCCTCGCGGCGCGCCGTGCGGCGGCGATGGTATGGTCGGGTGGGGATGGCCCTGGCCATGCTGTCTCTGACCGGCGGCGTCTATGGCGCGGTTCGACTCGAGCAGCGCCACGCCCAGGCGGTTGCCCTCGGCGTCCTCTTGCAGAAGGCGGGGCACAAGTTCACCGAGGGGCGCGCCGCGCGCGCCCTCGCGACACGGCAAGGCGAAGACGCCGCGGCGCAATTCGAGGGCCGGGCCGTGCGGAACCTGCGCCTCGAGAGCGCCGAGGCGCGGCAAGCGGCCTGGGACCAGGCGACGCACGCCTGGACCGAGGCCACCGCCTCATGGCAGGCGGCCGATCGATCGTACGCTGCGGCCGATGCCCTCCTGCAAGAGGCGCTCTTCCGCGACCCGAGCGAACCCCTGGTCCGCATGCGCCTCGCCGAGGTGCTGTGCGAGCGTGTGATCGTCGCCCGGAGGCAGCCCGATCAGGGGCGGCGGCGCGAGCTCGAACAACGGCTGGCCCTGGTGGACGTCGCGGGACGCTGGCGCGACCAGCTCGCGGCGCCGGCCCGGCTCCACATCGACACGCAGCCGTCGGGCAGCCGCGTCCACGTAGAGCGCTATGTCGACGACCATGGCCAGCGCGTCCTCAGCGCCGTGTCGGAGCTCGCGGGCGCCATCAGCACACCGGTCACCGCCCTCCGGCTCGCTCCGGGTTCGTATCTCCTCAGCTTCACGCGACCCGGCCGGCCGCCGGCGCGCTTGCCGATCGCCCTGGACAGCGGCGAGGAGCGGTCCCTCGTGGTCCCGTTGCCGGCCTCCGTGCCCGCCGGGTATGCGTATGTGCCGCCGGGCTGCTTCTTCTTCGGCGACACCGACTTCGAGGCCCTGCGCAAGTTCTTCCGGAGCCCCCCGCGCCACCGCGTATGCATGAGCGCCGGCTATCTCATCGGGCATGCCGAAGTCACCATCCAGGACTGGCTCCGCTATCTCGATGACTTGCCGCCGGGCGCGCCGCCGCGTCACCTGTTCGAGCAGGTCCATCGAGATGCCTGGGGCGGCATCCGCCTCCGACAGGTGGCCAGTCAATGGGAGTTCGCCTTTTTCCGCGCCGAGAACAGCGAGCCCGAACTCCGCGCGCGCGCCGGGCAACTGGTCCGCTATCCCCATCGCCCGCGGCTCCACGCCGAGCAGGATTGGCGTCGCTTCCCCATGGTCGGGGTGTCGGTGGAGGACATCCAGGGCTATCTCGCCTGGCTCGACCATTCGGGGCGTCTGCCCGGCGCACGCCTGTGCAACGAGCACGAATGGGAGCGTGCCGCCCGCGGCGCCGACGATCGCCTCTACCCGCACGGCGACGTGCTCACGGGGGCAGACGCCAACTACCTCGAGGCGCACGGCGGGTCGATCTGGAAGAACTACGGCCTCGACGAAGTCGGCGCCCATCCCGCGTCGGTGAGTCCGTTCGGGCTCGTCGACATGTCCGGCAACGCCTGGGAGCTGGTCCAGCCGATCGCCATCGAGCCGGCCGCGGTGACCATTCGAGGGGGCTCCTACTACTACCAGGCAGATATCCTGCGCGTCACGTTACGCCAGGAGAGCCAGCCCAATCAGCGTGACGTGACGATTGGATTCCGGGTGTGCGCGCCGCCTGGCGCGCCCTGAGCAGACGACGTCCAACAGCCATCGGAGGCATCATGCAGCGCACGGTCCACATCGTGTTCACGGGGCTCCTCTTGTCTTTGGGAACCACCCAGGCAGCGGGCGAGCCGCCTCCTCCGGCGCAGGCCACGTACCCCACGCCTGCGCAGTGGGCGGTGCGCTGCCAGACGGCATCCGGCACCCGCTTCATCTGGCCCAACGGCAGCCCGCTGCGCGACATGGCGCTGCGCGCCTCCAGGGACGAGAACAGCGAGGTGCTCGTGCGGCTCGATCTCGGGAGCTTGGCGCCTCTAGGACAGACGGTGACCGGGGCGGGGCTGGAGAAGGCACGCCTCGTGTCGAGGGTCACCGCAGGGAAGGCGCCGGCCGTGCTCCCGGGCGCCACGTTCCGCGGCTACGACGGCAGCGGGCAGCCGATCGATGTGGCCATCTGCGAGATCGCCTCCACGTCAACGGATCCCGACGTTGTGCGTTATCGCCTGCGGTACTGGAACGCGGCCGAGCAGCGCTGGCAGAACCCTTGCGCGGGCAGCAAGAGAGTCCCCGATTCCTGGGCGCTGGCGATGGACGGGGTGTGGGATCCGCCAGGGGCGCATCACGTGACGGCGGGTACCTTCACGTTCGCCTGCGAGACCGGCGCCATCGCCAAGTGCGTCGAGCTCGGCTATCGGCCCTGGTCGAGCGCGAACGGCACAGGGGCGGCATCGCTGCTTCAGGCCTGCACGCGCATGCTGCGAGCCGATTATTGCGGCAATGGGAAGAGCCACACATTGGGTGGGGTCATCATCGACTTGTATGATGCGTCCGGCATCCAGACGCGGAGCGTGGAGAAGACCGCGAGCTGGGATCCCGCGCAGGCGCGCTTCGAAGCAGGTTGGGACGGGGAGGGCGCCGTGTGCCTCGATCACATGCGTCTCGGGGAGGCGCTCGGGGTGCTCGAGGCGGAGTGCCCGGGGCGCTTCGTACACGCGCCGCTCGACCTCGGCGGTGGCGACGTCTGCGCGTGGAGACGCCGCGATGCCTCACCGCAGAGCGCCGTCTTGCACAATCGCTCCTGTGCGGCGGCACGCGAACAGCGGGCCGGCACCCAGTAGCGGCGCGCGATCGGTGCGCCGCCGATTCGGCGAACGACCAAGCTCCCTCGTTGTCCCCGAGGGGAGGCGGCGCTCGAGTCGGCCAGGCGCTCCGGTGCCCTCGGCACCCGAAGGGAGGGACCTCACCCGCCCCCGGACGTTGAGCATCCAGGAGGAGGTGGACATGGATCGGACGAGGGGATGGAGCAGATGGATCCTCTGGGTGGCGGCTGGTGTTCTCACCAACGCCACAGCGTCAGAGGCGAAGGAGGAGGACCTGAATTCAACAGCGTGTTTGGCGACCCGAGCCGACATAACACAGGCAGAGCGACGCATTTGGGCGATAAAGCATGCAGGTGACCGGCTGCTCTATCAACCGATGGTGGCCGTGGAGAAGGAAGTGCTCGACTTCACGGGAATGTCATCTACCGATGACCTGGGGGTGTGTTACTCCTTGATCGACAAGACTCATGCAATGATATTTGAATCTTCCAGGGTCACGTACGATTTTTTTCGCCGTAAAACATACCTGTCGCCTCCAGATGATCCCGTCGCCGAAAAAGTGGCGCGTCTCTATGCACCCCATGCAAGGTTTGAAGCTGAGGGCCCCTCAACACCTCTCCAGCTGCCCTCAACACCTCTCCAGCTGTCGCCCGCGCTCATAAAATGTATTCAGAATCTCGCGGCTTCCTATGTGGAACGAGGAGAGTATGCACGAGCTGAGTGCTGGTACCCAGTCGTACCTGAGGTCCTGCCCTCTGCCTTAGATTCGAGCCAACGACGGATGGCTGCCCGCGCTGTTTATGACCTGGCGAACCTCTATTACATCCGGGGGGACTATGAGCGAGCCGAGTCATTTTATCAGCGAGCATTGAAGATGCAGGAGGAGCTTCTCGGGACCCGTCATTCCGATGTCGCCCTGTCGTTACATGGGCTCGCCCGCCTCCACAGGACCCAAGGGAGGTATGAGCAAGCCGAGCAGCTCTCTCAGCGTGCTCTCGACATCTTGGAAGTGGACCCGACAGAGCATGCCCTCTCTATCGCCATGGTGCTCAATGGCATGGCTCTGCTGTACACGGACCAAGGGGCATATACGCGTGCCGAACCGCTGCTTCGGCGTGCCCTCGAGATCTGGGAGAAGGCGCTGGGAGCGGATCACCCCGCAGTCGCCACGGCGCTGAACAACCTCGCCGAGATCTATCGGGCACAAGGGACCTACGAGCACGCCGAGCAGTTCTACGAGCGTGCTTTCCAGGTCGTGGAAGCGGTCCTGGGCAAGAATCGTCTGATGGCCGACCTTCGCGAGGCCCTCCTCCACCATGAACAAGGTACCTACTCGCGTGCGGAACCGCTCTATTACCGAGCGCTCCAGATCTGGGAAGGAGCCCTGGGCAAGAATCATCCCAATGTCGCCCTCGTTCTAGGCAACCTTGCTCTCCTCCAGTCCGAACAGAGAGCGTATGCGCCCGCCGAACCGCTTTATCGGCGAGCGCTCCAGATCGTGGAGGCGACCCTGGGCAAGAATCATCCGACGGTTGCCACGACCCTTTACAACCTCGCTCGCCTCTATGTTGCGCAAGGGATGTACGCCCAAGCCGAACCGTTGCTTCAGCGTGCGCTTCGGATCGCGGAAGGGAGCGTGGGCAAAGATCACTTCATCATGGCCGACTTGCTCCACACCTTCGGCGTCATCAGCTATGCGCAGGGTGATCTCGTCGCGGCCTTGCCGTTCCTCGAGCGCTCCTTGGCCATTTCGGAGCAGCGCCTCAGAAAAGAGGCCATCTACTTCTCCGAGGCGCGCATGGCTAGCTTTCTCGGCCTGTTACGAGGCAAAGAGGTGGAGCTCTACAATCTGCTGCGCGAACGCCCCTCAGAGGTCGCGGTTCGCCGTCTGGCACTGACGGCGTCGCTTCTGTACAAGGGGCGCTCGGTAAACACACTCACCGATATCTCACAATCCATTTATCGGAGCTTGGGCGTACTCGATCGGGAAGCATTCGAGTACCTGCGATCTTTACGAACCCAGCTCGCCGTGTTGTCCCTCGGCGGGACGAGCCACCTCTCCTTGACGGAGCACGAGGCTCGCGTCAGGGACCTGGAGGCCCAGTGCGATCGTTTGGAGGGATATCTCGCCCACCGTTCAGCCAGATTTCGCACCCAACGGCACCTTCCGAACTCTGCCGATGTACTCGCGCGCGTGACAGCCTCGCTGCCCCCCGACAGCGCGCTCATCGAGCTCGTCACCTTTACCTCCTACTCCCACGCATTTACGCTCGGCCCTTCCGAAGGCCGGACCCCTGGCATACCGGTCTATGTCGCTTTGGTCCTGCTTCCAGAGGGCGAAATCCGCATGGTCGATCTGGGGCCCGCCGCCGCCATCGACAGCGCCGTGGCCGACCTGCGCGCAGCCCTGACCGATCAGACGCGGCCCTATGAGCCGGTGGCGCAAAAGCTCTACCAGCTCGTCATGGCTCCCATCGTCCCACTGCTCGGGTCGCAGCGCCGCTTGTTCATCTCACCTGACGGCGACCTCAACCTCGTCCCGTTCGCCGTCCTCCATGATGGCCAGCACAATCTCCTCGATACGTACGGCATCACCTACCTCACCTCCGGCCGCGACCTCCTGTCCCGTCCTCAAGAACTCCCCCCCATGAGCAACGCCGTCGTCTTCGCCCGCCCTGACTTCAACACCGGCGGTGCCCCTTCCGCTCTTCTCGCCAGCAACACCGATTCGTTCTCCACCCGCTCCGGCCGGCTGGCGCGCTTCTATCGCGAAGCCGCCCCGTTCCTGAGTCACGCTTCGCTCGATCCCCTGCCCGGCACCGAGCAAGAGGCCAAGATCCTCCACCAGCTCTTCCCGAACACCCGGATGCTCCTCGGTGCGAGGGCGACCACCGCGGCCCTCTTCGAGGTGCAGGCCCCCCGTATCCTGCATATCGGCACGCATGGCTTTCTCCTCGAGAGCGACAAGGTGAATGCCCCCTCTCCGCCCGCGCTCACGACGCGCGACTGGGGCCGCGGGATCGCCGAGTCCGCGGGCCGTCTCGCCGCGCCCGATGAGCCGATGCTCCGCTCGGGCCTGTACGCCGCCGGCAACACCCCTGTGACCGCCCTGGAGCTCTCCAGCCTCAATCTCTGGGGCACCCAGCTCGTCGTCCTCTCTGCCTGCGATACCGGCCTCGGCCAGACCGAAGTCGGCCAAGGTGTCGCCGGTCTCCGCCGCGCCTTTATCGTCGCCGGTGCGGAGACGGTCGTCGCCAGCCTGTGGAAAATCGAAGACGCGATCGCCCCCGAGCTCATGCAGCACTACTACCGCGACCTCGTCGCCGGCCGAGGTCGCGCCGAAGCCCTGCACGCCGCCATGCGCGCCATCCGCGCCGAACATCCCCATCCGTACTATTGGGCCGCCTTCATCGTCGTGGGGAAAGACGGCCCCCTGCGCCCCATGCCGCGGACTGCGTCCCCCGTCACCACCACGAGTCATTGACCTCAAGAACCCACTCGCGGGTCGAACCGAAGGGGCGATGACGGCAGAGCCTCTTGTCGCGCACAACGCAGCCTCCACCATCGTCCCCTGAATGACGGCCGTTCGCTCGGGAGTTCGCCAGGAAGCACCCACGACCCACACGTTCAACGATCTCGGTCGACGCGCGAGCAACTTAAAGTCGCTCCTGGGTTGTCCCGTCCCTTGAACCGGGCAAGCGAGCCTCGACATCGTCTGGTTCGATGGGGCACTGTGCGTTGGGCCACGGTGCTCGAGGGGCTCGACGCCACGTCGGCGCGGGCCGTGCTCGGCCCGATGCGATCGATTCATGTCCTCCTCCGGGAGGCTTCCTCGCTCCGCTACCTCATGCTGGCAGGGCCGCCAGTCCTACCTTGACCTCCCGAAGGGGGCCAACGGCGGCAGATTCCGCCACCTGAGAGTGCCCACCCCTCGTCTTGGAATCCGCATGGTGACACCTGGAGCGTGCGAGGTGGCGCCTGGAGCGTGCGAGGTGGCGCCTGGGGCGTGCGAGGTGACAGCTATCGGCCGCATGGTGACACCTGGAGTGTGCGAGGTGACGCCTGCTGGCCTGCTGGCCGCATGGTGACGCCTGGAGCGTGCGAGGTGACGCCTGGAGCGTGCGAGGTGGCGCCTGGGGCGTGCGAGGTGACAGCTATCGGCCGCATGGTGACACCTGGAGCG
>DATAGU010000081.1:0-12333 GCA_036263495.1 Polyangia bacterium | reverse complement strand
CGACGGTAGGCGCTCCTCGCAGAAGCGCGTACCCGAAAGAAACGGATTCTCAGTGGCAGGAGACTTACCGAGGGACATGCGGGGGTATGATACGGGAGGAGGTTGCCTTGCAGAACGGCAAAAAGCACCACCCTCCTAGAGCTCTGCTCCTGGACGCTTGCAGAGCGGGGCGCCGGTCGATAGATGAGCAGGTGAGCTGTACAGGCGATCCTGTCAGCATCGCGGACCCCTATCAGGTATCGCGCACCCTTGATCCAGGCTCTGAGCCGGCCTGCCCAGGGTATGGGGCAGGCCCGGCTCGGGTACGGGACTTCTGTCCCCTGGGCTGCTGGAGGTGCGCGGTTGGAAGGTCTGCTGACCTTGCCGTGCGCTTACTCCCGCAGTTCCTGCTCTTCGGTGGTCACTTCGCCGACCGGATCCGTGGGCGACTCCTCCTCCGCCACATAGCGATCCGCCGCTTTGGCCGCCTCATCGAGCGCCTCGCGCGACACGCCCGGTTCCTGGCGCGCCCGCAAGACCCCTTCTGTGCCCGCGGCCACACGGCCGGCCTCCCGCTCCAGCCGATGCCGCTCATGCTCCCGGATCTCGGCCTGCCGGGTCGGGGCCACCGTACTGCCCATCTGTGGTGGGGCCTCGCCGTCCTCAGAGGGCCAGTCGCGCATGGATCCGCGCTCCTCGTAGGGTCCGATCACCCCTTGCGGTGGCCGCACCCCGCCGCGCCCCGAGGCGAGCAGCTCCGCCTCCATGTTCGTGCCGAGCTCATCGTCCGCCGGCATGTTGTTGGCCCGTGGTTTCTGTGCCTTGAAACGTCTCTCGTCGTGATTGCGTCCGTGGGTCATCGACAACAGATTAGTGCCCGGTCCCGGGTAGACCAGCGTCGGCGAGCCCGACCCATGGACAGGATGAACTCATGAGCTCTGCCACACCCTCCACACCCTCTGCAGCCGGCCCTCTCCTTCTCCGGACCGACGGCCGCGTGCCCATCAAGGCATGGACCGCCGGAGTGCCGTTTGAACCCGAGGCCGAAGAGCAGCTGCGCCACCTCGCCGAGCTGCCCTTCATCCACCGCTGGATCGCGGTCATGCCCGATGTGCACAAGGGCATCGGCGCCACCGTGGGCAGCGTCATCCCCACGGTGGGGGCCATCGTGCCCGCGGCGGTGGGCGTGGACATCGGCTGCGGCATGATGGCGCTCCGCACGTCTCTCAAGGCCTCGGACCTGCCCGATGACCTGCACCCTCTCCGCAGCGCGATCGAGCGGGCGGTCCCGCATGGGCGCACACATCACGGCGCCCCCGGCGACCGCGGCGCCTGGCACGATCCGCCGGAGGGCGTGATCGCGGCCTGGCGCCGCCTCCAGGAGGGGTACCAGGACATCGTCTCCCGCCATCCCAAGGTGGCCCATACCCAGCGCGTCGCTCACCTCGGCACGCTGGGCACCGGCAACCACTTCATCGAGCTGTGCCTCGATGAGGAGGACCGCGTGTGGGTGATGCTCCACAGCGGCTCGCGGGGGATCGGCAACCGCATCGGGACCTACTTCATCGAGCTGGCCAAGGCCGATCTCGGAGCGCGCCTCGGCAAGCTGCCGGACGAGGACCTCGCCTACCTCCAAGAGGGCAGCGAGCATTTTGCTGATTACGTGCGGGCGGTCGGGTGGGCCCAGGATTACGCGCGCACCAATCGCGAGCTCATGATGTCGGCCATCCTCGCCGCCTTGCGGAGGAACTCGCGGCTGCCGCCCTTTTCGGTCGAGGAGGGAGCGGTCAACTGCCACCACAACTACGTCCAGCGCGAGCGCCATTATGGACGGGAGGTGTGGCTCACCCGGAAGGGGGCGGTGCGGGCCGGCGCCGGCGAGCTCGGGATCATCCCAGGCAGCATGGGCGCCCGCTCCTACATCGTGCGGGGTCGCGGCCATCCCGAGAGCTTCGAGAGCTGCAGCCACGGCGCCGGGCGTCGCATGTCGCGCACCGAGGCCAAGCGACGCTTCACCGTGCAGGACCATTGCGCGGCCACGGCCGGCATCGAGTGCCGCAAGGATCCCGCGGTGCTCGACGAGACGCCGGGCGCCTACAAGCCCATCGAGGACGTCATGCGGGCGCAGGAGGACCTGGTCGATGTGGTCCACACGCTGCGCCAGGTGGTGTGCGTGAAGGGGTGAGGCGCTTCTTATAAGCCCGGGTTGGGCCGGAGCGCCGTAGGTTGAATGCCAGTGCTCCTGCTGGCATCTTCCTCAGCATGGCGAACCGCAAGAAGGTGACGGTGGTGCTGCCCGAGGATCTCTTACGCCGCGCGCGGCGCTCGTCGGGGCAGGGCATCACCTCGACCATCCGGCAGGGCCTCGAGCTGGTGGCGGCAGCGCGCGCCTATGAGGATCTGCGGCGTCTCCGCGGCAAGCTGAAGCTCGACCTGGATCTCGACTCGCTGCGCGAAGACCGCCCGTGATCGCTGTCGATACGAGCAGCGTCAGTGCCTATCTCGCGGGTGATGGGGTGAGGACGTAGAGCTGATCGAGCAGATTTTAGTGGAGCGGCGAGCCGTGCTGCCGCCCGTCGTTCTGGCGGAGCTCCTCAGTAGCCCACGAACTGTGCCGGCGATCTCTGCGGTGTTCCGAGCGCTTCCTCTCTTGTCGATCCTCAACGGATACTGGGAGCGCACCGGTATGTTGCGCGCGAAGGTGCTGGCACGGGGGCACAAGGCCCGGCTCGCCGATAGCCTCATTGCCCAGAGCTGCATCGATCATCACGTGCCGCTGATTACGCGGGACGGCGATTTCCGGCATTTCGCCGGACGCGGCGGGCTCAGATTGCTGCCGTAGCGGTAGGATGCCTTCTTGGGCGGTGGGGGCTGTGCAATTGCCAGGGTATGACTGGCCAGATGGGGCCCTGCCCGCCTCACCCGAAGAGGAGCACGGTCACGCCGTCGCCGCCCTCTTCGGGCGTGCCCGGCCGCATCGTGGTCACGCCGGGGAAGCGGGTGAAGTGCTCGCGGAGGGCGCTGCGCAGGGCTCCGGTGCCGTGGCCATGGACGAGAAACACGGCGTCCACGCCGCCCCGCAGGGCGTCATCCACGAACTTCTCGGCCATCGCGAGCGCGGCGTCCACTCGCTCACCTCGTAGATCGATGGAGTTGCCGGTCGTGCGGACGAGCGCGGGCCCCTCGCCTGGCGCCCCGCGCGTCCCGGATCGGGGCGGACCGCCGCCAGCCGCGGGGAGGCGTCCCTCGCGGACGCGCTCGTCGCGCCCGCCACGCGGCGGCATGCGCAGCTCCTCGACCGGCACGCTCACCTTGAGCACGCCCATCTGCACGACCGCCTTGCCGGCCGTGGGCAGGGCCGCGATCACGCCGCGGCCGCCCATGCTCGGCACCACCACCTCGGCGCCGATGATGAGCTCCTCCGGGGTCGGCGTGCGGCCCTCGGCGGTGGGCTGCGGCGTGGCGTGACGCCGCAACTCCGCCGCGGCTCGATCCAGATCCCGCTCGGCCTGCACGAGCGCCTCCTGGCGCGCTTCGGCCTGCGCCCGCTTGAGCTCCCCTTTGACCCGTTCGAACTCGAGCCGCGCTCCCTTGAGGGCGCTCAGCGCCTCGTCGTGCGCGGCGCGGCGCGCCTCCTTGAGCCGGGCGGCCGCCTCCTCGGTCAACCGTTCGGCACGCCGCCGCTCCTCGGCGGCGCGCTCGCGCTCGGCGTCCGCGGCGGTCACCTGATCCATGAGGCGTCGCCGCTCGGTGTCCACCTGGTGGAGCAGCTCCTCGAGCCCCTGCTGCCGCTTGCCGAGGAGCTCGTCCGCCCGCACGGCGACGTCCTCGGGCAGGCCGAGCCGCTTGGCGACCACGATCGCCCCCGAGGCGCCGGGCACGCCGATGTGGAGTTTGTAGGTGGGCGCGAGCTCGGTGAGATCGAAGCCCACCGAGGCGTTGGTGAAGCGCGGATCGCGCGCGCCCAGGGCCTTGAGGCGATCGTAGTGGGTCGTCACGATGACGGTGGCGCCGCGCTCGGCCAGCCGCTCGAGCACGGCCTGCGCGAGCGCCGCGCCTTGCTCGGGATCCGTGCCCACGGCCACCTCGTCGAGGAGGAGCAGGGTGCCCGAGCCCGCGGCCTTGAGGAAGGCGTTGAGGTTGAGCACGTGCGCGGAGAAGGTGGACAGGTTGCGCTCGATCGATTGATCGTCGCCCACGTCGGTGAGGACGGTCTCGAAGAGGAGCAGCGTGGACCCCTCCTGCGCGGGGATGTGCAGCCCGGCCCGCGCCATCAGCGAGAGGAGGCCCACGATCTTGAGGGCCACGGTCTTGCCGCCGGCGTTGGGGCCGGAGATGACGAGCGTGCCGCCGCGGGCGAGCACGATGTCGTTGGGGACGCAGCGCTTGCCGGCGAGGACCATGAGCGGGTGGCGGGCGTTGCGCAGATCGATCCGCGCCGTAGGCCCGTCGTCCCGGCTGTAGATGATCGGGTCGCGGGCCACGCAGGCGATGGCCAGCCGGGCGCCGGCGTCGATGAGGTCGAGCTCGGCCAGCACCTCGAGGTTGACGCGGATGGAGGTGAGGGCGTCGGTCACGAGCAGGGTCAGCTCGCCGAGGATGCGGCGCTCCTCGTCGGTCACCTCGAGCTCGGCGAGCTTGAGGCGGTTGTTGAGGTCGACGATCTCCTCGGGCTCGACGAACACGGTGTGACCGGAGGCGGACATGCCGTGCACGATGCCGCGCAGGCGCGTGCGGGCGTCGGCGCGGATGGGGAGCACGTAGCGGTCTTCGCGCTGCGTGTAGAAGCGGTCCTGGAGGTGCGGCGCGATCTGGGGATCGTCGAGGAGGGCGCGGCTCTTGCGGCCGAGCTCCTCGTGCAGCGCCGCGGCGCGCTTGCGCAGGCCGGCGAGCGCCGGCGAGGCGGTGTCGCGGAGGACGCCGCCGTCGTCGAAGGCGTCCTCGATGGGGCCGCGCACGTCGTCGAGCGGGGCGAGCAGCATGGCGCGGCCGGCGAGGCGGGGGACGCGCTGGGCGCGCACGGTGAGGTGCCGGCGCATGAGGCTCGAGGCGCGGAGGACACCGGCCACGGCGCGCAGGGAGGGGCCGTCGAGGTGGCCGCCCTTCTCCGCCCGCGCGAGGGAGGACTCGATGTCGGTGATGGAGCCGAAGGGCATGGCCTCGGTGGTGTCGTGGAGGCCGCGGGCCTCGGCGATCTCGGCCATGCGCGTGCGGATCCAGCCGAGGTCGAGCGAGGGCTCGAGCGCGCGGGCGAGGGCGGCGCCCCGATCGGTGTGAGCGCGGGCGGCGAGCTCGGCGCGCAGCTCGTCCCAGCCGAGATCGGCGCGCGCCTTGGCGGTGAGGCGCGCGAGGCCGTCGGTGTCCGGGGCCGTGCTGCCGACGGCCTTGCTCCTGTCTCTGTCCGTGCCCGCTGGCTCGCTGGGCAGGCCGGGCTGATCTGTCTGCTGTTCCACGGGGCGGGACTATAGCCGCGCGCTGCTGCCCATGCAGCAGCGTCCCTCACGGGGACGCGCAGCGGAGAGGAAGAACACGCTCAGCTCAGACCTCTTCCGCCGGCGTCGCGGCCGGGGTCGGAGCCAAGGGGGGGCCCGCCGTACGCCCCGAGCGCCCCGCGCGCCAGCGCTGCAGCCAGGGACCGAGCCGCGCATAGGCCGTCGGCAGGATGATGAGCGTGAGCAGCGTCGAGGTGACGAGCCCGCCCACCACCACCGTGGCCAGGGGGCGCTGCACCTCGGCGCCCACGCCGCGCGCGAGCATCATCGGCACAAAGCCGAGCGCCGCCACGAGCGCGGTCATGAGCACCGGCCGGGCGCGCTCGCGCGCCGCCCCGAGGGCCGCCTCGGCCGGCGTGCGCCCCTCGGCCTCCTCGGACAGCACCCGGCTCATCAGCACCACGCCGTTGAGCACCGCCACGCCGCTCAAGGCGATGAAGCCCACCGCCGCCGACACCGACACCGCCATGCCGCGCACGCCGAGCGCCATCATCCCGCCCACGCAGGCGAACGGCACATTCGTAAAAATGAGGAGCGCGGGCCCGAGCCGCCGGAACGCGAGGAGCAGCACGGTGAGGATCAGCACCACCACCATCGGGATCACCACCATGAGCCGCCGCGTGGCCTCCTCCAGCTGCTCGTACTGACCGCCCCACTCGATGCGATAGCCCGCGGGCAGCTGAACCCCGGCCGCCACCCGCGCCTGCGCGCCTTGCACCACCGGCCCGAGATCGGCGCCGCGCACATTGAAGCCCACCACGAGGCGGCGCTGCCCGTCCTGGTGACTCACCAGGCCCGGCGCGCGCCGCGGCACCACCTCGGCCAGACGCCCGAGCGGCACCACCCCGCCCGACGCCGTCGGCAGCGGCAGCTCGCCGAGCTCGAGCGCCGACTCCACGCCGCCGAGCCGCAGCACGATCGGGATGCGCACCGGGCCGTCGTAGGTGACGCCCACGGCCACCCCCTGCCGCACCGCCTGCACGGCGTCGAGCACCTCGCTCACCGCGTACCCATACTGCGCGGCCGGCAGCGGCCGCGGCCGTACCTCCATCACCGCCACGTCGGGCGGCGCGAGCACGCGCGTGTCCGCCGCGCCCGGCTGCCGCGCCACCTCGGCCCGCACCGCCTCGGCCAGGCGGCGCAGCTCGTCGAGCTCCTCGCCATAAACGCTCACCGCCACGTCGGTCACCGCGCCGCCGAGGAGCTCGTTGAAGCGCATCTGGATCGGCTGCGTGAACGCCGGCTCCCCGCCCGGCGCGCGCGCGGCCAGGAGCTCGGCCATCTCCGCGATCAACGCCTCGCGCGTGAGCCCCGGCCGCCAGCGCGCGCGCGGCGCGAGCGACACGAACACGTCCGCCTGCTCGATCCCCATGATGTCCGTGGCCACCGCCGGACTGCCCACGCGCGACACCACCTGCCGCACCTCCGGCACCTCTTCGCGCAGCACCCGCTCGAGCCGCCCCGCCTCGCGCACCGCCTGCTCCAGGCTGATGTCGGGATCGCGCGTCACCTGGATCACCAGGTCCCCCTCGTCGAGCTGCGGAGCGAACTCGCTGCCCGCGCGCCAGTAGAACGCCGCGCCGCCAACGAGCAGCGCCACCGCGCCGAGCGCCACCACGAGCGGGTGCCGCTGCGCCCGATCGAGGAGCGGCCCGTAGACCCGGTCGAGGAGCCGCACCGCGAGCGGATCGCGCGCCGGGATGTCGCGCGGCCGGAGCACCAGCGCCGCCGCCGCCGGGATGAACGTGAGCGACAGGACGAGCGAGGTGAAGAGCGCCATCACCACCGTGAGCGCCATGGGCCGGAACATCTTGCCGTCGACCCCCGTGAGGCTCACCACCGGCACGTAGACGAGCAAGATGACCAGCACCGAGAAGAACACCGGCGAGGCCACCTCGCGCGCCACCCCCGCGACCCGCTCGCCGAGCGGCCGCCGGAGGGCCTCCGGATCTTCCCCTGGCCCTGGAGGCACGCCGGGCGCTGGGTTCGGCCCCCCCGTGCGCCGCGGGTGGAGCGCGCGGAAGACGTGCTCCACCATCACCACCGCCCCGTCCACCACCAGGCCGAAGTCGATGGCCCCGAGCGACATGAGGTTCCCCGGGATGCCGAGGAGCACCATGCCGAGCCCGGCCCCGAGCATGGACAGCGGGATCACGAGCGCCACGAGCAGGCCCGCGCGCAGGCTCCCGAGCATGACGAAGAGCACCGCGATGACGAGCGCGCCGCCCTCGGCGAGGTTCTTGCCCACGGTGTGCAGCGTGGCCGTGACCAGCTGGCTGCGGTCGTACACGAGATCGAGGCGGACATCGCCAGGCAGCGCCGCGCGCAGCGCCGGCATGCGGGCGTGGATGGCGTCCACCACCTCGAGCGCATTGTCGCCGCGCAGCATCTGCGCCATCACGTACACGGTCTCGCCGTGGCCCTCGGCCGTGGCCGCGCCGATGCGCGGCGCGCTCCCCCAGGCGATGTGCGCCACGTCGGCCAGGCGAACGAGACCAGCGGCGCCGGAAGCCCCCGCCGCGCCCCTCGCCCCACCGGCGCCCCCGGATCCGCCCGGCCCCTCGGTGCCGGCGAGCCCGGCATGCCGCCCCATCCCGCCGCCGCCCTCTGCCTGCATCCTCGGGCTGCGGATCACCACCTCGCCGAGCTCCGAGGGATTCGCCACGAGCGCCACCACGCGCAAGAGGGCCTGCCCCGTGCCCGCCGGCAGGCTCGCCCCCGGCGCGGTCCCGGTCGCGCGGCCGAGCGCCGCGCGCAGATCTTCGAGCGTGAGCCCCCGCGCCGCCAGGCGCACCGGGTCCGCCGTCACCTCCAGCGTGCGTCGCCGCCCGCCCCAGGTGTTCACCTCCACCACCCCGGGCACGCTGCGCAGGAGCGGGGCCACGCGGAAGGTCGCGAGCTCGTACAGCTCCGACGCCGTCCGCGAGGGCGAGCGCAGCGTGAAGTGGAAGACCTCGCCCAGACCGCCCGTGGCCGGACCGAGCTCCGGCAGGTCCACGCCCGTGGGCAGGCTGCCGCCGAGGCCGGTCAGGCGCTCCTGCACGAGCTGCCGCGCCCGCCAGGGATCGACCCCGTCGTCGAACACCACGGTGATGGAGGAGATGCCGTAGCGCGAGAGGCTGCGGTGCTGCACGATGCCCGGCAGGCCGCCGAGCGCCACCTCGATGGGCCGCGTCACGCGGCGCTCCACCTCGTCCGGGGTCAGGCCCGGCGCGCGGGTCAGCACGAGCACCTGATTGTTGGTGAGGTCTGGTAACGCATCGAGCTTGAGACGCACCGCCAGGAGGCCCGCGGCCACGGCCAGCGCCGCGGTGAGGGCCAGGGTCATCACGCGGTGACGGACCGCGGCCTCGACCAGACGGGCGATCATGGCCGCTCTCCCCCCCGTCCGTCCCCGGCCTTGCCCGAATCCTCCGTGGCCCGCGCGCCCGCCGCCGCCTCGGCCGCCGCCGCGCGCCCCTCGGTCGCCACCTCCTGTCCCTTCGAGAGCCCCCGCACGAGCGCATCCGTGCCCGAGCTGGCCAGCACCTCCACCGGCACCTTGCGTCCCCCGACGCCTTCGCGCACCACCACGTAGGCGCGGTCCCCCTCGAGCACCACCGCGGTGGCCGGCACCACCAGCATCCCGGCGTCGGGCGCGGGGATGACGCGCACCCGGCCCGTGAGCCCGGGCGGCAGCTGCGGGAGCTGCCCGGGCGTCGCGGTCTCGAACCAGCAGCGCAGCGTGCCATCGCGCGGGTCGATCACCGGCGCCATCGAGAGGAGGCGCAGCTCGTGTCGGCCGAGCGCGCTCACCAGCTCGAAGCGCGCGCCGCCCTCCTTCCCGGCGACCGATAACGGCCGATGCGCGAAGCGGGCCTCGATGCGCGTCGCCCCCCCGCCGCCGACCCGCACGAGCGGCCGGCCCGCGGCGTCGCGCGCCTCGCCGAGCACCGCGTCCACCTCGAGCACCGTCCCCTCGACCGGGCTGCGCAGCACCACCACCCCCGCCTCGTCGAGCAGCCGGCGCGCGTCCGCCGCTCCCAGCCCGCCGCTGCGCAGCGTGGCCAGGGCGGTCTGCTGCTCGGCGCGCGCGTCAGCGAGCCGCGTCTCCACCTCGGCCAGCTCGGCGGCCCGCACCAGCCCCTCGGCGCGCAGGCGCAAGAGCTGCTCGCGGCGCGCGCCCCACGCCTCCATGCGCGTGACCGCCGCCATGTACGACCCCGCGGCGCTCACGAGCTGCGGCATCACCACCGCCACCACCGGCGCGCCGCGCGCCACGTGCTCGCCCGCGCGCACGTGGATGCGCACCACCCGCGCCATGAACGGCGGCACCACCACCCCCATGGCCTCGGGCGCGCCCACCACCTCGGCGGGCGCCTCGAGGAGCGCCAGGTCCGTCGGCGGGCGCACCGGCACCCAGGCCGTGACCGCGCTCGACGGCGCGCCCGTCCCGCCCTCGGCGCTCGCCGCGGCTCCGGCGCCGGCCGGCACGACCGCCGAGCGGGAGCACCCCGGGAGCACGAGGAGCCCGAGAACGAGTCCCCCAAGGCGCGCCCTCGCCGCCGCACCTCGCCTGGCCCTGGCCCCGGGCCCACGGGCCCCCCCGTACGTCACGGCGCCGCCCCGCGCTCCGTCTCTCCCGGAGCGCCGCTCGCACGCATCGATCCGCTCAGGCCTTCCGGCCTTCGCTCCTTCCGCTCCCTGCGGGCGTCGCCCGCGTCTGGTCCTGCGGGGGCGTGTGACTGGCTGTACAGCGACGCCAGGAGGAGCCAGACCTTGATGCGGGCCCAGGCATGGTCGGCGCGCGCCCGCTCGAGACGACCCGCCGCGGCCATGGCCGTGCGGCGGGCCTGCAGCACCTCGGGCAGCGTCGCCTCCCCGGCCTGATAGATCCGTTCGCGCAGGCGCGCCCCCTCGTCACTCGCGGGCACGAGCCGGCTCTCGAGCGCGGCCAGCGCCTCCCCCGTGTGCTCCACCTCGTGGAAGGCGAGCGCCAGGTGGGACACCGCCGCGGCCAGGGCCATGTCATGCTCCCCCGCCATCCGCTCCGCCTGCGCCAGCATCCCGCCCCGCTCGCGCTCGCCGCGGTCGAACACCGGCAGATAGATGCGCGCCGCGCCCGAGACCACCAACCCGCCGGGCGCGTCCCGCTGCAGCGCCACGCCGAATTGCCCGAGGCCACCGCGGGCCGCCCGCTCCTCCACCGCCCGCGCACGCGCCGCGCGCGCCTCGAACTCGCGCCGCATCACCTCGGGCAGCCGCGCCACCTGGGCGAGAACGCCCGGCCACTCGGACGCCGGCGGCAGCACCGGCACGGGCAGCTCCCCGAGCGGCACGAGCGGCTCGGTCGCCGCCCGTCCGATCTCCATGGCGAGCTCGAGGCCGCGCTCGAACACCACCCCCTGGGCGTCGATCACGGCCAGCTCGGCCTCGGCGTGAAAGGCACGCGCCTCGGCCAGATCCGCGCGTGTGGTCTCGGCGAGCGCCGTGGTCCGCGTGACCAGGCGCTCGAGCTCGGCGGCCAGCGCCTCTTGCTGCTGCGCCGTGGCGAGCAGCCGCTGCGCCGCCCAGGCATCGACCCAGGCGCGGGCCGCGCCGAGCCGGCGGGCGAGGGCCAGGGCGCGCGCCTCGGCATCGAGCACGTCCGCCTCGGCCGCCGCGCTGCGGCGGCGGGCCCCGGACAGGCCCGACAGGTTCCAGGAATGCAGCACCTCGGCGATGAATTCGGGCTCGCGGGCGCTCTCGGGGTACAGGCGATAGCCCGGCTGGAGGGAGACCTGGGGGTGCTGCGTCTGGGAGGAGATCGCACGGTTCAGCTGGCGCTTGACCGCCACCGCCCGCTCGGCGCCGAGGACATCGGGGGCCGTCGCCGAGAGGCCGAGCGCCTGGTCGAAGCTGATGCCCTCCCCCGCCTCGGCCCCGGAGCCCAGGAGCCCGAGTGCCAGGAGGACGTGCGGCACAGGACGCATGGTGATCTAATAGATAAGGCACGCTGCGTATCCCGGCGGGAACCGATTCTCACAAATCTGCGGTGGGGCTGGTACGACCCTTTCCAAGTCTTTCAAGGGGATGGACAAGCCGAACTCTCGGCCCCCACCCTCACCGAACGCAAGGCCGCCGAACTGGCCGACACCGTCTACCACGAGGCGCGGCACGCCGAGCAGTGGTTCCGCATCGCGCGGCTGGAGGCGGGACGCGGTCGCTCGCTCGGATACCTCACGGATGTGTTGCAGCTCCCGGTGCCGGTGGCCCAGCAAGCCCAGGCCTATCCGCTCCAGGGAGAGAGCCGCGAGGCCCAGGAGGCGGCCCTATGGTATGAGGCGCTCGCCGGTGAGAAGGAAGAATCTCATGATGCCGTGCTCCGCGAGCTCGAGCGGGCCGCCGAGGCCGACAGGCAGGCCGAGGAACGCTACAAAAAGGAACAGCACCGGCATGATGCAACACGGCAGGCGCGAGACCACGCGCGCACGCGTTGGCTTGCGGCGCGCCGCGCGCACGTAGAGGCCACGGCCAGGTATCGCGCCTTGATCGACGAGATCGACGCCTGGCGTGTCGGCGCCAAGGTCAAACATGCATTCTTGTGCGGACGACAGGGGCGGTGAGTCTCTCATGAGACACTTCATTCTTCTCGTGTGTGTTCTCGGGTCGGGGGGCACGGCTTGTCGCCCGGCACCCACGCCTGCGCCGCCGCCGCCTCCGGACGTTGACGGCGCATCCCAGGGCCCTTGACGGAGGGTCCGGGCGCCTTGACGGAGGGTCTTGGCGCCTTGACGGAGGGTCTTTGCGCCTTGACGGAGGGTCTTGGCGCCTTGACGGAGGGTCTTTGCGCCTTGACGGAGGGTCTTTGCGCCTTGACGGAGGGTCTTTGCGCCTTGACGGA
>DATAGU010000080.1:0-14061 GCA_036263495.1 Polyangia bacterium | reverse complement strand
GCCGTCAAGGTCGCGGATGCGCGAGGGGGGCCCCGTTGGCACGTCCCAGGCATTTGTTTCCGCTGGCAATTCGGAGGATCGGGCCGGAGGGGAGGGCCACGAGCCTCTTCTGCGAATATGCTGACAAAAATCTATCCGATCGATAGATGAATCTATCGGGACGATAGAAAGATCCATCGGGACGATAGAAAGATCTATCGGGACGATAGAAAGATCTATCGGGGGCGATAGATGATTCCATCGGGACGATAGAAAGATCTATCGGGACGATAGATCTTTCCCTCGGATCGACGGGATCGCCCCCCTCAGGGAGGGAGATCTCGGTCGATGAACGGGATCAAGCCCCAAAGGGGAGGGATGTACGTGTCTGGGGCAGGTCTCCGGGAGGGGCCGGGAGGGGATGAGCCGACATTGATGGCTCCCCTGGAGGGTCGTGGTGCTGTGGTGCTATTGTCGGCGCGTTGGGCAGAGCGTAGGCCCTCGCAAGGAGAAGACGACATGATGAAATACACACTTATGGCCTTGGGACTGATGGCATTCGCAGGCTGCGGCGGGGGCGGTGACACGCTGACACAGGAGCAGACGATGCAGGCGTTGACCGCGATGGGGAGCGCCGCGGGCGTGAGCCTCGCGTCGGCCAACTCCGAGGTGACGGTGACGTCGGGCCAGGTGACGGTGAACAGCTCGGCCACCTGCCAGGCCGGCGGCTCGGCCCGCGCGAGCGGCCAGATCATCGTGAACGCGAGCAACGATTACCAGTATCAGCTCGACGTCTCCATGACGAGCTGCGCCGTGGGCAACATCACGATGAATGGACAGCTCGACACGACGGGCACGTTCACCGCCCAGGGCTCGAGCCTCACGCTGCAGGGTCAGGTCACGTTCTCCGGGGGCATCACGGGCACGTGTGTGATCGATCTCCGCCTGACGGTCGACTCCCAGGCCGGCAGGATCACCTACAACGGTCGGGCCTGCGGCCGGACCGTCAACGTCGAGATCGGCTCCCAGCAGTAGGCGGGTCCAGGCCTCCGCCTGGCGGCCTCCCCTCTCCCCTCCGGTCCTTCCTCTCCATGAGCTGAGCTGAGCGTGGTCCCGGGCGCCGATCCGGCGTCGGGCTCAGAGATCGAGCGTCAACATCGGCAGCTCGGCGAGCGCGGGCGGCAGTGGGGCGGACGTCGCCCAGGCGAGGACGCTCGGCGAGGGGTGGGACGCCAGGGCTTCGAGGCGCGGCTCGAGCCCCTGTCCGTCGTCGGCGACGAGGATGAGCGGCACCGCGCCGTACATGCGCGCCTCGACGAGGCCGATGTCCAGGGAGCGCCCGGCCTTCTCGGGAGGGACGGGGCGCAGGTCGACGAGGGTGACGCGCCGGCCGAGCCGGCGACTGAGCTCTTGTCCGAGCGTCTCGGGCGCCGCGTCTTCCTCGATGGTGACGAGGTGGAGCCCGGCGAGCGGTTCCGGGGGGATGCCCCGGGACTCGTTCTCGGTCGGGCAGCGGGGCAACTGGCCGTCGAGGAGCCGGGCGGCCGCGGCGCACAGGCGCACGTTGCCGCGGCGACGTTCGACGAGACCCGCGGCCCCGAGCTGCCCCCGGCCGAGCGCCTCGCGCCACTCGGCGCCGTCGCCGATGACGCGCGCCACGACGGCCACGGGGATCCCCTCGCGGTCGCAGCCGAGGAGCCAGGCGGCATAGAGGAGGCCGAGCAGGGTGGTGGCCACGGGGCCGAGCCCGAGGTGTTGGGCGGCCACGCCGACGGTGGTGCCGGCGAGGGGCGGCGGTGCGTTCGCGGTCTCGGGCGCCGCGAGCGCGGCCTCGCCCCAGCGGACGAGGGTCGCCCGCCAGGCGGTGGTGCCCTCGGCGGCCAGGACGTTCCGCGACTCCAGGGCCGATGCCGGGGCGGGTGACGGAGCCGCGCCGGCCACGGAGGAGAGGGTCCGCGCGGCTCCCGGCCGCCCGCCGGCGGGGGACGGTTCCCTGGGGTCGTCCGCCGGGGTCAGGATCGTGGGAGAGAGATCGAGCGGATTCTCGGGGGCCTCGGGGGAGGACGCGGGCGCGAGGCGTCCGGGGATGAGCTCGCGCCAGCGGTCGCTTCGCGACGAATTCCCGAGGGCCCGGGGGCCGGTCGGGCCGGGTGCGAGGCGGGCGGTCGCGTCCGGCTCGGTGCGGAGCTCCCTGGGGGCGTCCGGTTCCGCCTCGCCGGCGAGGTGATCGGCCGGGCCCTCGTCTCCCGGCGCGGCGGCGGTGTCGTCGGCCGGCCCGGGGGCCGCTGCAGCGTCTGGTGCATCGGCCGGGAGATCGTCGGCGCCGCGGAGACGGCTCCGCCAGGCGTTGACCCGCTCGGAGACGCCTCCGGAGGCGGCGCTGCGGCGGGGCGGGATCACGCCGCGGGGCGCGGGCGGAGCGCTCGTGGCCGGGCCGACGCGCGCGCTCGAGTCTCCGGCGCCGGGCGTGGCCTGCTCCTTCGGCTTGGGCAGGGGGGAGATGTGGAGCGCACCGTCCTCGGCCACGAGCGCGACCCCAGCCTCTTCGGCCTCGACCAGGCAGAAGGCCACGAGGGGGGAGAGCTTGGCGGGCAGGGCCAGGGGATGCCACTCGCGGCGCACGAGGTCGAGCATCTTGAGCTCGATCTCCGCCATGCCGTGCGCGCGGTGCGCGAGGATGAGCCGGGACGATTCGGGGTTGCCGTCGAGCGCCAGGATCTCGGGGCCGAGCTCGAACTGCATCTGGCGCCGGCCATCGGAGAAGCGGTAGAGGTCGATCTTCCCGCCGGGTTCGGCGACCCACAGGAGCCGGCCGTGGTGGGCGAAGCCGCCCTGGAGGACGGCCTGCGGCAGCTGCAAGGACAGGCGGTAGACGAGGCGCCGGGTGGGCGCGTCCCACAGCTCGAACTGCTTGGCGCCGTCGATGAGGAAGCGCGACTCGGGGGCGGCGGCGGCGAAGCGCAGGGTCTGGCGGATGGGGATGGTCTCGGCGCCGAGGATCCGGGGCGCGAGCACGGCCACCTGCTGGGTGCCGTCGGGGCCCGAGAGCAGGCAGCGGTCGCCCACGAAGGCGCGCGCCTGCCAGTGGCCCTGGAATTCGCGCCGGCCGCACGGCTCGAGGCCGGACAGGGCGAGGCCCTGCCCCACGGTGACGCCGGCCCCGCGGGTGAAGGCGAGCAGGCGCAAGGGACCGGTGACGAAGCCGAGATCGGTCGGGCCGGGCTGGGGCAGGGGGAAGGTGGCGACGCACTCGAGCGTGGCGGCCTTGTGGAGCGCGATCCGATCCGGCTGCGTCACGGCGAGCCAGGCCCCGTCGGGGCTGGCGATGACGTCGACTCCCTCGGGCACCAGGCGGGCCATGGGCCGGCATCATAGCACTCAGCCTGAAGACCCCAGTGGAATGCCGTCTCGCGCGGCAGCCGGCAGACAACGGGGAGGTTTCGGCTGGGGGGCGGCGGCTACTTCTTGCGGGCCTTGGGCCGGGAGGCCGGGCGCTGATGGGCTGGGTCTACGGAGCGGTCGGCCGTCCTCTGGCGGCGCAGGTGACGCTGCAGGCGCAGCACGGCCTGCTCCTTGGCCTTGGCCTCGACGTCGATGGTGAGGCGGCGGTCGAGCCAGGCCGCGGGCAGGTCGCGCGCGGCGATGAAGTCGGCGTGGACCTGCGGTTTGGCGCTCTTCCAGCCGTCGCGGGGGCTCGACAGGTGCGCCCAGGGTTCGCGCCCGCCCCAGGTGCGAGCCGCGAGCTCGGTGGCCTCGATCACGGACAGCTCGTCGGGGTTGCAGCGGTGATGGTGCACGTCGTAGACGAGCGGCAGGCCGGCGCGGGCGCACAGCGGCAGGAGATCCGTGACGGTGAAGATCCGGTCGTCGTTCTCGAGGGCGATGAGGCCGCGGGCGCGTGGGGTGAGGAGATCGAGGCCGCGGAGGAGGCGCTCGAGGGCCTCCTCCTTGCCGCCCTGGGCGCCGCCACCGTGCAGGGTGAGCTGCACGGCGCCGATGCGTTCGGCGAGCTCGGCCTGGTACTCGAGCTCGGCGAGCGACTGATGCACGGTGCTCTCGGACAGCGAGCCGGGGACGACGAACTGATCGGGATGGAAGCTGAGGCGCACGTCGGACGCGCGGGCGCGCTCGCGCCCCCGGGCGAGCACGGCATCGACCGCGGCGGCGGTGGGCAGCGCCTCGAAGCGATAGCCGGCCTCGGGGTGGGTGAAGAGGGGCAAGAAGCCGCTGTTGACGCGAAAGGCGCCCACGCCGTGGGCGGCGCACCAGTCGATGGCGCGCAGGAGCGCCTGGGCATTGTCGAGGGCGAGCTGACCGAGGAAGGGCAGGCGCTCCCCGGGAGGGCGAGAGAGGACGTACCGCGCCGTGGTGGTGCGGAAGTGGATGTCTTCGTCGACGAAGCCGCAGCAGAGACCGAGACGCAGCATGCGCAGGAAGACATACGACGCGGGAGCGGCGGAGCAAGCCGGCCGCGCGGAGAGGGCCGCGGGCTGAAACTCGTTGAGAGGATGAGAGCTTGGGGGTGAGGCGCTCGTCATGGCGCCGCGCGGCGCCACGGCAGGCGGGAGTTACTGGAAGCTCAGGCCAAAGGGATTGGTGGAGGCGACGGCGATCTGACCGTTGAGGGCCGCGGAGGGGAAGAAGGTCACGCGGTTGCCCGGGCGCCCGTCCACGTAGAACTCGAAGTAGACCGGCTCGAGGCTCGTGACCACGTCGAGGCCGTCGAAGCCCGAGGCGGTGAAGGTGTCGAAGTCGATGCGCTGGCCGCCCGAGACGGCGATGGGCCGCGAGACGTAATCGCCGTCCTCGAGCTTGCAGAAGCCGCCGCAGCCGGGGGCGAAGCGGTTGAAGAACTCGAGGGAGTAGATGGAGCCGGTGAAGTGGCTGATCTGGGCGCCATCGCCGATCCACACGACGCGGTAGGTGGCGGTGCGGTCGGGGTTCTGCGTGACGGCGATGGCGTAGCCGGCGACGCCGTTGTCGATCTGGCTCGAGAGGCCGGATTGGATGGCGTAGATGGAGGCACCGTCGGGGACCCGGTTCCCTCCGACATAGACGTCACGGCCGCCACCGCCGCAGCCACTGACTCCGAGGCACAGCGCTAGAGCGAGCAGGGAGTAACGCATGATTTCCTCCACGATTCGAATCGTATCGGGGTGAGATCCACCATATACAGCCATCCGCTAATTCTAGGCCAGAGGATACGACATCGACCTCAGATATGGGTCTCTATAAGGAAGGCCGCCAGGGGGAGGAGCGAGCCTACGGATAGAACCGGGTCATGACGTGGCGTGTCGTCCTGGCGCAACGTCTCCGAACGCTCGGCGGGCATGCTGACAGGCCAAGGGATCCTCTCCGGGCGGATGCCACACCAAGACGCCACAGCCCAGGGGCGCGGGGTGCAAAACAGCCACACTGGCTGGGCCCGGGTGGCGGACAAGATCCAGGCGCGGCGCGGTTGTCGGCATGGCCGACCGGTTGCAATGACGCCGCTAGGATTTCCCAATGAGCCCATCCCACTGTACCGGGACCGGCCCTTCCAGCCGGTCCAACCAACCCACCCCGGCGATGGAGAAGGACATGAACAACGGCATGGAGCAGCAGCTGCTGCAGAGGCGATGTCCTGCTTCGCTGTCTGGTTCAGTACATAACTCGCTGGATGACGAGCGGCTGGCGCGGCTCGCCGCGGCCGGTGAGCACGACGCCTTTCGTGTGCTGGTGGAGCGCTACCAGCGCAAGGTGCATGCGGTAGCGCTCGGCATGCTGCGCGATCCGGATGATGCGCGGGACGTGTGCCAGGAGGCCTTTCTCAAGGCGTACCGCGGGCTGGCCGCCTTCCAGGGGGAGTCGCGGTTCTTCACCTGGCTGTATCGCATCGTGGTGAACCTGTGTCTGGACCACCTGCGGGCGCAGCGGCCGGACGCGGTGGAGTTCGACGAGATGCGCATCGCCGAGGACGGGGAGGAGGGGACGTGGATGTCGATGCGTCAGCTCTCGTTTGACCCGGCCCACGCGCTGGCCAACAAGGAGCTGCGCGAGAGCATCCAGGAGGCCTTCGAGCAGCTGTCCATCGCGCACCGCACCGTGCTCACGCTGCGCGAGGTCAATGGTCTGTCCTACGCCGAGATGGCCAAGGTGCTCGGCTGGGAGATGGGCACCGTGATGTCCCGCCTGTTCCATGCCCGCAAGCGCATGCAGTCCATGTTGCTCGAGGCGGGCGCGGTGACGGCCACCGACCTGGCCGCCTGAAACACCCTCCCCCTCCCCCTTCTCGAAGATCCCTTCTTACGGCTCCCCGGAGCCCCTCGCGGCCCGGTCCCTGTGCTGACGTGTTCGGTCCCTGTGCGGGGGTTCCGGTCTCAGCGCAGGCGGGTCCGGTCTCTGTGCAGGCCTATCCGGTCCCTGTGCAGGCCTATCCGGCACCTGTGTTAGTTAGCCGGGCTGGCCTGAACCCTTCATCAGTCGAGCGGCCGGTTCACGGGAGCGTCACGGTCAGGGCATAACCCGCGAAGTCGCTCCCGCCGCGGGCATCGCGCAGCACCACCCAGAGGTAGACCGGGCCGGGGACGGCGGGGGCGGTCCACAGGTTGTCGCTCGAGAGCGCCGGGTCCTGTTCGCCCCGGCCGGTGTGCTCCGCCGCGAAGGCGCCGGCCGTGGCGAACCAGGAGAGCCGCAGCGTCTCCCGGTGAGAGGCGAGCGATTGCGTGAGCGGGTCGAACACCGGGTAGGTCTCGGCGGCATCCGCCTGCCAGCCCAGCTCGAACCGGATGCGCTGCCCCGCCGGGAGCCGATCGAGCGCCAGCGGCGACCCGTCTCCCGGACCCGGGCCCGCGGCCAGGGAGGCGCGCAGCGACGCGGGTACGAGCCGGGGATTGCGGTTCGGGCGGTAGCGGGCGCGGAACTCGGCCGCCACCTGGGCCGACGCCTGCGCCAGCTCGCAGGTGATGCGCGAGAGGAAGAGGGCCGCGTCCTGGCCCGGAGGGTCCGTGGGCGCGGCGCGCAGCGGCTGGTAGTAGCCGCCCGTGGCGTCGGGATCGCGGGGCCGGCCGGGCGGCGGGACCGCGGGGCCAAAGAGCGCGCAGCCCGCCGCGGGGGTCGCCGCCACCAGCGAGGGCCCCGGCGGCCCGGCCGGCGCGAGCCCCTCGGTCAGGCAGCCGGGCGCCACCACGTTGTTCTCGCCCGGCGGCTTGGGCAGGGTGCAGAAGGCCCACGCGAGCGACGCCCCGGTCACCGTGCCGGCCGGCGAGGCCACGAGCGCCTGGTAGCTCACGGTCTCGCCCGGCGCCGCCTCGGCCGGCTCGGCCTGCACCGCCAGGATGCGGGTGTCCGTGACGAGCGACAGCGGGGCATCGATGTCGGGCCCGCAGCCGGCGAGGCCCCCCCATCCAAAGACCGGCCCGAGGAGGGCGGAGACGATACAACTGCGGCGCCGGCGCATCAAAACGCGAGCCTCGCGCCCGCCACGGCCAGCGTGGGCAGCCCGGTGATGTAGCCCGCGCGCCGGTAGTCGCGGCGATACACGATCTCCTCGGCGTTTCTGCGATAGGTGACGTTCTGCACGTCGAGATAGACCTCCAGGAGGAGCCGGCCGAACGTGAAGCTGCGATCCACCCGCAGGTCGAGCTGCACGAAGTCGGGCAGGCGAATGGCGTTGCGCGCGCCGAAGAGCGGCTGGAACTGGTCGCCCTGGGCGTCGAAGAACGCGCCCACCACGGGCGTCCGCGGGAGCCCGGTGGCGTGGCGCAGCCGCACGCCCGCGCCCCACCCGCGACGGCGATAGCTCGCCACCAGGGTGAGGAGGTGGGTCTGGTCGTAATCCGCCAGGCGCAGCGCCTCGCCCGGGTGGTCGCGCCGCTCGCTCCGGCCCACGGTGTAGGCGAGCCAGCCCGAGAGGCCGCGCCACGGCTCGGCGCGCACGAGGAGCTGGAGGCCGTAGCTCCGTCCGCTCCCGTCCTGGCCGAGCGCCCCGGCGAGCGGCGGCGTGGCCGCGGCCGAGCGCACGACCTGCTGGTCGAGGTGGCGATAGAACCCCGTCGCCTCGACCACGAGCCCGACCCGGGCCTGGGCCCCGACCGTCACGCGCAGGGCCGCCGCGGCGCTCACGTGCACCGCGCGCGTCGGGCCGAGCGCGGGGTTGCCGAACACGGCGCTCAGATCCTCGGGCGCCGGCGGCTGATGATAGAGGCCCGCCGCGGCCTGGAGCGTGAGCACGGGATGCACCCGCCAGCTGAGCGCGACCCGCGGGTCGAGCGCCCAGGCGAGCCGCGTGTACCCGATGGGCGGCGTCGCGCCGACGCGCGGCACGAGGCGGCTCCCTTCGATGAGGTAGGCATCGAGGCGCACCCCGGGCGAGACCTTGAGCGGGCCCAGCGAGAACTCGCCGAGCACCCAGGGCGCCACGTCGGCGATGTGGGTGGTCCAGGCGTCGGCGTTGACGTCGCTCCCCGGGGGCTGGCCGAACACATACGGGTCGCCCTCGCGCGGCGGCAGGGTGAGCGAGCCCACGCGCCCAAGCCGCGTGCGCTCCCCGCGCCAATCGAGCCCGGCCAGCACGAACACCCGCGGGTGCAGGCGCCGCTCGTAGTGGATGCGCAGGCCGTAGCTCCAGGCGTCGCGATCGAGGCGCGCCGGCGTGGGCCCGAAGAGGTCCTGCCGATGCTCTACGTCCAGGCCCCCGTACGCCGTCACCACCACCCGCCCGCCGCCCGCGAGGAGCCGCGTGTACTCGAGCGCCAGGCGATAGAACGTCCGCGCCCGCTCCTCGCGCCGCACCTCCGTGGGCCCCGCCGGATCGTCCCCCGCGCCCGCCCCTGTCCCGGCCCCCGACCCCATCGCCGCCGTGGCCGGCACGCGCACGAGCTGGTCGTCGGCATAGAGGAACGTCGCCCGCAGCGCCTCGCCCTCGCCAAGACGCAGCCGGGCCCGGAGCTGCGCGTCGGCGTAGCGAGGAATGGGGAAGAGGCCGAGCGCGCCGGGCAGGACGGCGCGGACCAGGCGCTCGAAGTAGCCGTAGCGGCCGGACACGGCCAGCTGGAAGCGCTCGCCCGCGGCGACCGACAGCTCCCCCCCGGCGTCGAGGAGGTCGGCGGCGAAGGCGCCCCCGACAGCATGGCCTCCTTGCACCTCGGGGTCGCGGGCCGACACGCGCACGAGCCCCCCGAGGCTCCGGCCGTACTCCGGACCGAACGCCCCCGGCACGAGCTCGATGCTGCGCACGAGCGCCGGGCCGAGCGCCGCCCGCCAGCCGCCGAGGTGATAGAGCGCCGGGATCTCCACGCCGTCGACGAGCACGCGCGAGTCGCCGGGCGCGGCGCCCCAGAGCACGAGCTGCCCCGCCCCAGGCGGGCTGCGGCCGACCCCCGGCAGATCCTCGACCCCCTTGAGCGCATCGCCCTGCGCCCCCGGCACCCGCGCCGCCTCCTCCGCGCGCACCGTCGTCGCCCCCGGGTCCCTCCGTGGCGAGGCCGTGCGCACCGTGGTCGTGTAGCTCGGCGCGGCCTCGGCCTCGGCCTCGGGCGGTTCCTCGGCGTATCCCGCGGGCGCGGTCCCCTCGGCCCAGAGCACCGCCAGGAGCACGATCGGCCCGGACCGCGACATCCCCGGTGGCCCCTACGGCACGGTGAACGAGAGCGCGAGGAAGCCCGCGCCTGGCCCATGCGGCCCCCGCGTGGCCGACGTCACCACCTCCCCGGCCGCGCGCGCCACCGGCTCGCCCTGGCGCCGGACCTCCACCACCCAGTAGGCGTGCGTCTCACCGCACAGCGACCAGGGATCGACGCGCACGAGATACGTCCCCGCCGGCGCCGCCCCGGCATAGATGACGTTCTCCGCGCGGCGACCGTCGATGACGCAGAGCGCGTTCGAGTCCACGTCGAGCACGCCCGGCGCGGGCGTGCCGCCATCGCCGCCACCATCACCGCCGCCCCCGCCATCACCACCGCCGCCCCCGCCGCCATCGGGCGTGCTGCCCGTGGGCTTGCGCGTCCAGATCTCGGCGCCGCCCGGCTCGACCACGTGGAGGTCGAGGTCCGCCTCGGTGTCCCAGCGCAGGCCGATCACGAGCGCGCCCTCGGGCAAGGCAGACGACCCCTCGGCCACGGTGAGGGGCTGGAGGCGCGGCGCTCCGGCGTGCCCCGCGGCATCGACCGCCTGCACCGCCAGGGTGCGCGTCCCCGCCGGCAGCGTGGGCGCGAACGACAGCAGCGCGGCGTAGGTCGGCTGGTCCGGCGCCGTCACATCCGGCACGCCCGCGGCCAGCACCCAGTAGCCCGCGTCGCCTTCGAGCGACAGCACGACGCCCGTGGTTCCGGCCGCCGCCGCGCCCGAGACGCCGAAACCGACTTCTCCGGGGCGCACCACCGTGCGCCCGACCAGGAGCCCGGTGACATCCGGCCCGCCCCGCGCTGCCGGTGGACGCCCCGGATAGAACTGCGCCCCCTCGACCCGCAAAAGGGCCAGGAGCCCCCGGTCCGCCGGCGCCGCCGCGCATCCTCCCAGCGCCAGGCATAGACCCAGGGCGGTGACGGTATGAAAGAACCCAAGTTTCCCCCCTCGGGCCATGCCTTGGGCCATTGTGGTGACGGTATCAAAGAACCCAAGTTTCCCCCCTCGAGCCGCGAGCAAGTTGGGTTGTTGAATACCGTCACCGCGCATCCCATCCTCTCGGGCCGCGAGCAAGTTGGGTTCGCTAATACCGTCACCGGCTCCGCGCATCAGTACGTCACCTGCGCGCGCAGGGTGAGCGCATCGCTGCCCAGGGTGGTGGCCAGGCCCGAGAGCGTGCGGCCGAGGGCGTTGGTGTTGTGGTCGTACTCGATGGTGAGGCGTCCCCAGGGCGGGTAGCGCACGGCCACGGCCACGGCCAGCGTCGAGAACGAGCTGTCGAGCGGCACCGGCTGCGACCCCGCCTGCTGGCGCGCATCCACGTCCGGGTTGTAGCGGTCGTAGCGCACGCCGATCATCGCGTACGGCGACAGCTCCTGCGTGAGCGCCGCGTACCCGCCGCGCTCCCGCAGCGGGCGGCCGGCCGCCACCGGGTCCGCGGGCAGGAGGCCGCGGTCGAGGTTGGCCCCCCACAGGATCTCGCCCGACACGGTGAGCGCGCCGAGCCGCGGGAGCGCGGCGGTGAACCGGAGGTCGAGGCCGAGGGCGAAGCGGCGGAAGTTCTGGGAGGGCGTGCTCGCCGCGCCGGGGATGACCTGCAGCTCCGACAGCTGCACGAGCCCGTCGCCGTTGGCGTCCCGCCAGGTGAGGACGTCCTTGGTGGCCGGCGTGCCGCGGTGAAAGCCCGTGCCGTAGAGGCCCGAGACCCCGCCCGCCACGGCCAGGCGCCGGCCCGGGCTGACGTCGACCCCGACGCGGCCGAGGACGTCCTTGCTCTCGTTGGGATCGCGCCCCGGATAGCCGCGCGCGCCCACGGGGTCGCCGTTCATGGCCGCGAGCGCATAGCGCAGGAAGCGCACCCCGCCCTGGAGGCGCACGCCGAGGTCGAAGTCGCCCGGGAAGAAGGCGCGGCTGATATTGCTGCGCTCGAGGAAGAACCGTTCGGCGTTGTACTGCGGCAGCTCGAACCCGAAGGGGATCTTGAGGAGCCCGATGGCCACCGTGACCACGGGCGGACGGCCGGTCTCCACGAACGGCCAGCGCGCCCACGCCTCGGCGCCGATGATGCGGGCGGTCGGGCCCTGGACCGTGTTGCCCTCGAAGCGCACCGCGGCGCCGATGAACCGGTAGCTCACCTCGGCGTCGAGCCGGGCGCGGCGGATGAGGAAGCGCGTCTCGTTGAGCGGCTCGCCGGTCGCGGGGTCCACCTCGTCGAGCGAGTCCTGGCGATAGAGCACGCCGTCGGCCTGGAGGAAGCCGGACAGCGAGACCCGGAGCCGCCCGCTCCGTCGCGCGGCCTGGTCCTTGTCCTGCGCCTTCTTCTGCTCGTGCTCGGCGAGGAGGCGGCGCACCATGTCGGCGGCCAGGGTGCGGGCCTCGGTGCGGGCGGCCTCGCGCAGGGCCTCGCGGGTCTGCGCCTCGGCCTCCTCGGCCTGGGCCCGCGCCTTGCGCTCGACCGCGAGCTCCTCGCGCAGCCGCCGGAGCTCGTCCTCGACGGCCGACAGCCGGTCCGCCTGCGCCGGCTCGGGGGGGCCTTCGGCCCGGGCGGCGCTGGCCAAAAGCGCGAGCGCCACCCCGAAGCGCCACATCCGAGCGCCGCTCACGCGTCCCCTCTCAAGGCAGCGGCGGCAGCGTGCCATCCGGACGGGCCAGCGGCAGCCGCGGGGTCTTGTCGAGCGACTGGCTACTCGTGCAGGCGTTGATGATCTCGACGTGGGTCTGGGGGTTCGAGTAGCAGCCGAGATCCGGCGCGGGCTGAAGATCCGGGAGCGCGCCGGCGTCGGGCCCGGCGTCTCGCGAGGAGCCCCCCGCGCCCGGGCAGGCCGCCAGGGTGGTGAGCAGGAGCAGACCGAGCACCGCGAACAGGCCGCGCATGATCACCTCGCCTCGCAGTAGCCGTGACGGCAGCGCCCGCCGCCGCAGGTGCTGTCGCTCGTGCAGGCGGTGCACGACGTGCCTCCGGTGCGGCTCTCGAAGTAGCAGCCGCAGGGGGCCACGGGCGCATCCAGGGTGAAATCCCCGCCCTCGCTCGTGCGCGCCACCCTCATGGCGCAGCGGGGCACGAGGCCCACCTCTATCTCGGCGTCGAGCGGCTCGAAGGCCGGCGGCGGCGCGACCGGGCTGCCGACGATGAGGCTCACCACCCGCGCGGCCAGCGGCTTGAGCGCGTTGCCGGCGCCGTCGGTGGGCAGGAGCCAGCGCGTGTACGACCAGATGTGATAGTGACCGTCGCGGACGTTGCGCTTGTCCTGCGCGTTCTCGGTCGAGTCGGGGTAGTAGGCGTGGTACTGGCCGAAGGCGCGGAAGGCGAGCTGCCGGAGCGTCGTGCGGTAGGTGTCGAACACCTCCGAGCCGAGGATGCCGAGGGCCCGCTCCGGCGCCGGCGACTGCGCCACCAGGCTCGCGAGGTCCTTGGACATGTCGATGGCCTGCCCCTTCCACTTGCCGGCCGGCACGCGGATCGAGGCGCCCACGCTGATCACCGTCCCTTTGGTGGGAGGCCGCGTGTAGAGCTGGCTCTCGTCGGTCCACGGCTCGACGCCGCCGGCCTGGCCGAAGCCGAAGGCGAAGTAGGCCTCCTCGGCGGTGATGACGCGCTGCGAGGAGGCGCGCGGCACGACGAACACGAAGGACTGCACCGGCCCCGGCTGGTCGACGATGGTCGGCGGCCGGGACGAGGGGCAGGTGCCCGTGAAGACGATCGAGTTGGCGATGTCCACGCTCACGCCGCCGGCCGGTGTGGTGCAGGTGGGCGGCGTGGGGGTCGTGGCCGGGTCATAGCCCTGCGGGATGTAGGAGAGCGTGCCGGTGAGCTTGACGTCGCCGTAGAGGGCGTCGAGGTTGGTGCAGGAGCCGCTCGCGCGCCAGACGAGGGTCACGTTCTCGCGGTCGCGCAGCTCCTTGCCGAGGCGCTTGAGGAGGTTCACCTGCGTGTCGCCCACCGCCAGGTAGACCGGGTTCGGCAGCTGGGCGGAGTCGTCGCAGGCGGGCTGGGCGAGCGCCGGTCGCGCGAGGAAAAAGAGCAGGCAGCACAGGGCAGCCGGTGTGGCGCGGGGCCGCAGGGACGCCCAAGGCGGGGCGGGGAACGATGAGGATCGCTGGGGCATCAGGTGCTCCTCAGGAGGCGAACATGGTTACTCATGGGGCGCTCTGGTAGCAAGTTGTTCCTTCTTGTGACCCGGTGGAGGCATCGTTGCGCTGGATTGAGGGTCCCCGCGGGTTCGCGGAGGCATCGTTCACGGGCGCGCAGGTCTCGGCGCAGGTAAAAGCGCCCTCCTGGGGGCCGGAGGGGCCTACCCGCACACCTGAAGCGTCATCCCGCAGATCGTGAGCACCGCCTTGCGAAGCGGCAGCCACCTGGCGCGTATCTCAGCGAGATTGCTTGAGTCCGGAAGGCGAAACGCGCGTTTTGAAAACGCGGCTGCGCGCACTGAAAACGGAACTGCGCGCATCGGAAGAGGCCCTGCGCGCACTGAAAAC